>JBEHZA010000050.1:0-17549 GCA_048497895.1 Verrucomicrobiota bacterium
CGATGTACTCACTGTTAATAAATTTCTTTTCAGCACGCATGGTCTTAAATCAATAGAGGTTAATATCAGGCCGCCGACAGAAATTCGCGCACATCAATGCGCACCGGCGGGCTCATGGTGGCGGACAACGTGCAACTGCGGATGAAGATGCCCTTCACGCTGGTCGGACGGGACTTTTGCACCGCTTCAATGACCACCCGGGCATTTTCTGCGATCTGTTCCGGCTTGAATGAGGCTTTGCCCACGGGAACGTGAACATTGCCAGCCTTGTCGATTTTAAATTCAACGCGACCCGCGCGGACTTCGCGAACGGCCTTGGCGGTGTCTTCGGTGACGGTGCCGGTCTTCGGGTTCGGCATCAAACCGCGAGGCCCGAGGACTTTACCGAGTTTACGAACTTCCACCATCGCTTCGGGAGTGGCAATGGCGATATCGAAATCAGCCCAGCCTTCATTGCACTTCTTGATCAGGTCGTCGAAACCGACGAACGCAGCGCCAGCGGCTTTGGCAGCATCCGCTGCCGCACCAGGCTTGGCGAAAACCAAAACTTTGACGTCCTTGCCGCTGCCGTGAGGAAGCGGAACCGTGCCACGAACCATTTGGTCGGACTGCTTCGGATCAACGCCGAGGCGGAAGGCGACTTCGATGGTTTCGTTAAACTTCGCCTTCGGGAAGGCGGCTAACACGTTAACGGCGTCTTTCAGCGGATAGGCTTTTTTGCCATCCACCAGGGTGAGTGCTTTTTTGAAACGTTTACTTGGCATTTTATTATGCGGTGATAGCGAGTCCCATTTTTCGGGCTCTCCCGCTTTTAGGTTTAACCGACGATATCGATGCCCATGCTACGGGCGGTTCCCGCAACGACGCGGAAAGCAGCTTCTTCACTGTTGGCATTCAGGTCTTTGCCCTTGAGTTTGACGATGTCAAGAACCTGTTTGCGGGTCACTTTGCCCACTTTATCCTTATTCGGCGTCTTGGAACCGGCAGCGATTCCAGCGGCTTTCTTGAGGAGAATGGAGGCGGGCGGCGACTTGGTGATGAAAGTAAAAGACTTATCCTGGTAAACCGTGATGACCACGGGAATAACCAAACCGACCTGTTCTTTGGTGGCGGCGTTAAATTCTTTGCAAAACGCCATGATGTTCACACCGTGCTGACCCAGAGCGGGACCCACCGGCGGAGCCGGATTGGCCTGACCGGCCGGAATCTGCAATTTAATCGATCCTGTAACTTTTTTTGCCATAAAAATTGTTGTCTAAATGTGCCTGCTGCGAGTGCCTCGGGCACCCGTTGCTTACTTACGCCTTTTCCACCTGCCAATATTCAAGCTCGACCGGTGTATTGCGGCCGAAAATATTTACGGTGACCTTCAACTTGCCGCGTTCCGGCTCGATTTCTTCGATCACACCGCTGAAATTCAAGAATGGACCGTCGTTGATCTTGATCGTTTCGCCGATTTCGAAATTGACCTTCGGCTTTTCCTGATCTTCCGAGTCAGAGATTTGTGACTTGATCGACTCGATTTCGTCACTGGGGGTAGGCGAAGGACGCTCACCGCCGACAAAACCGATGATGCCTTGCGTGTCCCGGACAAAATACCAGGGCTTTTCGATAATGCGATTGCTCTCGTCGAGCAATACCATGTCAATAAACACGTAGCCGGGATAAAGCTTGCGGGTCGTAACCGTTTTCTTGCCGTTACGAACTTCCGCCACTTTTTCCATCGGCACCAGGACCTCTTTGATGTAATCAGACATCTCTTCGGTCTTGATGCGCTTCTCGATGCTATCCTTGACCTTTTGCTCCTGGCCGGAAAGCGTATGAATGACAAACCACTGGCTGCGCATTTAAATGTCTTTCTATCGGTTATTACATGACCCAACGAACCAGTTGGGAGATTACCAGATCCACCACAATCGTGAAGCCGCCAAGCAACACGATAGACACCGTTACGACGACGGTGGAGCCTTTTAATTCATCCACGGTGGGCCATTGGCATTTACGCAGCTCTTCGCGGGTTTCTGCCACGTAGTTCGAAAGGCGCAACAGCAGGCCTTTCTTCCACAGAAAGCCAAACACCACGCCGATGACTGCGGCCCAGATTAAAATTGTCGTCGTCTTATTCACAATTCACTTCATTGGCGGAGGGGGAGGGATTCGAACCCCCGTTGGGTGTTACCCCAAAGCGGTTTTCAAGACCGCCGCGATAGACCACTCTGCCACCCCTCCGGGTCTATAATTATTTGGCAGGGCGGGAGGGACTCGAACCCCCAACCGACGGTTTTGGAGACCGCTACTCTACCAATTGAGCTACCGCCCTACTACGGCAAAAGGCCTGTTTAAATCGTCGTTTTCTTTTAGAGACGAAAACAGGAGCCGGGCTCCGCACCCGACTCCCATTTTTAAACTGCAATGATTATTAGTTCGGCAAAACTTCGCTCACACGACCGGCACCAATGGTGCGGCCACCTTCACGAATCGCGAAACGTTGACCTTTTTCCATGGCGACCGGAGCGATCAGCTCGATGTCCACAGAAACGTTGTCACCTGGCATCACCATTTCCACACCCGCCGGCAGCGTCACGTTACCGGTGACATCGCTCGTGCGGAAGTAGAATTGAGGACGGTATTTGTTAAAGAACGGAGTATGGCGACCACCTTCTTCCTTGGTCAACACATAGACTTCCGCCTTGAATTTCGTGTGCGGGGTAATGCTGCCCGGCTTCGCGAGCACCATGCCACGTTCCACTTCTTCTTTCTTGGTGCCACGCAGGAGCACGCCCACATTGTCACCGGCAGTCGCCTTATCCAGCAACTTACGGAACATTTCAATGTCCGTCGCCGTGGTCTTGCGGGTGTCCTTAAGACCAATGATTTCGACTTCCGACATTTTGTTCAGTTCGCCACGTTCGACACGGCCAGTCACCACAGTGCCACGACCTTCAATGTTGAACACGTCTTCGATGCACATCAGGAAGGGCTTATCCACTTCACGAGTCGGCAGCGGGATGAAAGAGTCAACGGCGGCCAGGAGATCAGCGATCGCCTTTTCACCTTCCGGCGTGCCAGCCATAGCGGCGGTGGCGCTACCACGAACGATCGGGGTATTGTCGCCCGGGAATTGATACTTGCTGAGCAAGTCACGAATTTCCATTTCGACGAGGTCGAGCAATTCAGCATCGTCCACGAGGTCAACCTTGTTCAGGAAAACCACGATCGCCGGCACACCGACCTGGCGAGCCAGGAGAATGTGTTCGCGGGTTTGAGGCATCGGGCCGTCCGCAGCGCTCACCACAAGGATCGCGCCGTCCATCTGCGCAGCACCCGTGATCATGTTTTTCACATAGTCAGCATGGCCAGGGCAGTCAACGTGCGCGTAGTGGCGGGCGTCAGATTCATATTCAACGTGTGACGCCGCAATGGTCACCGTCTTGCTGTCGTCACGGACGGTGCCGCCCTTTGTGATTTCAGCATAGGAAATTGTTTTTGCCAGCCCTTTGCGGGACTGCACTGCAACCAGGGCCGCAGTGAGGGTGGATTTACCATGGTCAACGTGGCCGATTGTTCCGACGTTAACGTGCGGCTTTGTTCTTTGAAACGCTTCTTTTGCCATTCGATATCCTACGGTTGTTGTTCTGGTTTTCTTTACTTAATTCAAAAACTGGAGCCCATGATCAGGATTGAACTGATGACCTCGTCCTTACCAAGGACGTGCTCTGCCAACTGAGCTACATGGGCAAATATATTTAATCCTGACACCCAAAAAAGACGAAAATAGCCCCAATACCTCAACTTTTTAGCTTTAAAAAGCTGAACGATATAGAGTTTATTTTGTTACTTTTTACGGCTCACTGACCTCGACCACAATATTCTGCCATTGTAATGTGTCAACGATTTTTCAAAAAAAATTTTAACTCTCTGCACGTTTCCCTCCCGGCTTGCGCCAGGCGGTCTTCGGCGGCTCCGGAAGTCCTTGCGCCCGAAGGGCTGTCCGAAAGTGCATTTTAGCCACTTTCGAGAGATTTTCCACACCGTGCCGGACTAAAAATTCTTTGGCGGCAGCATCCACAGCAGCGGAAGCTCCTTTCGGCAGTTTTAAGCCGAACTCTTTTTCCAGCCGCGCCAGGCGGGTCACGAACTCATTTCGCGCTAAAATCGAAGCGGCAGCCACCGCTAAATCAGCTTCTGCTTTATGCCGTTGAATCAATTCTATTTCCCGCCCTAGCGCCATAAGTGCTTTGGACACAGTCTCTTTGCTGGAAGCGAATTGGTCACTAATAGCCCGCACCGGCGGAGGATTCATGCGCTGCCGTTGAGACATGAGGTTTTCAATCACCCGGGCATGCCCCCAGGCCAATAAGGTGTTGACGCTCCCCATCTTCGCGTACAAACGATTATACGCTTCGTTACCAATTGGAACTACTGTAGTTACGCAACCGGGAGTGTTTTGAATCAATTCCGCGAGATCGGCAATGACGCGGTCGCTGGAAATATTTTTGGAATCGCGCACCCCAGCCTCTTTCCAGGCATTCACCACAGCTTCGTTAACGTAAACGCCCGCGACGCAGAGTGGCCCGAAGAAATCGCCCTTACCGCTTTCATCCACACCCAGCCGGGGTAAAAGCAATTCCGGGTTTAAAACGGCTTCGTAACCGAGTTTGGCTTCTTGCAGAATTTCCGGTTCCAGCACAAATTCGATAAATTCTTGAATCCCCTTCCCTTGCAGGACCAGCTTGCCACTTTCGTAAAAAACGACGTTTACTTTCTCTTTTTCCCCGGCAAAACGGGCATACGGCACCTCACGAAAGGCAAAATCGTGCGCTTTCAGGTATGAATGCAGCGCATTGGCCTGTTCGTTCGTCAATTTACAGGTGTATGAGGTCAACGGTTTCACAAATGACCGCTTAACGTAGGGACGGATAAGGCGATTGTCGAATATTCTTCGCGGGCAGGCTTTCAGAGCGCGGCAGTGTTCCGCCTGCGGAACCAGCCGCAGCCATGTTCAAATATCGAAATAGGTGATATTATTCCGAAGCCGTCGTCCTTTTTCATCTTGCTGCGGCTGGGCTCCGCCACAGCCGCGTTCCGCCAATTTGCAATCACACGTCCTTCGTAAATGTGTCCCTTGTTTCCTAACTCAATTTATTCACTGCTGACTATTCGAACACATTTCCCTGTTGCGACTGGCAACGCCTCGGTTAGCCTGCCGCGCGATGCAAAAAGCGAAGACCGTGGCAAAAGCTCTGTTGGCGTGGTTTGCCCAGGAGGCCCGCGATTTGCCATGGCGCCACACGCGCGATCCGTATGCGATCTGGGTGTCGGAAATCATGCTGCAACAGACGCAGGTTAAAACGGTGATCCCTTATTGGGAACGGTGGATGCGCGAAATGCCCACCGTAACCGCGCTGGCGCAAGCCCCACAGGAGCGGGTGCTCAAGCTGTGGGAAGGGCTCGGTTATTACACGCGGGCGCGCAATTTGCAAAAGGCCGCGAACGTAATTGTCACGCAACACGGAGGAAGATTTCCACGGAAATTTGAGGACGTGCTCGCGTTGCCGGGGATTGGGCGTTACACGGCCGGCGCGATTTGCAGCATCGCTTTCGATGAGCCGACACCAATTCTTGATGGCAATGTGATTCGCGTTTTGTGCCGCTTAATGGGAATTGACGCGAATCCACGCGAAAAGAATACCAATGCGCAATTGTGGACGCTGGCGGAAGCGCTCGTCATCGAAGCGCACCAGGTTAAATCGGAAGCGACCCCGAATTGTTCCCATCTCAATCAATCGCTGATGGAACTGGGTGCGCTAATCTGCACGCCGAAACAACCGCAATGCCTGATTTGTCCGGTACAAACGATGTGTGTGGCGTATCGCGAGAAACGGCAGGAGGAATTGCCCAATTTCGGCGAACGTCAGACCGTGACAGCGCGCCGGTTCATCGCTTTGATTATTACCGATCAAAACAAATTTTTAGTGCGCCAGCGCCCAGCCGGCGTGGTGAATGCGCATTTATGGGAGTTTCCGAATTTTGAAGTAGAACTCACCAAAATAAATTTATCAGAGCAAGCGCAACAGGAACTCGGCCTGCTCGTAAAACTTTTAGAACCGCTCATCACCATCAAGCACTCGATCACGCGTTATCGTATCACGCTGGAAGTGTTCCGTGTGGAAGTTTCCCAGCGAGCGAGTTTGAAAAAACTCTCCGGCGAATGGCTCACGTTGAGCGAATTGGAAAAACTGGCCTTCTCCAGCGCGCACCGGAAAATTTTACGAAAATTGAGTACCGACTAACTCTGAATGACACGCGGCTGGAAGCCGCGGTCACCGGCAGGCAAGGATGCCCGCCGCTACCAGTTCCGGATCGAAGTGACTTTCGGGTTAAATTTTCAACACCTTCCCAGTCCAGGCTGGGCCTTTCTATAGGCCAATTACCGGCCCTTGAACGGCGATTTCCGTTCGTGCCAAAACAGCGCTCACCCGCTTGACATCGGACGTCCGATAGCAAAGACTTCCCGCCCCTATGGCCGAACCAAAGACAAATGAATTGATGGAAAAGATTGTGTCGCTGTGCAAGCGGCGCGGGTTTGTTTTTCAGTCCTCCGAAATCTACGGAGGCATAAATGGTTTTTGGGATTACGGTCCGCTGGGCGCCGAGCTGAAACGCAATGTGAAAGACGCCTGGTGGCGCCGCATCGTCCATGAACGCGACGATGTCTCCGGCCTGGAAGCGACGATCATCATGCACCCGCAAATTTGGAAGGCGAGCGGACATGTGGATACGTTCAGCGATCCGATGTGTGATTGTTTGCTGACCAAGAAGCGTTTTCGCGCGGATCAGGTCGATGTGCAATCGGGTGTGGCTTACCATTATAGCGGGGCAAAAGATACGGTCTCGGGTAAAGAAATCAGCGAGCCCTACGCGGTATTGCTGGCACAAGGGAAACCGCCGGAAAGCGCACGCAAAACGGCTGTTCAATTTTATTCGCAGCGCGGTTTGCAGAATGTTGAATTAACCGGCGAACGCACGGAGAAGGTCGAAAACTCTCAACGCTTCAACCCAGAAAACGGCTCTTTGCTGACACCACCAGTGCCGTTCAACCTGATGTTCAAAACGTACGTCGGGCCCACGGCCACGGAAAACGACGTTGCCTACCTGCGTCCGGAAACGGCGCAAGCGATCTTCGCACAGTTTAAGAACGTGTTGGAAACCTCACGTCAAAAAGTGCCGTTTGGCATCGGGCAAATGGGCAAGGCATTTCGCAATGAAGTGACGCCTCGCAATTTTACATTCCGTTCGCGCGAGTTCGAGCAAATGGAACTCGAATTTTTCATCAAGCCGGATGAAGCGGTTGAAGCGCTGTCCGGTTCCGTGGCCAAAGTGGCAGACAACGGCTGGCAGGGCGAACCGCAAGCGAATTGGGGCTGGGAAGTCTGGCATAAATATTGGGTAGAGCAACGCATTCGCTTCTACGAAGGCATTGGTCTGCCGCGCACAGATTTCGAAGAATACTGGCAAAAAGCCGATGAACTGGCGCATTACGCGCGGGCTTGCGTGGATATTCTTTACAAGTTTCCGTTCGGGACGCAGGAACTCGAAGGCATTGCGGCACGCGGTGATTTCGATTTGTCGCAGCACGAGAAACATTCCGGCAAGACGATGGGCGTGTTTGATGAAGAATTGCGCACGGCCTGGGGCAAGCTTGATGAAACAAAGAAAGCGGCGTTGCAGGCGAATTTTGTCGCGAGCAAAACGGCGGCGTTCATGAAGAAAGGCGCCAGTGAAGCTGATGCCAAGGCGCAAGCCGAAACTGAAGCGAAGATTTATTTTGATAAAATGGCCAAGGGCCAATATATCCCGCATGTGATCGAACCTTCAGCGGGCGTGGACCGTTTGATTCTCGCGCTGTTGTGCAATGCGTACGACGAAGTCACCAGCACGGATGAGAAGGGCAAGAGTGAAACGCGCGTGGTGATGCGTTTCCATCCGCGGATTGCGCCGATTAAGGTGGGCGTGTTCCCGTTGCTGAAGAACAAGCCGGAACTGGTGCAAAAGGCGAAGGAAATCCGCGATTTGCTGCGCCCGCACATGACGGTTTTCTATGATGAAGCCGGCGCGATTGGCCGTCGCTACGCGCGCCAGGACGAAGGCGGTACACCTTTCTGCGTCACGATTGACTTCGATACTTTGGGGGAAACTCCAGACTTGAAAGACACCGTCACTTTGCGCGAACGTGACTCCATGCAACAGACCCGCGTCAAACTTGACGACCTGGTGTCTTTGCTATTGTCCAAAGTGCGTTAAAATGGCAGGGGCAGTCATAGCAGCTCCAACGGGGAAGAAAAGGGCGCCAACGCTTTATGCGATTATCGTCATGAAGCTGCTGAAGGGGCTTTTGTTTTTAACGTTGGCCGTCGTAGCCTACTGCCTTTCCGATAATGATCTGCCGGCGGAATTCCAGAAATTAATCAACACGCCGTGGTTCATGAACCTGATGGAAACGATCAAGGTGCATCCGGGCAATAAGTTCTTCACTTCGCTGGCAGAGCAGATCGGCAATCTAACTGAAGCCAAAGTATTGTGGGCGGCAGGGGGAACTTTCATTTACAGCCTGTTTTCGCTGGTGGAAGGCTTTGGCCTGATGTTCCGCGTGAGTTGGGCTGGCTGGCTGGCCATTGGTGAATCCGCCTTTTTTATTCCGATTGAACTTTACGACGTGGTGCGGCACTTCAAGTGGAGTGTCATGGGCGTACTGATTTTCAACATTGTCGTCGTCTGGTACCTGTTTGAAAACCGGGAGCGCTTGTTCAAACATCATCAATCGGATCACGGGTTGCAGTGGGAAAACCTGCAATAACTGGAGGCGCCGGGTTTCCGCGTGATCTTCCCCTGCCCAGCTCCTGTGCAATTTCCACGTGACCCTGCCAGCGCTTCGTGACATCGTAACGGGGTGACAACTGCCGAAGCGATTGAACTGTTGGAAAAATTCCGCACCGGAAAAACGAACCGGGATGAGGTTTTGCATGCCTTTCAGGCCGCGCCCCTCGCAGACCTGGGGTTTGCTCAGGTGGACACACACCGGGCGTTGCGCAAAGGTTTTCCTGAAGTCATTTTTGGCGCGGGCAAAACACCCCTTCAAGTTGTTAAAATCGCCGCGCAATTGTATCAACAGGAAGAACGTGTCCTCATTACGCGGATCACGGATGAGCATGCCAAAGCGTTAAAGAAAAAATTCAAACACGCGGTGCATCATGAGGTGGCGCGTTGTGTGACGGTTGAAAAAACTCCCTTAAAGAAAAGACCGGGCGTGGTGGCCGTGCTGTGCGCTGGAACGAGTGACTTGCCGGTAGCGGAGGAAGCCGCGGTTACAGCAGAAGTCATGGGCAACCAGGTGGAACGCATTTTCGACGTGGGAGTGGCTGGTCTGCACCGTTTACTCAAACGGCTTGACCAGGTTCAACGGGCCAACGTGATCGTGGCCGTGGCGGGCATGGAAGGGGCGTTGCCAAGCGTAGTGGCGGGGTTGGTGGCGCGTCCGGTAATTGCGGTGCCAACCAGCATCGGTTACGGCGCGAATTTCGGCGGGCTGGCAGCCCTGCTGGCGATGTTGAACAGTTGCGGCAGCGGGGTCACGGTGGTGAATATTGATAATGGTTTCGGCGCAGGATATGCGGCGAGTCAGATCAACGCGCTGGCGAGCGGAAAATGAAGGCTGAGTTAAATATTCGAGGATGGGGAAATTCCTGCTGTTGGCGGGTTGAAATACGTGGCGGATTAGGAAATTTCAAAAGGCAACGGGTGAACGGACATGGCTGCGACCGGGGACGGTCGCTGTCCGGGGGAGGACTTTAACCAGATTGTTATGAAGACGCTTTATCTCGATATATTCAGCGGCATCAGCGGCGATATGTTTGTCGGCGCGATGATCGATCTGGGAGTGGACGCCAAAGCGTTGGAACAGGCTTTGGAGAAACTGAAGCTGACGGGTTATTATCTGAATGTCTCACGGCAGCAGAAATCGAATATCGAAGGAACGAAGTTTGACGTTCATCTGTTGCTGGAAGCTGATGCGGCGGGCAAGGCGGATCATGATTTTGCGATTGGAGAAGATCATGCCCACAGCCATGCGCATGGTCACAGTCATGACCATGGCCATGAACACGACGAGGCAGTGGAACACAACCGGAACTTCGCGCAAATTAAGACGCTGATTCAAACGAGTGCGCTCTCCGATTGGGTGAAGCAAAAATCGATTGCGGTCTTTCAACGCGTGGCAGTGGCGGAAGGCAAAATCCATGGACATCCTCCTGACGAAGTGCATTTTCACGAGGTGGGCGCGGTGGATTCCATTATTGATATTGTGGGCGCGTGCGTGGCTTTGGAAATGCTCGGTAAACCGCGCGTGATTGCAGCGCCAGTGGTGGAAGGAACCGGCTGGGTCAATTGTGCGCATGGACGTTTTCCCGTGCCCACGACAGCGACACTGGAAATTCTCGGAGCGCGAGGGATTGCTTTGACGCAATGCGAGGAACCACATGAATTGGTGACGCCAACCGGGGCAGCAATTCTTGCGGAGTTTGCGGAAAGTTTTGCGCCGATGCAGGGATTGGTGGCGACGAAAATTGGCTATGGATTGGGCACGCGCAATAATCGCACGCGACCGAATGTCCTGCGCGCGGTGCTGGGCGAAATTTCAACGGAATCCAAGGCCGTAAATGATTGGGAAACGGACACGATTGCGGTGCTCGAAACAAATTTGGACGATATTAACGCGGAAATCCTGGGGCACTTTGTGGAGCGCGCGCTGGCGGAAGGGGCTTTGGATGTGTTTCACACGCCGATTCAGATGAAGAAGAACCGTCCGGGCGTGTTGTTAACGGTGCTGTGTATTTCCGACGCCGCGGACAAATTTGCCGAGCTGATGCTGACGGAAACAAGCGCGTTTGGCGTTCGCCGCACTTTGACGGAACGGCGCAAATTGAAGCGTGAATTCGTGACGGTTAAAACCCCTTTCGGCGAAGTAACGGTAAAACTGGGGAAATTAAACGGTCAAATCAAGCAGGTGGCGCCGGAATACGAGTCGTGCAAACAAATCGCGACGCAAGCGGGTGTGCCACTCAAGCAAGTTTACGAAGCGGCGGCTCAAGCGGTGCAAAGCAAATCCAGTCATGATTGATCCTGAATTGCTACGCTCACTGGGTTGTCCGGAAACGCATCAGCCAGTTTCATTGGCAGATTCGGGAACACTCGAAAAATTGAATCGGAATATCAGCGCGGGTCAGGTGCGGAACCGACGCGGCGATACAATTAAGGAACGGATTGAGAATGGCTTGATCCGAAAGGATGGGAAGGTGCTGTATCCGATCCGGAATAAAATGCCGCTGCTGTTGATCGAAGAGGCGATTCCGCTGGGGATGGAATAGATTCCGGAACGGGGTTCACAAGAGAAACGCGGCTGGAAGCCGCGCTCACCGTCAGCCAGGGATGGCTGACGCTACTGGTAGCGCTTGACCGGAGGGCGGCGACCTACAACAATCTTTCATCATGATTTCCACCACTACGCGCGCATTCCGTCTGGGCTTTGGTCTGCTGACGATTTGGTTCAGCACAGGCATCGCGAGAGCGGCAGATCATCAATTCGATGTGGTTGTTTATGGAGGGACACCGGCGGGAATTACCGCAGCCGTAGGGGCGGCACGGGAAGGGGCGAAGGTGGCGATTGTAGAACCATTGCCGATTCTTGGCGGCATCATGAGCAGCGGTCTGAGTTTCAGTGATTCCAACCAGACGGATCGCGAATCATTGCGCGGATTGTTCGAGGAGATTCATTTGCGCATCGAAGCGGATTATCAAAAGCGCGGTGTTAAATTGCCGTATGAGGTGGCAGTGAAGGATCAACGCCCCTGGACGTATGAACCGCACGTGGCGGAACAGGTGTTTCATGATTTGGTCCGCGAGGCCGGAGTTCAGGTGTTTCTGGGGCAATGGCTGACTTCGTCCACAGTCGAGGCGCATCGTTTGCAACAATTCACGACGCAAAAGGGGGAAACATTCCGCGCCAAGGTGTTTGTCGATGCTTCGTATGAAGGGGATTTATTGCCAGCGGCCAAGGTGCGTTACACGAGCGGACGGGAGAGCAAGCAACAATATGGCGAAGCGCTGGCGGGACAACAATTCTCCAAGAAACCGATGGCGTTATCACCTCCATTGGCCGCCGGAGAAGTGTTGCCATTGATGACGGCCCGCGAGGCTGGACCGGACAAGGGCGATGGGCGGGTGATGACTTACAGCTTCCGCCTGTGCGTGGCGGAAGATGCGGCGCGCAAGGTCCCCTTCCCCAAACCGGCGAATTACGATCCGGCTCAGTATGAGCTGGTGCGGCGTTACCTCGCGGCCAATCCCAAAGCCCGCATGCTGATGGATTTTTACCCGCTGCCGGGCGGGAAGACGGATGTAAACAACAGCATTGGCGGGCAAATCTCGCTTGGTTTGGTGGGGCAAAGCTCGGCGTGGATCGAAGCGGATTGGCCGCAGCGGCAAGTGATCTTTAATGCACACAAAAATTACACGCTCGGGCTGATCTGGTTCCTGAATAATGATCCGTCCGTGCCAGCAAATTTACGGGCGGAGATGCAGCGCTGGGGGTTGGCGAAGGATGAGTTCACGGCTTTTGACAATTGGCCGCCGGTGTTATACGTGCGCGAAGGGCGGCGCATGATCGGCGAGTATGTGCTGACACAAAGCGATGTGCGCACCAATGTCGCTAAGGCGGATTCGGTGGGCATCAGTTCCTTCCCGATTGATTCGCACGATTGTCAGCGGGTGGCGACACCGGAGGGTGGTTTTATCAATGAAGGCACGATTTTTCCCGAGCGGATCGCAGCGCGAAAGATTGGCCAACCGCATCAGGTTCCCTATCGCAGTTTGACGCCGCGCCGGAGTGAGTGTGAAAACCTGCTGGTGCCAGTGGCGCTTTCGGCTTCGCACGTGGCGTATTCCTCCATTCGCGTCGAGCCGACGTGGATGATGCTGGGACAGAGTGCGGGTGTCGCGGCGGCACTGGCGGCTCAAAAGAAACTGGCCGTGCAGGACTTGCCTTACGCGGAATTGCGCACGCGTTTGCTGGCGCAAAAGCAGGTGCTTGATTTGCATGAAATCAAGCCACTGCCAGTAACAAACAAACCGGCGGGTAATTGAAAAGTTATCTCGCTTTGACATCGGCGTAAGCGCACCGCAAATTGGACGGACTTAAGCCAAACTGTAACTAACTCGAAAACGACTATGATGATGGAATCCATCCGGGCAGTTCTGAAATGGGGCCAGACGGGCAAACAAAGTGTCCGGCAAGGTCTGGTGGCGGCGCTTACAATCGGGGCGTTATTGATTTTTGCGGAGCCAGCGGTGGCGCAACCGGCGGCGGGCCAATTTCAGAAGGGAGACACGGTGGCGTTCATTGGCGATAGTATCACGCATGGGGGGAGTTACACGGCTCAGATACTCTTGTACTACGCGACGCGGTTTCCAGACCGGAAGTTCACGGCGTATAATTGCGGGATTTCCGGAGATACAGCGAGCGGCGCGTTGCTGCGTTACGCGTGGGATATTGAGCCGCACCATCCGACGGTGGCGACGATCATGCTGGGGATGAATGACGTGGGCCGCAATTCCTACGGGAAGAATAACACGGGGCCGGAAGTCGAGAAGCAACGGCAACGGGCGCTCACTTCCTACAACGCGAATATGACTAAACTCTCGGAGACGCTGGCAAATACGGGTTGCAAGCTGATCTTTATTACGCCCTCGATTTACGATCAGACGGGGACGCAAACGACCACGAATCTTTACGGGGTAAATGATGCGTTGGCGATCTGCGGCGAGGATGGACGCAAGCTGGCGGCACGGTTTAACGGGGGCGTGGTGGATTTTCATACCTTGATGACCGGATTGAATGCGGAACAGCAGAAGAAAGATCCGGCGTTTACCATCGTGGGACCGGATCGGGTTCATCCGGGTGAGGTTGGACATCTGGTGATGGCGTACGAGTTACTGAAGGCGCAAGGGGTTCCGGCTTTCGTTTCGGACATGGCGGTGGATGCCAAGCAGGGGAAAGCAGTGAAACAGGAGAATTGCCAGATTTCCGATTTGAAGGCAGCCAATGGCGGCGTGAGTTTTGCGTGCCAAGAGCATGCACTCCCCTTCCCCGTCGCTTCGGGAGCGCAAAAGGCGCTGGACCTGGTGCCGTTTACGGCGGAGTTGAATCGCGAAGTACTGACAGTGGCGCATCTGGCTCCGGGTACGTATGAAATCGTGATCGACGGTCAGACGGTGCAGACGTGTTCAGCGGAGGAATTGCAGGCGGGGGTCAATCTGGCAACGAACCCGAAGACGCCGCAATATAAGCAGGCGGCGAAGGTGATGGAGTTGAATACGAAGCGGCACGTGCTGATCACGCAACAATTGCGAACCATTGCGGCGGTAAAACATTTCATCCTCGAGCGGGCGAATCCCAAGCCAACGGACGCCGCCGCCGAAGCGACGGTGCTGGAGCAGCAGTTGGAGAAAAACAAGAAGGCGAATTTCACTTACGGCGTGTGGCAAGTGGAGCAATACAAGAAGTATAAACCCACCGAAAAACAGATCGCCCAAGAGGTGGACGAAGCGTGGGAGGCGATGTGGGTGGAGAATCAGCCGAAATTGCATCGGTTTGAGATTCGGAAACTGTGAACTATCGGACAGCAATTGTCGCTGGGCGCAGCAACATTCGCGTGCGCAAGCGGGTTGGAAATGTCTAACACTGTTTGACGGAGTCACTTTGCTGCGACCGAGGACGGTCGCTGTCCACGTGGTGAGGTTAAATCCCGCCCTTGATATGCTGACGGGTCGCTGTTAGCGTGCTCGACCTTAAATTTAGGTGCAATGGAATACAAAGATACACTGAATCTGCCGAAGACCGACTTTCCGATGAAAGCGGATCTGGTGACGCGTGAACCGCAACGTCTGGAGCGCTGGCAAAAGGATCAGCTTTACCAGAAAATTCAAGCGGCGCGCGCGAATGCCCCGACGAAGTTTGTGCTGCATGACGGACCGCCGTTTGCGAATGGCGACGTCCACATCGGCACAGCGCTGAACAAGATTCTGAAGGACATCATTATCAAGTATCAGACGTTGCGCGGGAAGAATGCGCCGTATGTTCCGGGCTGGGATTGTCACGGGTTGCCGATTGAATTCAAGGTCTCGCAGGACATGCGCAAGGCGGGTGACACTTCTGCTGATGCAGCAACGATCCGCAAGGCGTGCGAAACGTATGCGCGCAAGTATATCGACATTCAACGCACACAATTCAAGCGGCTTGGCGTGTTTGGTGATTGGGAGAATCCTTATCTCACGCTCAACAAGGAATACGAAGCGAATGAACTGCGCCTGTTCGCAGACATCGTGGAAAAGGGCTTTGTTTATCGCGGGAAGAAGCCGGTGTATTGGAGCATCCCCTGCCGCACGGCACTGGCGGAAGCGGAAGTGGAATATAACGATCATGTGAGCCAAAGCGTTTACGTGAAGTTCCGCGTAAAAGGCGAACCGAACACCTTTGTCATCATCTGGACAACGACACCCTGGACGCTGCCGGCGAACCTCGCGGTGGCCTACAATTCCAATTTCTTTTACTCATACGTGCACGCGAATGGGGAGACGTATATCGTTTGCGATGCCCTGCTCTCTCAGGTGTCCGCCAAGTGCGGTTGGGACAATTACGAGATCATCCGCACGGTGGATGCGGAGGAACTGGCACGGATCGAATACGAACATCCGTTCTGCAATCGCACCGGCAAGCTGCATAACGCGACGTTCGTGGAGAACACGACGGGCACAGGCTTTGTGCATATCGCGCCGGGTCACGGGTTGGAAGACTACGGCCTGGGCCGGCAAGTCGGTTTACCAATCTATTCGCCCGTAGATGATGACGGCTGTCTCGCTTACACGAACGATTTACCGCGCGAGCAACAGATGCCCGCTGAGATGGTTGGAAAATCAATTTTAGAAAAGCACGGCAAGAGCGACGCGAATGAAGTGGTGTTGCATGAGTTGCGTCTGCGCAAGGCACTGCTGCATCAGGAGAATTATCATCACAGCTATCCGCATTGCTGGCGCAGCAAGACGGCGGTCATTTTCCGCGCGATGGATCAATGGTTCATCAAGATCGATCACGAACAGGATGGCCGGACGTTCCGCCATCACGCACTGGAAGCCATTGGCCAGGTGAACTGGGTCCCTGATTGGGGCATCAACCGCATTCGTGGCGCGGTGGAAACACGTCCGGACTGGTGCATCTCACGCCAACGCACGTGGGGCGTGCCGATTCCGGCTTTTTACGATGCGGACGGCAATCCGATGCTGGATGCGCGGATTGTGCGCAATGCAGCCGCTTTGATCGAACAACATGGTTCGCACGTGTGGTTCGAGAAATCCGTGGCGGAATTGTGGGCGGCGGTGAAGCCGCAAAACTGGGAAGGCGCCGATGCCGTGACGAAATCCAATGACACGCTCGATGTGTGGATTGATTCAGGCAGTTCATCGCGTTCCGTGTTGATGGCGCGGTCGGAGTTGCAACACGCAGGAAAAACAAGCGTCGAAGCGTGGCAAGCGGATGTTTACCTGGAAGGCAGCGATCAACATCGCGGCTGGTTCCAATCGTCCTTGCTGCTTTCGCTGGCAGGCAATGGCGCGCCGCCGTTCAAAACGGTGTTGACGCACGGCTTCATGGTGGATGCGGATCGGGAGAAGATTTCCAAGAGCAAGCAAGGCCAAGGCGGTTATGAAAAGCCGCAAACGGCGGAAGCGTACGTGAAGAAATATGGCGCTGATGTCGTGCGCCTGTGGGTCGCCTCGCAGGATTATCGCAGCGACATCGTGGTGAGCGAAGAGCGCATCAACAAGGTTTCCGAGACGTATCGTGCTTTGCGCAACACGCTGCGTTATCAGCTCTCGAACCTGTACGATTTCGATCCGGCGAAACACACCGTGGCAGATGAGAAGTTAACGGGATTGGATCGCTGGATTCTCGGAAAATTTGCGGAACTTGAAGCGGACGTTTTGAAAGCGTACGACGCGTACGAGTTTCATGTGGTTTACCAGAAGGTGAGCCAATTCACGGCAGTGGAACTTTCGTCCATCTATCATGACGTGATCAAGGACCGGATGTATACGGACGCGGCAAATTCGCCACGACGCCGGTCCAGCCAGACGGCGTTGTATCGACTGGTGACGGGCTTGTGTCAATTGCTGTCGCCGGTGATCGCGTTCACTGCCGATGAAGCGTGGGAATTTGTGCCGGGAGGCGCGAAAGCGTTGTCGGTGCATGCTGCGGTTTGGCAACCGACGCAGCTGAACCGTTCGTCTGGTGAAGACGAAACGTGGAAGAAACTTTTTGAATTGCGCGACCTCGCATTGCCCGAACTCGAAAAGGCGCGGCAAGCCAAGGCTATCGGCAAATCGCTCGAAGCAAAAGCGACGTTGACCTTGAACGAAGCCAGCTTGAGTTTGGCGAATCAAAG
>JBEHZA010000051.1:0-17480 GCA_048497895.1 Verrucomicrobiota bacterium
CCTCGCACACCGGCACGCCGATGCGCACGCCGCGAATGTTCAGCGGCCCCGGCATCGGGCTGCTGGGACCAGAAAGCGGGTTCACCCCCGGCTAATGTCTGGCATCCCTTCGGGATGGGAAGGCGATCGGGGAGGCGGTGTATGGGCTTGTATGGCTTTGTATGGGATAAATTACATGAGGAAGGTGGATTTCGGAGTGCCGAATGGGGCGACACGGAGGGGCAAAATGACGAATGACCGAATGACCAAATCCGAATGAAGCCCGAAAAAAGGGAAATTAAATCGCAAAATACGCGGAACACGCGAAAGGAGAAAAACCGATGATACCACGGATGAACACAAATTTACACGGATGGGGAAAGGGAATGACGAAGCCCCCTAACCCCTTCCTGGAGGGGAACCGGATGAGGGCGCGAAAGCACGGATGGACGCGCTTCGGAGGTTTTGTCAGGGCTGTCAGGCTTATTCAGGGCTATTCAGGGATAAATTAAGTGCGGAATTTGAATTGCGGAGTGCGGAACTGGGGAACCGGTGCAAACGAAGAGGATGGTTGGAGGTGGAACGCATGCAAAGGGACCAAAAAGTGGCTAACCAAAGATTCTTTCAGAGGGAAATTGACGAAGGTGGCCCGGCAGCGCCATTCAGCCGGATTGCTGAAAATGGCGACCCTAACGGGAATCGAACCCGTGCACCCGCCGTGAAAGGGCGGTGTCCTAACCGCTAGACGATAGGGTCGTCCAGAGAGCGGAGAAATATAAGCATCAACTCTGACTTGTCACGTGGAAAAATCAATTATTTCAGAGGCCGCTGACCTGGAAGCGGTTGGCGGAGGGGGAAAAGGCCGGAAAATGGCTGGAAATGAGGCGGTTTTCGGCTGGCGGGAACCGGATTTTTATTATTGGTTGTGGCTAAACATATTAACGAAGTGGAGGTGGCGCGGGCCTGAAAGTTCGACGGATGACGGCATTTACGTGGGCCTCACAAAGCGGCAGAGGACTGCCGCAATCCAGGACGCTGGCGCGAAATTCGAGGACGCAAAAAAATATGCCAGTGTTGGCCCTGCCCTTCCTTGTTAACAAGATTGCCTCGCATCGAATACTTCGATTAAATTAAGAGTCATCTATTCATCATGCGCACAAGCACACAAATTCTCTCCGTGTTGGCGGGTTGCCTGGTTCTGGGACAAAATCTCCTGCTGGCAGACAGTGGCGGCTTTACCCCGACCGAGGCCGTGAAGCGAATGACGGTCGCCGAAGGGCTGGAGGTGAAACTGGTAACGAGCGAACCGGAAATCCGCCAACCGTTATCGGTCAGCTTTGATTCGCGCGGGCGCATGTGGGTATTGCAATATCTCCAATATCCGCATCCGGCGGGATTGAAGCCGGTGAAGGTGGATGAATATTTGCGGACGGTTTATGACAAGGTGCCGGAACCGCCACCCAAAGGGCCCAAGGGGATCGATCATATCACCATTTGCGAGGATACGGATGGCGATGGGAAGATGGATAAATTCAAGGATTTCATCACGGACCTGAATCTGGCTTCCGGCTTCGCGGTGGGTTATGACGGGGTCTTTGTCGCACAGCCCCCTTACCTGCTCTTCTATCCGGACCGGAATCACGATGATGTTCCGGATGGTGATCCAGAGGTGTTGCTGTCGGGTTTCGGCATGGAGGATGCGCATGCGTTTCCGAATTCACTTCAATGGGGGCCGGATGGATGGCTGTATGGCGCGGCGGGAAGCACCACCACGTCACACATTCGCGGGATCGAATTTCAGCAAGGCATCTGGCGGTATCATCCGGTGACGAAGGAATTTGAATTGTTCGCGGAAGGCGGCGGCAATACGTGGGGTTTGGATTTCGATGAACACGGCAACGTGATTGCCGGCACGAATTACGAAAAAGTCTCGTTGCATCAGGTGCAAGGGGCGTATTACGTGAAGAATTTCGGGAAGCATGGGGCGTTGCACAATCCTTACACGTTCGGCTTCTTCGAGCACATTCCGTATAAGAATTTCAAAGGCGGCCATGTGACGTGCGGCGGCATTGTTTATCAAGGGCACGCGCTGCCGTCTCAATTTGACGGCACCTACGTCGCGGGCAATCTGCTGGCAAACGCGATTTACTGGCACACGTTCAAGCGGGACGGTTCCAGTTTCACGCAAGAGTATGCGGGGGATTTTCTGGTGGCGAATGATCCGTGGTTCCGCCCGGTAGATTGCCAGACGGGGCCGGATGGCGCGATCTACATTGCGGATTGGTATGACAAACGGGCCACGCACGTGGACCCGCGCGACAATTGGGATAAGAGCAACGGCCGCGTTTACAAAGTTCAAACGAAAGGCGCAAAGACCGTGCCCGCGTTTGATCTGAGCCGCAAATCCAGCCGGGAATTGCTCGATCTCTTAAGCCATCCGAACGAGTGGTATGTGCAAACGGCACGGGAAATATTGGCGGAACGGCATGACTCCTCAGCGTATCCGGGTTTGCGGAAATACATTTTGGATAACCCAGGCAAGCTGGCGCTGGAATCCTTGTGGGCGCTCTATGCGAGCGGCGGTCTGGATGAACCTTTCGCGCTCAAAACGCTCACGCACACGGATGAAGATGTGCGGGCCTGGACGGTGCGATTGCTCGGAGATGCGCGCAAAGTTTCCGGAACAGTCGGTGAACGATTGCAAAATCTGGCGGAAACAGACCCCAGCCCGGTCGTGAGGAATCAACTGGCCTGCACGGCCAAACGGCTGCCGGGCAAGGATTCGCTGCCGATTGTGCGCGCGCTGCTGCATCGCAGTGAGGATGTGAGCGATCCGCAAATTCCCATGCTGCTGTGGTGGGCCGTGGAAGACAAAGCAATTTCAGATCGCGAACGGGTGCTGGCACTGGTCGGTTCGCGCTCGGACTGGCAGACGCCGATCATCCGGCAATTTATTATCGAGCGGTTGGGCCGCCGTTACGCGGCCGAAGAGAATGACGCGAACTTCGCCACGTGTGCGCGTCTGCTGGAAATGGCGCCCGGACCAACGGAAGTAAATCTGCTGCTGCAAGGCATGGAGAAAGCGTTTGAAGGACGCTCGCTCGCGAAGGTGCCACCGCAATTTGAAAAAGTGCTGAACACGCTCTGGTCGCAAGGAGAACCGAATTCGCTCTTGATCCGTTTCGCGTGCCGTCTGGGCAGCAAACCTGCGGTGGTCAAGGCGCTGGCGCTGGTAGCCAGCCATCAGGTTCCCGACAGCGAACGCGTGGCGACGATTACTCTGCTGGGACAGATTGCCAATCCGGAAAGCCAACGGACGCTGGTGCAATTGGTCAGCACCAAAGAGTCGGGCAAAGTGCAAGCAGCCGCGCTGACGGCGTTGCAATCATTCCCCGATCCGGAAATTGCGCCGAAATTGCTGGCGATGTATCCGGGTGCGAACGCCGATTTGCGCAATCGTATCCGCGTGTTGCTGACGGCCCGCAGTTCATGGGCGCTGGCGTTGCTGCAAGCGGTGGATCGCAAAGAGATTGACGCCAAAGAGGTGCCCTTGACGCAGGTCCGGAAAATCGCGGAATACAGCGATAAAGAAATTCCGCCGCTGATCAACAAGTATTGGGGCAAAGTGCAGGGCGAAACGACCGGAGAAAAATTGGCGCTGGTGAGAGGCTTCGTCAGCATGATCAAACTGGCCAAAGGCGATCCCGCCGAAGGCCACAAGGTTTTTCAAACGACTTGCGCGGTGTGCCATTCGCTGTTCGCGGAGGGCAATCACATCGGCCCCGACCTGACGGTGGCGGACCGGAAGAACTTGAACTTCCTGCTGGAGAATATTCTCTCGCCGAGCCTGGCGATTCGTCCGGAATACATCAGTTACAACGTGGAACTGAAGGATGAGCGTTCATTGACGGGCCTGATCGTGGAATCGAGCGAACAGGCGGTGACCATTCTGGACGCGTCGAATCAACGCACCGTGCTGGCCCGCAGCCAAATCAAAAGCCTGAATGCCTCCGCGATTTCGTTAATGCCGGAAGGCCTGCTGGAAGCACTTAGTCAACAACAGGTGCGTGATTTATTCGCCTATCTGCAAAGTGACCCGCCGAAATAACGCCGGACGGCCAACCTAAAAACCATTCACACCGCCCTTGCACAGAGGCGGAGCATACGGTATTTTCCGCCGCTTATATTGAGATTGGAATATCATGGCTTACCTGAACGATAATTATTTGAAGTTAAAGGCCGGTTATCTCTTCCCGGAGATTTCCCGCCGCGTGAATGCTTTTTGCGAAAAGAATCCGGACGCAGCGAAGCGCTTGATCCGCTGCGGCATTGGTGACGTGACGGAACCGCTGCCGCCCGCCGTGACGACGGCCCTGCACAAAGCGGTGGACGAAATGGCGAACCGGCAATCATTTCGCGGTTACGGCCCGGAGCAAGGCTATGATTTTCTGCGGCGCGCGATTGCGCAGAATGATTATCGCGACCACAAGCTGGACGTGGCCGATGACGAAATCTTTGTCTCGGACGGTTCCAAATGCGATTGCGGCGGCATCCTCGATGTATTGGGCCACAAAAACGTAATTGCGATCACCGACCCGGTTTATCCGGTTTACGTGGATACAAACGTTATGGCCGGTCATACGGGTGACGCGGATGACACCGGCGCTTATGCGGGTCTGATTTATCTGCCCTGCACGGCGCAAAACGGTTTCATTGCCGAACCGCCGAAAGAAAAAGCGGACGTGATTTATTTGTGCTCGCCCAACAACCCGACGGGCGCAGTCGCTTCGCGCGAACAGCTCACGGCATGGGTGAATTACGCACTGAAGCACAAGGCGATCATTTTGTTTGATGCCGCGTACGAAGCGTATATTTCAGACCCGGCGATCCCGCATTCGATCTACGAAATTCCTGGCGCGCGGGAATGCGCGATTGAGTTCCGCAGCTTTTCCAAGAGCGGCGGATTTACGGGCACGCGTTGCGCGTTTACCGTGGTGCCGAAGACGTTGCTGGCCGCCACGGCCAGTGGCGAATATAAGCCGCTGCATCCACTGTGGAATCGCCGCATGAGCACCAAGTTCAACGGCGTGAGCTACATTATTCAACGCGCGGCCGAAGCGATTTACAGCCCGGAAGGCAAAGCGCAGGTGCGCCAGCTCGTGGATCATTACATGGGCAACGCAAAGGTTCTCGTGGCCGGCGCGAAAGCAGCGGGCTTGAACGTGTATGGCGGCGTGAACGCTCCGTACATCTGGGTGCAAACTCCGGCTGGCTATACGAGCTGGCAGGCCTTTGACAAGATTCTCGGTGAGGCCAATGTGGTCATCACTCCGGGCAGCGGCTTCGGCTCCAAAGGCGAAGGCTATGTGCGCGTCTCGGCTTTCAACAGCCGCGCGAATGCGGAAGAAGTGGCACGCCGGTTCCAGGCTTTGAAATGGTAACCGTCTGTTAAATATCAACTGGCAAAGGACGCTCGCAAGGCGTCCTTTGTTTTTTATACGGGCAATTTCGCTTTTGCCCAAACGCGTGTATATCTAATCATTGGATGAATTTAGTTATTGTCATGCCGGTCGTTGTTGCCGGTGCAATCGGGTTGCGCTGGGCCACTGAATTGTGGCTCAGCTATCTGAATGAGCGCCATGTGCAGGCGCATGCCAGCCAACGACCTGAGGCTTTCAGCGAAACTTTAGACGAAGCCACCTACACCAAATCCATCCACTACACCCTGGCGAAAAGCCGGTTTGGAAAAATTACCGAAACGGCCGATACGGCAATGCTGCTGTTCATCTTATTCAGCGGTTTTCTGCCCTGGAGTTACTCCGCATTCAGCCAGCATTTCGGCCACTCTGCCACGGCGATGGCGGGTTATTTGTTTGTGCTGGGCATCGTGTTGGCCCTGCCCGGCCTGCCGTTCAGTTGGTATTCGCAATTCCGGCTGGAAGAGCGGTTCGGTTTTAACAACACCACGCCGAACTTATGGTGGCTGGATCGTTTGAAAGGTTTGTTGCTGGCATTGGCATTGGGTTTTCCCCTGCTCGTTTTGATTCTGAAACTGGTCGAATGGGCAGGCAACGCGTGGTGGCTGTGGGCGTGGGGCACACTCATGGCGTTTCAACTCCTGATGATGGTGCTCGCCCCCATTCTGATCATGCCGTTGTTTAATAAATTTGCGCCCTTGCCCGAAGGCAGCTTGCGGGAAAGGCTGCTCACGCTCGGCGCACGGACCCATTTTCACGCGCGTTCAATTCAAGTGATGGATGGCAGCAAACGCTCCAATCATTCCAATGCCTTTTTTACAGGCTTCGGACGATTCCGGAAAATTGTATTGTTTGACACCTTGATCAACCAGCTTAGTGAGGCGGAATTGGAAGCCGTACTGGCTCACGAAATCGGACATTACAAAAAAGGTCACATTCCCAAGATGCTGCTTTGGTCAGCGGTCAGTTCGCTGGGAGGATTTTATCTGCTCGCGCTGCTGGCGAAGCAAAACTGGTTTTATGAAGCGTTTGGTTTCACCACCGGAAACATCACGCCCGCGCTGCTGTTATTCACATTGTTGAGCGGCGTGCTGACGTTTTGGTTTACGCCACTGGCCAACTGGTGGTCGCGCCGTTACGAATATCAAGCCGATGCCTACGCTGCTGAAAGTGTCGGGCAAACCGCTTCGTTGATCGGAGCCTTGCGCAAGTTGAACGAGAAAAACTTGAGCAACCTGACGCCACACCCGTTTTACAGCGGATTTTATTACTCCCACCCAACGCTGTTGGAGCGCGAGCAGGCGTTGCAAAAAGCATTGGCGCCATCGCCCACGTAAAATGATGATTCAAGCCCGAGCGGAACTTCCTGATCTGGCTGACGGCGATTCCGTTGTCGCAGAACTTGATGGAACTGCAACCGGCACGGACGGTTCCAGCACTACCCGCACGCTGTTGAATGTGCCAAAAGCATTCGGCACGTGCGCGTGGCATTCGGGGTCATCCCGCCATTGGCCATCGACCAAAAAACGGTATTCATACAACCCGCTGGGCAAGGAAACGGTCTTTGACCAAACCCCGTTTTTTGCCTTCTTGAGAGAGAGAGGAGAATGTTCCCAATCGGTGAAATCCCCCACCAAGAGCACGCTGGCAGCCTGGGGTGCCGCGAGTGAAAAGGTGACCTTCTGTTTGGGTATTTTTGCTTTGGCCATAAAGCAGTTTACTCCAATGAACACCACGCCCCGGGTGTTATCTGGTTGATGATTGAGGCTACTGCGGCAGAGCAGGAAAACCAAGTAAAATTTCAGCGAGACGAATGATTGATATTAGAAATCATTCTACTAAAGGTCACTTACGATTCCGGCGAATTCGTTTTAGCCAGCCAAAGCACTTCGTAGGGTGCGAGCTTCATCGGTATGCCCTCGTTCGCAGCACCCGAAAAAATCCGGCCATCCAAAAGATTTTTCCAGCCATTGCCACCCGTCGGCAAATTCAGGGTAACCGTCACTTCAGCGCAACTGACATTATGCAGGCACAGCACCGTATCTTTGCGGTCCGGCGTGCGCCGCAACACCGCGAAGACCTGGTCCGCCGCCCGATGCACCTGCATGCCAGTAGCCGGGTGAAAGGCCGGATGCGATTGCCTGATTTTCAAAAGCGCCGCGAACCGTCGCAGCACTTTCGCCCGCAGCGACTGGTCATTCTGCAACTCGCTTTCCAATCCGGACAAAGCGAATTTCTGCCGGTTGATCCGGCGCGCAATGCCGGATTGCTCCGCTCCTTCACGATCGTTGCGGGAGCCGAACAGCGAGTGAAAATAAATCCCCGGCACTCCAACAAAGGAGAGCATGATAGATTGGGCCGCCATAAACCGATTGACCTTTTGTTCGAGCGGTTCGGCAGTGTCATCAGGGTCGCTCAGAGCGTCGAAATAATTAATGTTCAATTCGTACGGGCTGCGGGAGCCATCCGAATTGTGCTTATAGGAAACGTAGCCGCCATGCGCCACCGCCCGTTTAACGAGTGCCTCAATCCGTTCCGGCGGCAGGATTCCACGAGCCGGATTCACTCCAATGCCATCGTGAGAAGCCAGGAAATTGAAAAAGGTCACGCGGCGCGAAGGCAGCACCAGCGTCTCTGCCCAATGAGACAAAACACTGGCATTGCCGGTATGAAAAGCATCCAGCACGAGCGGCGGCAGCGCGAAATTATAAACCATTTGCGCTTCGTTGGCGCCGTTGCCGAAATAAGATATGTTATCAACGTGCGGCACGTTTGTCTCCGTGATCAACAGGACTCCGGGCGCAACTTCATCCAACACAGCCCGCATCAATTGCACGATCCGATGTGTCTGCGGCAGATGAATGCAGGATGTTCCAATCTCCTTCCACAAATAAGCAATGGCATCCAGCCGGATAAATTCGGCCCCTTTGCTCACATAAAACAGGAGCACATCGACCAGGGCCAGGAGCACTTCCGGATTGCGCACGTCCAGATCGACCTGATCATTGCTGAACGTCGTCCAGACCTTCCGTTCGCCGGAGGTGGACTGGAAAGTCGTCAACAACGGCAACGCCCGCGGCCGCACGACCGCCGATAAATCCGGATCACCTTCAATCGCGATGAAGAATTCGTAAAAGTTCGGATCATCACGCAGGAACGCTTGAAACCAATCGTTCTCCGCCGAGACGTGATTAAAGACCGCATCAAACATCAACCGGAAATTCTGCCGCAAAGAAATAAGATTGTCCCAATCCCCCAGAGCGGGATCGACCCGATAATAATCAATCACCGAAAAGCCGTCATCGGATGAGTAGGGATAAAAAGGTAAAATATGAACTGTATTGATCAAACCATGCACATGGCGCGCGAGAAATTGGTTGAGCGTTTCCAACGGCATGCGGTTTTCCTCCCGCACCTGGTCGCCGTAGGTAATCAGCACTACGTCGCGCTGATTCAAGGCCAACCCCTCCACCATCTGCCGCTGCCCCGTCTCCATGGCGGCATACTTCTCCATCAATGCTTCGAGGCGGGGCAAGGCCGCCTGAGCAATGGGCTCCCCGTATAAAAACTCCAGGTGATCCCGAATACTCTCCTGCATCAGTATATAGTTGCTCATCCTGGCAGCGGAGTCCAAGAATTACTTTCGGCCCCCTGCCCGGCTGGCTGATTTTTTCTTACCAGATTGATTCCCGGGAGCAATTCCAAAGGTTGCGTTACTGGCTTGTCAGCGGGGGCATTTCATGGTGAGAATTTCAAACTCGTGAAGAAAATGAATATGTCCAAAGCCAAAGCCGGTAAATCAGCGAAAGCCAAAAACAATTTACGGCCGCACTCCAGTGTCGTGCTGGATGGTCCTGACCGCGCCCCCAGCCGCGCGATGCTCTACGCCGTAGGTTTCAAAAAAGATGATTTTGAGAAACCGCTCGTCGGCATCGCCTCCACCTGGAGCATGGTCACGCCGTGCAACATGCACATCGACAAACTCGCGCTGGAAGCCGAAATCGGCGCCAATGCCGCCGGTGGCAAAGCCGTGGTCTTCAATACCATCACGGTCTCTGACGGCATTTCCATGGGTTCCGAAGGGATGAAATACTCGCTCGTCTCACGCGAAGTGATTGCGGACTCAGTGGAAACCGTGGTCGGCGGTGAAGGTCTGGATGGCGTCGTCGCCATTGGCGGATGCGATAAGAATATGCCGGGCTGCATGATTGCGCTGGCCCGCTTGAACCGCCCCGCCGTCTTTGTTTATGGCGGCACGATTCTTCCGGGTTGCATCACGGGTGACCCGCGCAAACTGGACATCGTCTCCGTATTCGAAGCCGTCGGCGCGCACGCCAACAAGAAGATCGGCGACAAAGAATTGGAAGCCATTGAACAATGCTCCATTCCGGGGCCGGGTTCCTGCGGCGGCATGTATACCGCCAATACCATGGCCAGCGCAATTGAAGCCCTGGGCATGAGCCTCCCGAACAGTTCGGCGCAAGCAGCCGTTTCTCCGGCCAAGAAAGACGATTGCCGCCGGGCTGGCGCAGCCGTGGTCAATCTGCTGAAGCAAGGCATTCGCCCGCTCGACATCATGACGAAGAAGGCGTTTGAGAACGCAATTACCGTGGTGATTGCCCTGGGCGGCTCCACCAATGCCGTGTTGCATCTCCTGGCCATGGCCTATGCAGCGGGCGTGAAGCTGACCATTGACGACTTCACCCGCATTGGCAAACGCGTGCCGGTGCTGGCCGATTTGAAACCGAGTGGCAAACATTTAATGTCCGAACTGGTGGCCATCGGCGGCATTCGTCCGTTGATGAAAACCCTGCTCGACGCCGGTTTATTGCATGGCGACTGTATGACCGTGACCGGTAAAACCGTCGCGGAAA
This sequence comes from Verrucomicrobiota bacterium, assembly GCA_048497895.1. GTDB lineage: Bacteria > Verrucomicrobiota > Verrucomicrobiia > Limisphaerales > JBEHZA01 > JBEHZA01. Next base: position 10,331 of record JBEHZA010000051.1, read on the forward strand.
ACCTGGCCGAAGTGCCCCCTTATCCGGCTGGACAGACCATCATTCACGGCCTCGATAACCCGATCAAAAAAGACAGCCATCTCGTCGTGCTCTACGGCAATCTGGCACCCGAAGGCAGCGTCGCTAAGATCAGCGGCAAAGAAGGTCTCCGCTTTGAAGGCAAAGCGCGCGTATTCAACTCCGAAGAACTGGCCATGCAGGCCATTCTCGCCGGTAAAATCAAGAAGGCTGACGTGGTGGTCATCCGCTACGAAGGGCCTAAGGGCGGACCCGGCATGCGGGAAATGCTCGGACCGACGTCGGCCATTATGGGCCGCGGCCTCGGCAAAGAAGTCGCGTTGATCACGGACGGACGTTTCTCTGGTGGCACTCACGGTTTCGTGGTGGGCCATATCACTCCGGAAGCGTATGTGGGCGGACCGCTCGCGCTGGTGAAAAATGGTGACGAAATCATCATTGATGCGGACAAGCGTCAAATCACCCTCGGCATTTCCTCCAAGGAAATGAGCGCGCGCCGCAAAGCCTGGAAGCCGATGAAGCCCCGTTACACCCGCGGCGTATTGGCGAAGTATGCCAGCGCGGTGACTTCCGCTTCACTCGGGGCAGTGACCGATGCGAATCTGAAGTTAAGCTGATTCTCCACAATTCATGCACCTGCAACCCGGGCAGCCCCAAGCTGCCCGGGTTGTTTTTAAACACTCCGCTCCCCCGCTTAATTCTTATCTTTCGCCTTCAGAGCAATCGTTTGCTCCAGCACGTTCAAGGCGCGATCGGTGGCTTTCTGGTAAGCAGGATACTGGGCCGCAGTAAACTTGCCGCCCTGTTGTTGCAACTCATAATCAATCCGCAACACCTGATCACGCCGTTCCGCCACGCTTTTGCAACGGAGGTAAGGTCCCTCCAGCGATTGCGTGAATAGTGCCGGGTCCACGGAATCATAATTCGGCGGCAAGGTAACAGTGATCCGGCTGTGCAGCGTGATGGGCATTTCAATCTGAAACGGCGTTCGCCGGGCATCCCCATATTCCATCCCCAGATAGTGCCGCTCCCATAACGCCGGCAACGGCCCAATCAACCGGCCATCCACCATTTTCAGTTTATTCCGGATCAAGTAAGTCACGTCCAAAATGAAAGGCGCGTCGTTGACTTCAAAATTTTCGAGCGAGTATTGTTGTAAAATCAAAGAATTCTCCCCAGCCGAAATCTGTTGTTGAAGCGCAAACTTGCGATCGGTCTGCCCCACAGATTTCAAGATGCCCCGCATGTAACTGGCGAGATACCCGTGCAAAGTCACCTTCTCATGCACCAGAATATCTTCCAGATTGAGGATCTGCACCTCCCGCTCGTCGGCAATTTCGAGTCCTTTTTGAGGATAGGCGGGAACCCGGAAAAAGTGCGGCTTCTGCTCATCCAGAATCAGGATTTTTTTATCCGGAAAACCATAGGGCACCGGCAAGGACACATCGATGCTCTTGTCCGTGGTGTCCACCACTCGCCCACCGTTCTGATCCGGCACGTAAACGACGACGTGATCAAATTGTTCCAGGGAAGGAATTTCCTCAATCACCGGCCGGTGATTGCTCACCAAAGTCAGGAAGGCGGGAATCTTTTGTGAGCGCAGGAGTTGATACAGCAAGAGCGCGTGATCTTTGCAATCGCCATACCGGTTCTTGATGATGTCGGTGCATGTTTGCGGAATCAAAGCGCGGCGGCCAAATTCGATGGCTTTGTAAGTATAATTGCTCTGCACGTACGCGGCCAGGGCATCCACCTTCTTCGCCTCCTCGCTGATACCCTTCACCAAATGCGCGGCCAGATCCTGCACTTCCCGATCTATCACCAGCCGGTCACGAATGGAAGCCAGGTAATCCTGCGCCAATTCCGCCCACGTGGCAGTGGCATCTCCCACGGCGACGAACGGCGTAAAATCGAGCATGTTTTGCTGATACGGTTCCCATTGATAAACGGGCGGCAAGGAGATCACCCAGGCCAGGCCTGCTCCCGCCTTTTGCTGCTCAACGCCTTTAGTGCTTTGGTATTTCAACCCGGCAATATCACCCTGAATAAAAAGTACCGTTTCCAGCACGGGAGCACTGCGCGGGATCGTATGCACCAACAGACGAAAATCCTCCACCGGATTCAGGTCTTTGCGCGTCACCACGACGTCCACAGTCACACCGGGTTTAAGTCCGGGAATCGGAACATTGAGCACTTTCCGAACCGTCGCCATAGTCGTCGAGGCATCGTCGATGACGTAATAATCGGACACATTGCCCGTTGCCAGAATTTTATCGCTGGCGTCTTTGACCAGCAGTTGATTGACATAAATCGCTTCGGCCAGTGGGTTGAAAACAAATTGAAACGAGCTGAACCTCGATACTCCGGCGGCATCCAGAATCTTAATTTGATAATGTTCGGTGGTGCGAAGCTCCTTGTTCTTCATGAAAGAAATCGCTGTGATCCGGCGCGTTTGATAAGCGCCGTAATCCTTGAGATAAGCCGATGGCACCGTGGGCAAAGCATTCGTTAAAAGCTCCGGTGGCACAGCTACAGCCGGAATCGGCGCTTTGATCATCGTATTACTCCCCTCGCCCAGCATGGCCGAAACCATGTTCATCAGATTTTTCGCCTCCAGATTGTCCGGGGATCGTTCCAGCGCGGATTCGAGGGAGTGTTTGGCCCGCCGATACCATTTCAGCCCCGTCTCACTGCGTCCCTGGAGAAATTGCAGATAGCCCGAATTATCTCCCGCTTCCTCCATGGCCCGGCTGATCTCCAACGACTCGGTGTATTCGCCCGCCAGATAATAATTCTCGATCAGTGAATAGGCGACGTCGCGGTTGAAAGGGTATTTTTCATGCAATGATTTCAGCACGCCAACCGCTGCCGGATAGTTTTTCTTCTGTTGATACAAGGAAGCTTCCAGCAACCGGATGGGAAGTGCGTCCCGGTTTTTTGGATGCTTTTCAATTTCCATCAAGGCCGCGTCCGGAGATTTTAAATCGCGAACCAGATTGAGATAACGGGCAAAATAATTTTCATCCTGAAAATCACCGGCGAACAAGCGGGCGTAAGTCGCCAGTGCCGCATCCTTCTCCCCCATTTCCGAAAGCAAAACGGCTTCGGTGGCCTGCAAACTGGACTCTTTGGAAAACTCTTTCAGATACGGTTGCAAATAATCCAACGCTTCGCGATAACGCCCCGCCCCCATCCGGCCCTCAATAAACTTAACCAGGAAGAAAGGCGTCTTCTTATCCATCTCAAAAGCGAGTTTGTACGCCTCTGCCCCTTGGTCGAAATTGCGTGTCCGGTAATAATAAGCCCCCAGTTCACTAAAAAAGCGAATATGCCAGCGCAATTCATGTGCGTTGAACGCATCGGGGGAAAGCGTTTCGTGAACTGGAGCCGAAAATGAAACCCGGCTCAACGCTTCTTCCAATATCTTTTCTGCATTGGCGGAACGTGCCGGTACCCGGGCCGCCACCAGATAAGCGAAGCCTCCACCCTTAAGCATTTTGACCCGATAGAGAAAATCTCCCCGATCTAATTGGCGGCGGAACTGCATGGAGTACCCGTCCAGAATGCCATCCTTGATCTCTTTACGGTCGCTGATGCTTTCATCCGGATAACGCATCTCCAGGCGCGCCAGAAAGGCTGAAGCCAGGGCTTCTACCGTGGGAGTTTGTCCCATCAAAAAGACCGGCGCCACGGCCAGACTGCCGCCTCGGTTATTGCGGGCCGAGAAATCACCATCAGCCACCAGACTGTTGGGCGAATCGATCCGATGCCAATCCGAATCGGCCAATTTGACCGTATAACCGAAGGTCTCTGAGGTGAAGATTGACTCCTCTTTTTTGACAGCGGCCTTGCCAATTAAAGCCGGGTCCACCAAATCGAAACCGGCAAACAGGTCTTTGGCAGCAGCTTGAATCGCTCCACGATTGACTGCCAGCCCCCACGTGACCATCTCGTAATTAAAACCGTTATGAGTAGCGAACCAGGCTTGATGCACCGTTTTCGCTCCCCCAATGACTGCCTCCGACTCCACGATGATACCCGCGATACCGCCCAAAGTCATTGGCACACGGGCAAGAATTTTGGCGGAAGGCGCCTTGCGACGCAAATTGGCTTCTGCCTGTTCAGCTCGTTTGAGCAGATTCGTCTCTGCTTGCAAACCCACGGCTTCCCCTTTCAGGACAAAATAGATTTCCGGATTCTTATGGACAAAAACGATGCTGGCGGCGCTTTCGGTCTCGCTGGAACTGCCTTGATTCCAGTCCTTCCCGGGCGGTCTGAATTTGAAATTGCCGGCTTCCGAAATCAGTTCCGTGTCGGCGAGCGAATGGAGAGTGCTCCATTCCGCGAGTAACGATTGTTGACGCTGCAAAACACGGTACAACCCCAGGGTATAAAAGAATACCACCAACCCGGCAACCGAGAGTGCAATCACCGCATGAGGCTTGCCGTGCAGGAAACGCCCGGTTTGCTGTTTGAATTGCCGCAGGCCCAACAAAGCCAGAAATATCGCTCCCAGCATGATTCCCACCGCGAAGAATCCCGGCACCGTTTTGAAAATAAAATTATCCGGCTGGCTTCGGCTGATCAGTCCACCGCCTGCCACCAAAAAACTCGCCAGAAAAACCGCCATCAAACTGAATACGGACGGACGATTCGTTCCCGCCCGGCGCAAAACAGAATACGACCACGCGAAACCAAGCAGCGGAGCCAGCACCCCTAATAATAACACCCAACTGGAAGGAGCATCCGCATCAAACGAAAATGGCAGGCTGTTCTCCATTTACGGGTTTAATATCGTGGCAGCTTGGAAAAAGTTCACACTCAGTCAGTTCTGACATACTTGCCGGAATTTCACCAGCTTTTGCGCATCCTCCTTAAAAAGGCCGCCGCAGATTTAGCTTCCTTCACCGGCTCAACCTTGTTTCCATGGTTGCCACGTTTGCCGGAAATTCCGGAAACCCAAACTGTTTACAAACTTATGTCATCATTGCCTACGGTTATTGTGCGTCCCGGTGAAGCGGATCGGGTAGTTAGCGGACACCCTTGGATTTATAGCGGTTCCATCCTTCGCCTCACTCAACCCGTCGCCGATGGCGCCGTGGTTCAAGTCAAAGACCATCGGCAACGGCTGCTGGGAACCGGCTTCTTCAATTCCAAGTCCAAGATTCATGTGCGTTTGCTGTCGCCGGATCGCGTCGAAATCAATCAGGCGTTTTTTGAAGAACGCATCCAGGCCGCACTGACGGTTCGCCGGAAGCACCTGCCCACTGCCACCTCTTTCCGCGTAGTAAACTCGGAAAGCGATTTCCTGAGCGGCTTAATCGTCGATAAATACGAAGACGTGCTGGTCGTGCAAACCTCCGCTCTGGGCATGGACCAATGCAAGCCGGAGATTATCGCCGCCTTGCAAAAGATTTTCTCCCCGCGCGCCATCGTGGAACGCAACGAAATGGCCGCGCGTAAATTTGAAGGCCTCCCCGACAGCAGTGGCATTCTCTTTGGCACGCTGACCGAAGACGTAAACGTAAATCTCAATGGCCTTAAGTTTGCCGCCAACCTGCTCGGTGGACACAAGACAGGTCTCTACTTGGATCAACAGGTGAATTATCAACGCGTCGCGGAAATGGCCAAAGGGGCTCAGGTTCTCGATTGCTTCAGCTTTCTAGGCGGTTTCGCCCTGCACGCCGCCCGCCATGGCGCCGCCGAGGTGCTGGGATTGGACCAAAGTGCCGAAGCCGTGGCCGCAGCGACTAAAAATGCCGCCCACAATGGCGTGGCGGGCAATTGCCACTTTGAAGTCAGCAACGTATTTGACTGGCTTAAGACGAATACCACCACCCGGCCCAATGAAAAGCTCATCCCCCGCTTTGATTTGATCATCCTCGACCCGCCGTCCTTCACCCGGAATCGTGCATCCGTGGGCGACGCCTTGCGCGGCTACAAAGAAATCCATTTACGCGCAATGAAGCTATTGAAGCCTGGCGGCACCTTGGCGACCTTCTGTTGTTCGCACCATGTGGACTCGAACCTGTTCCAGCAGGTCATTCTGGACGCCGCTTATGACGCGCATAAAATCCTGCGCCGCGTCGCCACCTTTACCCAATCGCCCGATCACCCGTACATTCCGATGATTCCGGAAACGGAATATCTGAAGGGTTTTGCGTACGAAATTGTCCGCTAAAGCAGAGCTGGGGCCAGCAGTTGAAATTGCCACGGCATCAATTGGCCTTTCTGCCCTTCCCAATCGCGAGCCAGCCCTTCCAATTGAGCACGGCTGGCGATTAGGGTCGGGTCGATAGCCAGTTCGGTTGCGTGTTTATCGCGGTGCGCCTGCAGTTTCTCAAACCGGCGTTTTTCCTCGTTGGAGGGATAATACCGCACGGTTTGCGGAATCACTGGATATTGCTCCGGAGGCACTGCCAGCCCGCGCTTGATCGCCACCGAAATAGTTTCGCGTCGGCGCGGATGAAACCGCGGCGGCAAAAGCGGCTCCACTTGACCGTGTTGAGTGGCCGCCTCGGCAATCGCCACCATCGTCTCATGGCTCAAAACAAAGAATGGCGGACGATTGGCGGCAATCGCTTCCTGCTCGCGCCAGTGCCACAACTCCCGCAAAACAGCCAGTGCTGGACGCCGCAATTTAAAACTGCCTTTGATCCGCCAGATCATATCGGAATCAACCGGCCGGAGTTCGGCACAGTCCGCCACCAGGCGGGCGCAGCTTTCCTCCTGCCAGGTGAGCCGCCCTTTTTCCACCAATTGGCCGCGCAAAATATCGACGAGCGGTTTCAGATAGCGCGTGTCATTGCGCGCGTATATTTCCATCCGTTCCGTCAAAGGCCGACGCGCCCAGTCGGCTTTTTGGGGTCCCTTCTCCAATTGCACCCCCAAAAATTGTTGCACCAGATCGGAAAGCCCGAACCGCAGGATTCCCAGCAACCGGGCTGCAAGCATCGTGTCAAAAATCCGGTGCGGCACAAACCCATGATGCTTGCGGAACAGCCGCAGATCATAATCTGCGCCGTGCAACATCAGTTCCCGGCCCCGCAAACTTTCCCAAAGTGGGTTCAAATCCATCGCCGACAAGGGGTCCACCAGATCATCGCTCCCCTCCAGACTGATTTGAATGAGA
>JBEHZA010000052.1:0-17196 GCA_048497895.1 Verrucomicrobiota bacterium
TCCGGCTGGCGGTCGAGTGCGATCAGGGCTTTCGCCAGGGATAAACGAGCGGTCACCGAGCCATGGCGCGCTTTCCGGTACCGGCGCCAGCCGCACTTACACGCCCACAGCCAACTACAATGGTTCGGACAGTTTCACCTTTAAAGTGAATGACGGTCTGTTGGATTCGACGACCGCCACGGTTTCCCTCACGGTCACCGCGGTGAACGATGCGCCGGTATTAACGGTTCCCGGGCCGTTGTCGGTGGCGGAAGATACCCTCCTGAATGTCGCCGGTTTGAGCGTGGCGGATGTGGATGCGGGCAGCGGCACGTTGCTGCTGAACCTGCAAGTAACGAATGGCGTATTGAAGCTTTCGACTACCAGCGGGCTGGTATTCCATGCGGGCAACAACGGTGTGACGACCAACCTGAACGTGGAAGGGACGTTGACCGACTTGAACAATGCTTTGGCGACGTTGAGTTACCTGCCGAAGACCAATTACAACGGCAGCGATCTGCTGACGGTTCTGGTTAATGATCAAGGAAACACCGGCACGGGCGGCGCGAAGACGGATACGAAGACGGTGACCATTACCGTTACTCCGGTGGACGATGCGCCGGTCGCGAATGCTCAATCCATTACTACGGCAGGGGATACGGCAGTGAACCTGACCCTGACGGCCACCGATGTGGAGAACGACGCGCTGACTTACATTGTGGTGAGTGGCCCAAGCCATGGCACATTGAGCGGCACGGGAGCGAACCTGATTTACACGCCGACGTTGTATTTCCACGGCGCGGACAGCTTCACGTTCAAGGCGAACGACGGCCAGTTAGATTCCGCAGCGGTGACGGTGTCGATTACGGTGACGCCGGTGAACCATGCGCCGGTGCTGAGCGCCATCGCGGCTAAAACGGTGGATGAATTGACGACGCTGGCATTCACTGCTGCCGCGACGGATCCGGATGGCGATGCCCTTACCTTCAGCCTCGCCAATGGTGCTCCGGCTGGCGCTGGGATTACGACCGGTGGCAACTTCACCTGGACGCCAACGGAACTTCAGGGGCCGGGCGTTTACACGATTACGGTCAACGTTACCGACGGCACTTTGAGCGATTCGAAGTCGTTCCAGGTCACGGTGAATGAGGTTAATTCGAAGCCGACGCTGGCAGCGATCAGCGACAAAACAGTGGTGGAATTCTCGAAGCTCACCTTCACCGCCGTGGCCACGGATACTGATCTGCCGACGAATACGCTGACATTTGATCTGTTATCCGCTCCGGCAGGCGCGACGATTGATGCGAGCACGGGCTTATTCCAATGGACACCGGATGATCAATCGCCGAAGTCCAATACGGTCACGGTGCGGGTCACGGATAACGGAGTGCCGCCGTTGAGTGATTCGGCTACCTTTACGATTACGGTGCAGAATCTGACCACGAACGTGTTTACGCTGACGAATGGGGTGGCGGTGACGAATACGACGATACGGACCGGAAATATCCTGACGGAATTCTATAAGCTGACGATTACGAACCAGCCGTCGAAGGCGTTGTTCGAGTTGTATAACCTGACGGGCAACGGTGATCTGGTGGCGCGTCTGGGGGCTTATCCGACGGCGACGCAGCACGACTTCATCAGCTCGAATGCAAGCACGAACTCGGAAGAGATTGTGGTGCAGACGAACTCGACGCTGACCAGCCTGCAAGGGGATTGGTATCTGGCCGTCCTGAATCGCGAGACGAATAGTGTGACTTATACAATCAGCGCCGCCGTGCCGGTGGAAGTGGATGGCGGGTTGATGCTGATCAGCACGGAAGGAATCAAGTTTGATCCGGCCCCGCTGGTTTCCTCCACGAATACGACGCCGCAAATCACGTGGAGCACGGTTGTGGGTGAAAAATATCAAGTGGAAGTGACCACGGATTTGATCAACTGGACTTCGCTCACGAACATCGTGGTTACGGGGCCGAATTCTACCTTCACGGATCCGACGCCTTATACCGGCTCGGCGCAGCGCTTCTATCGCATCCGCCAAATCCCGCAATAATGCACGCTCTGGTAGTGTCGATGAACCCGGCAATCGACGCGGAATGGCGCGTGGATGAAGTCCGCTGGGAGGAGAAGAACGTGGTTCACTCCGAACGCCGCTGGGCAGGCGGCAAAGGCGCGAATGTCGTTCGCTGGTTGCAACATCTCCAGGCTCAACCACGTTTGTTAACGCCGCTGGGCGGCTTAACCGGCAGTGAATTTCTCCAGGGGTTGCGCCGCGAAAAATTGGCTGCCCGCGTGGTACGATTAAAGCAGCCGACGCGGGTTAACGTGGTGATCACCGCTGCCGACGGGCGGCAAATGCGTTTTAATCCACCCGGTCCCCAACTCAGCGCGAGCGAATGGCGGCAGGTCTATGCGGCGGCGAAAAAAGAACTCGCGCAAGCTTCCTGCCTGATCCTTTCCGGTGCGCTTCCGTATCAAGCTCCGGTGGACACCTATGCGCGTTTCATCCGGCTGGCGCATTCCCTGGGAGTGAAAACCGTGCTCGATTGCGATGGGCCAGCGTTGACTGCCGGGGTCAAGGCTCAGCCGTTTCTCCTGAAGCCGAACGAGTATGAATTATTGTCGTGGGCAAAGGTGAAGGACACGTCCGAAGCGGCCGTTCTCCAGGCGGCGTACCGCATGTCCCGTCAGGCGGATGCCTGGGTAATGGTTTCCCGTGGCGCGCAAGGAGCGATGCTGGTTCACACCCGGGAAGGGGTGGTGATGAAGGCGCGTGGGCCGCGCGTTCAGGTTGTCAATACTGTGGGGGCAGGGGATTCGCTGCTGGCAGGCGCGGCCTGGCAAATGAGCCGGGGAGCAGCACCGGCAGAATGGTTGCGTTGGGGAGTGGCGGTGGCGACCGCGGCAACGCAATATCCGGGCGGCAAGCTGGCGCCGAAAGCGCTTATCCGCCGTTTTTATGGTGAATTGAGGGTGGGAGAATCTTGAGGAATTTCCCACGGTGGGAAATACAAATTTCGATTTCTGTGGTTCAATCCGTGGCGAGGGGGAAAATGACGAATTACCGAAGGACAAAATCCGAAAGAAATCCCAAAGGTTAGCCGCGAAATACATGGAACGCGCAGAAGGGGAAAACCGATTAAACCACGGATGAACACAGATAGACACGGATGAGGGAACCCACGCCTAACCTCTCCTTGAAAGGGAACCGGATGAGAGCGCGAAAGCAAGAATGGTCGTGTTCGGGATTGGTGTCAGGGGTTGTCAGGCTTATTCAGGGCTATTCAGGGATAATTTAAGTGCGGAAGGGGAGTAAGCGGACGCAGCGTATGGGGTTGTATGGCTTTGTATGGCCTACAAGGTGGAAAATGACGAATTACCGAATGACTCATGACGAAAGAAATCCCAGTTCAATGCGATCGGAAACGGGCGTTGTCTGGGGTATTCCGGCTTATTCCGGGATAATCTGGTGGCCGGACGCACATTCCGTTGCTTCGTTATCTTTTCACGGTTATAGTGACGGAATTGTGATTTGACCGGATTCAGCACCATGGCGAAGGAATTTATCAAGATTGGCGGCGCGCGTGAGCACAACCTCAAAAACCTCACGCTGAGCATTCCGCGCGACAAGCTGGTAGTGGTCACCGGCTTGAGCGGTTCGGGAAAGTCGTCGCTGGCGTTTGACACGATTTACGCGGAGGGTCAGCGGAAATATGTGGAATCGTTGTCCGCGTATGCCCGTCAGTTTCTTGATCAATTGCAGAAGCCGGACGTGGATTACATTGAAGGGCTCTCGCCGACGATTGCCATTGAGCAACGCAGTTCGGGAGTTGGTCCGCGTTCCATCATTGCGACGACCACAGAGATTTACGATTACCTGCGCCTGCTGTTTGCTCATATCGGGCAACCGCACTGTCCGGAAAGCGGAGAGCCGATCAAACACCAAAGCACGACGGATATCATTGATAAGATTCTCGCGTTGCCGCCGAAAACGCGGGTCATGGTGCTGGCCCCCGTGGTGCAAGATCAGAAGGGCGAATTTCGCGATGTGATTGAGCGGCTGGCCCGGGAGGGGTTTGTGCGGGCGCGGGTGGATGGGGAACTGGTGGAGTTGGCCAGCAATGTCCGGATTAAACTGGAACCCAAGCAACGGCACACGATTGAAGTGGTGGTGGACCGGCTCGTAATTGACGACAAGATTCGTGTGCGGCTGAGCGATTCCGTGCAAACGGCGTTGAAATGGGGGGAGGGGAGATTGTTACTCCTGCATCAGTTGCCGAATGCGGAATCGACCACCACATGGTTTGAAACATTGCATTCCAACCGCATGTACAGCTCGGCCACGGGCAAGAGTTTTGACACGCTGACGCCGAAACATTTTTCCTTTAATGCTCCGTTTGGCGCCTGTGCTGTTTGCCATGGGTTAGGACAGAAAATGGTCTTTGATGAAGCACTGGTCGTTCCCGATCCAGAAAAATCCTTGGATCAAGGGGCCGTGCTGCCGTGGCGGCGTGGCGGCAAGCGAATGATTGTTTATTATAAGGGTCTGTTGCGCGGGATTACGGAAACGTATGGGCAAAGCACGGAAGTGCCGTACCGTGATTTGCCGGAGGATTTTAAGAAGATATTGCTCTGGGGTTCCGGGGAAACGGAAATCGAATTCAATTTCTGGCGCGCCGGCAAGATGAGCAAAGTGAAGCGTCCTTTCGAGGGCGTGGTGCATAATCTGGAACGGCTGTATCAGGAAAGCGAAAGCGAGTTTACGCGCAACCGGCTCAAGGCTTTCATGAGTCCGCAATTGTGTGATGCCTGTAATGGACGCCGGTTGAAGCCGGAAATACTGGCAGTGACGTTAGGCGATGCGGCGTTGGCGAAGCAATTCGGCAAGAAGCCCGCCAAACCGGCTATTCCCGGCTTGTCCATCATGGACGTGTGCGGACTCTCGGTGGATCGTGCAGACGCTTTTTTTGAGGCGTTAAAGCTGACAGAATTTCAATTGAAGATTGCGGCTGAAATTATTCGTGAAGTGCGTCCGCGGCTTCGTTTTCTCAAGAATGTTGGCCTCGGTTATCTGACGCTTGATCGTGAAAGCGCAACACTTAGTGGCGGTGAGGCGCAACGGATTCGCCTGGCCACGCAAATTGGCGCGGGACTGGTCGGGGTCTTGTATATTCTGGATGAGCCCAGCATCGGCTTGCATCAGCGTGACAATGACCGGTTGCTGGAAACGCTCAAGGGCCTGCGGGATTTAGGGAACTCTGTGCTGGTGGTGGAACATGACGAAGACACGATCCGGCTGGCGGATTACGTCATTGATCTGGGACCGGGCGCAGGCGTTCGCGGGGGTGAATTGGTGGCGGCGGGAACGGTGAATGAAATTATTGCCAATACCCATTCCTTAACTGGCCGTTATCTCAGCGGTGAGTTGAATATTCCGGTGCCGAAGAAACGGATTCGTCCAGTGGGAGAAAAGGGCTGGCTGGAGGTGCTGGGCGCTACGGAAAATAATTTGCGGAATCTCGATCTGCGCATTCCCCTGGGCACCTTGACGTGTGTGACGGGAGTCAGCGGTTCCGGCAAGAGCACACTGGTGGATGATATTTTGCGCCGTGCGCTCTTCCGCAAACTCTATGGCTCCAAGGAACGTCCGGGAGCGCATCGGGAAATCAAGGGCATTGAGAATATCGACAAGGTGGTAGTGATCGATCAGACCCCGATTGGCCGGACGCCGCGCAGCAATCCAGCAACCTATACCGGCATCTTTAATCATATTCGCGATTTATTCTCCAAATTACCGGCGGCGAAAGTGCGCGGTTACGATGCCGGACGTTTCAGTTTCAACGTGAAAGGCGGGCGTTGTGAAAAGTGCCAGGGCGATGGCCTGATCAAGATTGAAATGCACTTTCTGCCCGCAGTGTATGTGACGTGTGAAGCGTGCAATGGCCGCCGTTATAATCGCGAGACGCTGGAGATCAATTACAAAGGCATGAACATTGCCGATGTGCTGGATATGACGGTGGACGAAGCGGTGACGTTCTTCCGGGCAGTGCCGCAAATTTATGAAACCTGTTTGACGCTGGCCGAAGTGGGGCTGGGCTATATCGGCCTGGGCCAGCAGGCGACGACGTTGAGCGGTGGGGAAGCGCAACGCATCAAACTGGCGGGTGAACTCAGCCGCAAATCGACGGGCAGCACGCTCTATATATTGGATGAACCGACCACGGGTTTGCATTTTCATGACGTGGCGAAATTGCTGGAAGTGATCTTCAAATTGCGCGCGGCGGGCAATACGCTGTTGATCATCGAGCATAATCTCGATGTGATCAAATGCGCGGATTGGCTGGTGGATTTAGGCCCGGAAGGCGGAGTGAATGGCGGGCAGATTATCGCGCAAGGCGCGCCGGAACTGGTGGCGGAAGTCGAGGCCAGTTATACCGGGCAGTTTTTAAAGCGGCTTCTGGGCAAGGCGGAACGGTGAATACCTCCCTGTCAAAGCGGCTTGAAATGAGCCGCCGTCCGCCACAGAGTAGCGCAAATGCGGCGCGGCTGTTTGCGAATACGCCGCGGCGGTTGGCACCTGATTTAATGCGTTATTTTGTTATCATCGTGATGGGGCTTGTTCTATGGGGCAAAACTCCATTGCAGGCAGCGCCCAGCCAGGCCGAAAAGCGGGCTTATAACACGGCCTTGCAGGCTTTCAGCACGTCGTCCTTTGTTTATGCCGATCAGGCATTCACTGATTTTGCGCACTTGTTCCCCAATTCAGAATTGTTGCCTGAAGCCTGGCTGTTGCAGGCCCAAAGCCGGTTCAAATTGGAACACTTTGATGGGGTCATTGAACTGCTGGAAGCCAATCTGGCGCGAGCCGGTAAATTTGCGGATCAATATCATTTCTGGCTCGCGGAAGCGCATTTCTATCGGCACGAATATCGGCCCGCAGCGGAAGCTTATGCGCGGTTGACATCTCAGTTTCCCTCGTCACCGCGCGCTCTGGAAGCGGCTTACGGTGAAGCTTTGTCACGTTTCAAACTGGGAGAAACGGCGGCGGTGATTGCGTTGTTGCAGAAGCCGGACGGATTGTTCCAAACGGTAGGGCAATCCCGGTCAAACGACGAATGGTATGTGCGCGGCAATCTGCTGTTAGTCGAGGCGTTGTTTTCCCGCAAGGAATATCGTCCGGCAGAAGAAGCCCTGGCACGATTGGCCGATCAGAAGCTGGCGCCGGAGCAAGCCTGGGAACGGCAATTTTTTGTGACGCGAGTGCAACAGGCGGACCAGCGGCTGGCCGAAGCTTCGGAAAGCGCACTTAATTTGCTGACCCTGGCCAAGGCAACCGGCAAGCGGGAGCTGGAGGCTAAATCGATCACGTTGCAGGGCGAGATTTTCGAGCAGCAGAATCGACTGGATGAGGCAGTGGAGGCGTTTCAAAAAATGCTGGATGAACCGGGTTATCCGCCGGAGTTCGTGCGCCAGGCGCTTTTGCGAATCATTGAGCTGACTATTTCCCGGAATCAGTTATTGCCGGCTTACGAGAAATTGACGGCCTTCGTGCAACGTTACCCGAAAGACGCTTCGCTGGATTTGGCCCACCTGACGCTGGGCGAGTTGCAATTAAAGAGTTACTTTCAGGACACGGGCGCCAACGCGGTGAAAACGGGTGGTCTGACCAACGGATTGCCGGATGCCCGCTCCCATTTCGATCAGGTGATTACCAATTTCACCAAGAGTCCCCTGCTGGGCAAAGCGTATCTGGGACGAGGCTGGTGTTACTGGGGAAACGGCCAATTTGCGGAAAGCGTGGCGGATTTTAAGTCAGCCACGGAAACATTGCCGGCGGCGGATGGTGAAGAGCGGGCGATTGCACTTTTTAAATGGGCAGATTCACAATTCCGGCTGGGAGATTTCCGCGGTGCTGCCACCAACTATCAACAGGTCATCACGCATTTCTCCAATTATCCCAAAGTCAAAAGCACGTTGTTTGACCGGGCGTTATATCAATTGGTGCGGGCGGGAAGGGAACTGGGAGATTTGGCAATGGCCAGCGAGGCGATGGACAAGATTCTGCATTGGTATCCCGGCAGTTTTTTCAGCGACCGCAGCATGCTGTTGTACGGTCAGGCGTTGAACCATCAGGGCAAGCCAGCGGAGGCACGCGCTTTGTTCGAAGGTTTTCTGAAGCAATTTGCGGCGCATTCACCACTCATTCCGGAAGTGAAGCTGGCGATTGGCCGGACGTATGAGCAGGAGCAGAACTGGTCCATGGCCACGGCGGTTTACGAGCAATGGGTCACCACTTATACCAACAACCCCGCTTTACCCAAGGCCGTTTACGATCTGGGCATGGTTCATTATTATGCGGGCAAAGACAGTCAGACGTTTACAATCTATACGAATTTCCTCGCGCAATTTCCCACCAATACGCTGGCGATCAATGCCCAGTACTGGATCGGCAGTTATTATTACAACCAGCAGAATTTTACGAATGCGGAAAAAGAGTTTCAGTTGCTGTTCCAAAATACGAACTGGACGCCGAATATATTCACTTATCAATCCTGGATGATGGCGGGCCGTTGCGCGGTGGCCCGGCAGAGTTACAAACAGGCGCAGGATTATTTCAACTGGCTGATTACGAATGGTCCACCTGAAGTGTCCACGTCCTCCATTCCGCCTACGATTGTGGCCCAGGCGTATTTTGCGAAAGGGGATGCGTTTCTCGAAGATGCCAATTCAGATACGGATACAACGCGGGCAGTCGGCAAATTTGCGGATGCTATCAACGTGTTTACCCGGATCACCCAGTATTACCCGACGAATCTGGTGGCTGCGATGGCTTTTGGCGAAATGGGCAATTGCAATCTGCAATTGGCCACGCAAGATCCGACCCGTTACAAGGCGGCCGCAGAGAATTATCAAAACGTGGCGGCCTCTCCGTTGGCAGGGATTTCGATGCGCAGCGGCGCGGTTGTTGGGTTGGGGGTGATCGAGGAAAAGCAGGCGCGGCTCAAGCCGGTTCCTGAGCAAGCGGCTGGACTTGAATCCGCCGTGCGGATTTATCAGAAGGTGATTTTTGGTGAGATTTTACGCGATGACGAAAAACTGGATCCCTTTTGGGTGCAAAAGGCTGGCCTGGAAGCGGGACGGCTTCTGGAGGAGTTGCAAAAGCCGGAAGAAGCCAGCAAACTTTACCAGCGTTTGCAGAGTATTCTCCCTCAGTTGCGTGATAGTCTTGAAAAACGGATTTCCCTGTTGCGCCAGCAGCCCGTGGCCACAAAAAAATGAGCCGCCGGTTTGACAGGGGAGTGACGGTCTGTTAGTTTTTCCTTAGAGCGAAGCTATGAGTTCTGTTGTTCAAACCGAGTCGATCCTCACCTTGACTGAAAGTGCGGCCAGCCAGGTAAAATTGCTTTACACCAATGATCCGGAAAGCGCAGGCAAGTCCTTGCGCGTTTACGTGGAAGCAGGCGGCTGCTCCGGCATGCAATATGGGATGGTCTTCGATGAGAAGCGGGAAGATGACTTGGAAAGTGATTTTTTCGGAGTTTCGGTGGTGGTTGATCCTTTTAGCGCGAACTATCTGCGGGGAACAGTGGTTGATTTCGTGGATAGCTTGAATGGCGGGGGCTTTAAAATTTCCAACCCCAATGCGCGGCAAAGCTGCGGTTGTGGCAAATCGTTCGAAGCCTGACGGCATTGTGTGTCGTGCAGGTTAAAAAACGCCGTTCCGTGTGATGCGGAACGGCTTTTTTGCTTTTTCATTGGCAATTCGCGGGCGACTGAGCTTTAACAGATAACATGATTGGCAGCTTACTTGGGCCGGAACTGGCCGAGATGATTCGTGCGCGTAACTTTAATCAGTTGCGCGAAGTGCTCTCGGAATTTTCGGCTCCGGACATCGCTGAGATTCTGGCTGATCTGTCGCATGACGATAAGGCGGTGCTGCTTCGCATTCTCCCGCAACACATCGCGGCGGAGGTTTTTGAATATCTCACCGTCGAAGATCAGGAATGCCTCGTGCATGCCATGGGCACGGAGCAGGTCGCTGGCATCCTGAACGAATTGTCCCCCGATGATCGGACGGCATTGCTCGAAGAATTGCCTTCGGCCGTCACGCAAAAATTACTCAGCCTGCTTTCCCCGGACGAACGCAAGGTCGCCACTGAACTGCTCGGTTATCCCAAGCATTCGATTGGCCGGCTCATGACGCCCGAGTACGTGGCGATCAAACAAAGCTGGACCGTGGACGAAGTGCTGGCGCATTTACGCAAGGTGGGGCGTGATCGGGAAACGTTGAACCAGATGTATGTCGTCGATGATAAAGGCCATCTGGTGGACTGGGTCAGGTTGCGCAATGTGGTCGTGGCTGATTTGACGACGCCGGTGATTGAATTGCTCGAAAACAGCAACCTCGCGCTGCACGCTACGGACGATCAGGAAACAGCGGTGGCTGCCTTCCGGAAATACGATGTTACCACTTTGCCCGTGGTGGATTCTAAAGAAGTGCTCGTCGGCGTGGTGACGGTGGATGACATTCTCGATCTGGCCGAAGATGAAGCCACCGAAGACATGCAGAAAATGGGCGGTATGGAAGCGCTCGACGCTCCGTACTTCAAGCTCACGCTGTTTGAAATGCTCAAGAAGCGGGCGCCCTGGCTCTCGATTTTGTTCGTGAGTGAAATGTTTACCTCAACGGCCATGGGTTATTTCGAAAAGGAAATTGAGAAGGCCGCCGTGCTCGCTATTTTCCTGCCGTTGATTCTTTCCAGTGGTGGTAATTCCGGTTCGCAAGCGACCACGTTGATCATTCGCGCCATGGCGTTGCGGGATGTTACCTTACGTGATTGGTGGCGCGTTTTCAAACGCGAGCTGTCGGCTGGTTTTTTGCTTGGCTGTGTCCTGGCCTCGCTCGGTTTTGTGCGGATCCTGCTTTGGCAATGGCTCGGTTTCAAAGACTACGGTTCGCACTATGCCTTGTTGGCCATGACCATCGGCGGCAGCTTGCTGGGCGTCGTGTTGTGGGGAAGTTTGATTGGTGCGATGCTGCCGATCCTCTTGCGGGCCATTAAATTGGACCCGGCCACTTGCTCCGCGCCGTTCGTCGCCACCATGGTCGATGTGACGGGGATCGTCATTTATTTTACCGTGGCCTATCACCTTATGCACGGGACGTTGCTCTAAGAGGTTTCCCGTGGCTTGACGCTCCTGCTTCTTAACCGTATTGTAACTTCGTTTTCAGTTAGGGGAGCCAACCGGTTCCTGCCTGCATTGGGCTGGAAGGAACGAAGGCTGAGAGTTCCGCGCGGGAGTGCGGAAGACCCGTTGAACCTGATCCAGGTAATGCTGGCGAAGGGATGCGCTCAGGCGCGGCCACCATGGCATCCTTCCTTCGTCACACATCCGGATCGGCCAGTTTTAGTCCGTAGCAACGTTTAACCGGAATAGCCTATGATCGCGACCAAAGACTCCTTCGAACCGCACAGCAGCGACCAATTGCCTGCCAGCCAGCGCGTTTACGTGCCGGGCAAGCTGCATCCGGAGATTCGTGTGCCGATGCGCGAAATCACCGTCTCGCCCACGAAGTCGTACGATGGCCGTCTCACCGCGAATGAACCGGTGCGCGTGTATGATTGCAGCGGGCCGTGGGGCGATCCGGCGTTGACCGTGAATGCCGAGGAGGGGCTGTCCGCCTTGCGCCGGGATTGGATTCTCAAACGCGGCGACGTGGAGGAATACGAAGGCCGCGAAGTGAAGCCGCAGGATAATGGCTATCTCTCCGGCAAACACGCCGAATACGCCAGCCGCGCCGAGAAGAATCGGCTCATTGAATTTCCCGGCCTCAAAGGCCAGCGCCGTCGTCCGTTGCGGGCGAGTAAAGGTCATCCCGTTACACAGCTTTGGTACGCGCGGCAGGGGATTGTGACGCCGGAAATGGAGTTCATCGCCATTCGCGAGAACATGGGCCGTGCGCAGATTGCCGATCTGGCAAAAGACATCGTGCGCAATAATCTCGATAAACAGCACGCGGGTTCCACTCAGTTGGGCAAGAGTCCTTACACACCTTCGATTTTCGGAAGATTTCCCCAACGCATTCCGGAGCAAATCACGGCAGAATTTGTGCGTGATGAAGTCGCTGCCGGTCGCGCGATTATTCCGGTGAACATCAACCATCCGGAAAGCGAGCCGATGATTATTGGCCGCAATTTCCTCGTGAAGATCAATGCGAACATCGGCAACAGCGCCGTGGCGTCGAGCATTGAAGAAGAAGTCGAGAAGATGCGCTGGGCCACCAAGTGGGGCGCGGACACCGTGATGGACTTGAGCACCGGCAAAAACATTCACGCCACGCGCGAATGGATTCTGCGCAATTCCGCTGTGCCCATCGGCACCGTGCCGATTTATCAGGCGCTCGAAAAAGTGAACGGCAAAGCCGAAGACCTCACGTGGGAAATTTTCCGCGACACGCTCATCGAGCAGGCAGAGCAGGGGGTGGATTACTTTACTATTCACGCCGGCGTGCTTTTGCGCTTCATCCCGATGACGGCCTCGCGCATGACGGGCATTGTGTCGCGTGGCGGCAGCATCATGGCCAAGTGGTGCCTCTCGCATCATAAGGAGAATTTCCTCTACACGCATTGGGATGACATTTGCGACATTATGGCCGCGTATGACGTCAGTTTCAGCATCGGCGACGGGTTGCGGCCCGGCTCGATTGCGGACGCGAACGATCAGGCGCAATTTGGCGAACTTCAGGTGCAGGGCGAGCTTACCACACGCGCCTGGGCCAAGGGCGTGCAGGTCATGAACGAAGGCCCCGGCCACGTTCCCATGCACATGATCGAGGAGAACATGGCCAAACAGCTCGAATGGTGCCACGAAGCGCCGTTTTACACGCTCGGGCCGCTCACGACCGACATCGCGCCCGGCTACGACCACATCACCAGCGGCATCGGCGCTGCGATGATCGGCTGGTACGGCTGCGCCATGCTCTGCTACGTCACGCCCAAAGAACACCTCGGTCTGCCGAATAAGAAAGACGTGAAAGACGGCGTCATCGCCTACAAAATCGCCGCGCACGCTGCCGACCTGGCCAAGGGCCATCCCGGCGCGCAATACCGCGACAACGCCCTGAGCAAAGCCCGCTTTGAATTCCGTTGGGAAGACCAGTTCAACCTCGGTCTCGATCCCGTCACCGCCCGCGAATTCCACGACGAAACCCTGCCACAGGAAGGCGCCAAGACCGCGCACTTCTGCTCCATGTGCGGCCCGCACTTCTGCTCCATGAAAATTACCGAAGACGTCCGCAAATACGCAGCCGAACAGGGCATCGCCGAAGAAGAAGCGCTGAAGAAGGGGATGGAGGAGAAGTCGAAAGAGTTTACGGACAAAGGCAGCGAGCTTTACGCGAAGGTGTAAATTCACGCTCGTACCACGGTTTATAATTTGGTCGTCCCTCTGCTGGCCTTCGATAACAGGGCGGCGCAGCAACGCCGCCCTACCGTAAATATTGATCTGGTAGGGCAGAGCTGCCGCTCTGCCCAAACTTGCCCTAAGCCCGTATGATTCGTTGAATTAGGGGCTTGCTCTTAAACTGAAGAGGGTTCACTATTGAGGGTGAAATGGAAAAGGAGCGGAATCTTTCAACACGCGTTGATTTAAATGCACCATCGAAACGCGCCTTTCGCGGCATGGCTTCATCGCCTGTCGGGCTTTCGGAAACCGAAAGGAAGCATCGATTTTACAATCGCATCTACGGCGAAGCTTTTCCGAACTTAACAACGAGATGATATGAAAATCACTGAAGACGTCCGGCCTGAATGCGAGGTAGCAGAGCAAGAGATTGCCGAAGAAGTAGATTGAAGGAGAGTCTGAAGAGAATGGGGCGCGGAAGTTTATTTGGCACCGTGAATTTGGTGAAATAATGCCAACAATATGAGTGGAACAAAACGTCAAGCTCCGGTTGTAGCCGTAATTAACATGAAAGGTGGTGTCGGGAAGACGACTATCAGTGGAAATCTTTGCCGCGAGGTATTCCGAACAAACTCGATCAAAACGCTTCTCATTGATTTTGACCCACAGATTAATTTGACACAGTTGCTCCTCACTCGAACGCAGTATGATATCCTTCATAAACAAAATAAAACTTTGTGGAGCATCATGGAGTCGCAAGCACCCAATTCCGTGTTTGCAATCGCAGAGAATGATTTGCATGACATTGGAAAGATCGAAAATTACACTACCCAACTTAGGTATTTGACCAGCAATCCCGAAGTCGACTTCCATCTTCTTCCGGGAGATTTTCGGTTGGCTATATTGAACCTGCGGGAAAACCCAAACTCTCTCAAATTGGCTCGTAAGCGATTCGAGAACTTGATTGCTAAAGCACGCGAAACTTTTAATCTGGTAGTGCTGGACTGCAATCCGTCAAGTTCATTTCTGACGCGTTGCGCGATTGAGTCAGCGACCCATTTGTTAGTTCCAATCCGGCCTGATAAATACTCAGTCCTCGGATTGGAAATGCTCTCTGAATTTGTTGATCAAATGACACAGTTGGCCAAAAAGCCGGAATTCATCATTGTTTTCAATGGAGTCGGACGAAGTCCAAGTTCGGTAGAGACGGAGCTTCGCGCGCACGTGACATTCGGCCCAAGCGTGATGGTGACTTCAATCCCACGAAGCAATGTTTTGCATGCGCTAGCAGACTATACAGGATTTGCGGTCGATCGGAAAGTAGCGTACACTGTGACAATCAGGTCAATACTGGAAAACGGTGCTAACGAGTTAGCAAAGAAACTTCATCTCAAAAAATGAAAAAAATTGAACAAAGATTTGTTCTGTTTCTGTCCGATCCAAACATTTCGGATTCAGAGTTCTCTGATTTAGCCCGCGCTCTTGAATCGTCGCATGTGACCCGTCTTCTTGAAACTGCGTGGGATATAAGAAAGCAGCTTGATCGCGATTCACGCGACCTGCTTTCATCTAAGGATCGCAGTCCTGCGGAAATGGCATTGAGAGAAATCGAACGGATGCTTCTCGTAGAATCCGGGATCCCCAAAGGCGTCGCCATTCGAATGCTCTCCGATAAGCTTGGCTACGAAAAGCCACTGCCATCTCGAGCTTCTTTTCATAGTGCTGTTCTTACTTTCTTGCGCGATTTCGACCCTTCCAAAGTGCTGAGTGTAGCGCATCAACTTCGAAATCAGTATGCACATGAGAAGCCTAGTCATGACTGGCCACTTGGAGAGAGTTGAGTGAGTGTAACAGCTAAACAATTGGTGTTAGCCACGTCTTTGGTTGAATCTCACTCAAAGGGAGATGGCCTTGTCCTTGCTAGTAAAATGGAGAAGGCGACAGCTCCAATTCTCGTCTGGCTCCACTGGTATGGAAGTCATCGAGTGCCGTTGGCTGCTGGCGACCTGTTACCTGGGACACATGCATCTGTTCTCGAATCAATTGCTTATGTTTCCATGGGACTAGGTCGAGCAGCCCTCACGGCGATTCGCACGCAAATCGACCTCGTCTTGAGCTTCACATATTTCAAAGATCATCCCATCGAATGGACGCGCGTGACAACATCTGGCGACGGGTTTGTTTTACGGGGGGACGTGTACACCTATCACAAGACGACGGATAAAGGGTTTGCTAGCCGCCTCGCAGCTATTGAAGCGAAGGCAAATCTGTCACTCGAAACTTTGTACAAGACGCTTTCTGCTCACATACATGGTCAATCTCCATTCACTGTTCCTAACAGTAAAGAGATTAAAGATTTGGTGTGGAGCAAACCGAAACTTGAATCGGTTGTGAAAATTCAGGAACAAGTTGCGGAAGCATTATCGAATTTTCTCATGTCGGTTCACTCAAAGGAATGGGTTGATCTGCCGCCGGCTCTGGTTGCCGAAAAGCAGAAACTTCTTGGTGATAAGCAGAAAGAATTTTTTGCGTCTTAAGGTGCAGTCCCGCATTTGTGGGACGGAAGTGAGCGAGGAAACGCAGTGGTCACTCCATGAAATGGAAGGAATCGGATGTGGTAGGGTTGGGTAAGAAGAACGGCAATTGCTTTTTCTCTGGTTGCTCGCCGCTTCCACCTCACTCCGCTGGAGTCGGGAAGAAATGGTCGGTGATCTGTTCTACGCCGTAACGCAGACTTGCCATTTTCCGCGGTCCGATGGAAGGGGACAAAAGGTGCCCCGCTGTGGCTATAGCCATCATCCTCCTAGGGTAGCCGGTAATGCTGGATTGCTTCTTGAGAATCGCGTGTTGCATTGGTTAGGGGCTGATTGTATAGATCATTCCCATGAAATTTCGCCTGCTCGCTCCGATCCTTTTCGTCACTGTTTCCACCTTTGCTGTCGAGGCGCCGAAGTTGCCCGCGATTCCCGCTGAACCGATCGCGAAGAAAAAAGAACTGCTCTTTTCCGATGATTTCAATCGTGCTGAACTGGGCAAGGAATGGCAGCAGGTGGTGCCCATGTTTACGGTGGAAAATAACGCGATGAAAGGCATCCAGATGCGCGTGGATGCGCCCGCTCAGGATGGCAAGCCGGCGGTTAAGGGCCATCAGGCGGTGGCCGGACGCGAAGTGCCGACCAAGGACAGCGTGATTGAGTTCCGCTTCAAGCTCGGAGGCGCGCAGTCGGTCACGGCGGAGTATGATGACCGGAAGTTCAACGGCTCGCATTACGGGCACATTTGCATGGCCCGCATCGCGGCAAAGGGCATCACGCTCACGGATCAAAAGGGCCTCGCCGTTGCCCGGCCCGAAGGCGCCACCGGTGAGCCGCCTGCGCCCGCCGGCCGGAAAAACGTGACCTTCCCGATCAACATCGATTCCGAGTCCTGGCACACGTTCATGCTGGAGACCGTCGGCGACACCATGCGCGCCTCGATTGATGGCAAAGCAGTGGCTTTCCTGCAATCCCCCGGAATCGCCCATCCGACGAAGTCGAAGGTGGAATTCGGCTGCATGGGCAAAGACGGTTTCTTCGACGATCTCAAGATCTGGAACGCTGAGCCGCGCTAACGTTCCATTTTACTCCACGGCCTTGATATTGGACCGCGGCTGTGTCCCATAATCCGGGACCAGCCGCAGCAGGTTTAAAATATTTGAATGGAATCGTAAGTTCAGAAGCTGTCCGCTAGCATTTTTTCTAAGCGTAGTTTCGACGGTCTTCGGTAAATTCCAACACGGCGTTTGAATTTGGAAGTCCTGCGGCTGGTCCCGCA
>JBEHZA010000053.1:0-17089 GCA_048497895.1 Verrucomicrobiota bacterium
GACCCCTCTCACAACCCGGACCCAATCCCACGGTCCGTTACAGTTGGAGTTTACCCCATTTGTCTCTGTGACGCGCGCTGCTCCAAGGCCATTCTTCGGGAGTGAGCACGAGCTTTGCCTTGGTTGGATTCCGCTCGATATAGGCAACTGTCTTACGCTCGTGTTCGGCGTCCCGCATATAAATATCAAAGTAACCTGCCGCCCAAAAAGCTCCCTTCCGTTTCAAGGGACGGTTTGCTTTGGCTGCGGTGTATTTCTTCCACGTCTCAATGATTTCTGACATGGGGATGTCATTTACCCGAAAGAGGACATGAGCATGATTGGACATGACGACCCAGGCACGCAATTCATAGCGGGTGCCGTGAAATTTCTTAAAGGCTTCTTCAACCAGTTTGGCGATCTCCGCTTTTCGCAGATAACACTCACCGTGTCCCTTGTCTAAATAGGCTTCCAGCTCGATACGGCGTTCGCGTTCGTTTTCGATCTTCCAAAGGTGTTCCCACTCTTGGCGGAGTGTCTCGGGAAATGTATCGATCAGTCGAAAGGTGACGAATTGGACCAAGCCGGGTTCATCCCGGTGAGGCAGATAACCGCGTTCATGCCATCCGGAAAAACCAAGCATGGCGTCTTCACGATTTGGCGGAGAGGAGAACTGGCGTTTGCCCTCCACTAAATTACGCACGCCGGGATTATGAGGGCGGTTGCGCTTTTTAGAAGAAGGGTTTTGGTTCATGTTGGTGAATGGAGGGAAATTGGATCGGAAGGCAAGGAAGGAATGTTTATGTAAACGGTAAGCGAGTTTTTTGCAGAATATTATTCGGAAGCGCTGCGGCTGGTTCCCCCGGAGGGAACACAGCCGCGGTCCAAAAGCGGCTCCCATTTCACTCCGCTGGCGGCGGGAGAAAGCGCTTGGCGATGGGTTCTACGCCGTCGCGCGGGCCATCCACCGGCATGAAGGCGGAGGTAGTGGCGTTCCAGCCGGTGCGGGCGGGGTAGGGGTAGATCGGCATTTCCCATGAAGGCTTATCCTTTTCTCCGTGGCGACCGGTTAAGGCGAAGGGGGCGGTGCCTTTCTCGCGCCAGGTGCGCACGGCGTCGAGAATGTTTGGCGGTTGATTGATTCCCGGGCCGCCGCCGTGGGATAGGCCGGGAACGAGGTAGAAGCGGAAGAACGACTGCACTTTTTCCAGTCCGCCGTAGCGCTGGATCACCTGCTCGTAATAATTAATCGAGGCATGGTAGGGCACGACGGAATCCGCAGTGCCGAGGGTCATCACGAGTTTGCCGCCCCGTTTTTCGAAGGCGCGGAGGTCGGGATTTTCCGCGTTGAGATAAGGCGCGAGTTTGGCGGTGTAGGTGTCGATGTCCGCGCCAAAATTGATTTCCTGGAGATTCTTGTCCGCACCGAAAACCCAGTTGAAGAGATACAGGTGTCCGTGCGAAGCCTCGATGGAACTGCCGAGCGGAATGCCATTGAAGATGCGTTCGCCGGTGACGGCATGACGGGGACCGTCGAAAAGTTTGCGCAGCGCGGCGGCGTGTTCGTCGGTGAGCGTCGCGTCTTTTTTGCGTGCCAACGCGATAACGGCTTCAATGTCCTGCGCGTTGCAACGCGGGTCGGAGACGAATTTGCCCGCGACCGGTGGAATCTCTCGCGACGCCAGATATTCATTGGCGGCAGCGATGACGCTGGCATCCTGCGCTTTGGTGAAGGGACACTTTTTCAGGATTTGATCGTTCCACAGGAAGTACGCGTGCAACGGCGTGCGGCAGTGCGCGGCGACGGCACCGGCAATGCCATCGTAGTCTTCGGGATACCGCTGTGCCTCCTGCAAGGCCTGTTGCCCGCCGGTTGAACCACCGCTGAAATAGGAGAACTCCGCATCCTTGCCGTAATGCGCCCGCACGATCTGCTTGCCCACGACGGTCATGAGATGCGTGGCGCGATAGCCAAAATCCTTCCACACGTCGGGATTGCCGACGCCGGAGTTGGGATTCGGCGCAGTACCCATGTCCGTTGTGGCCACGGCGTAACCGGCACCGCTCGAACTCGCGAGACCGCCGGGATTGATTTTACCCGCGGCGCCGCCATTGCCGAGGCCGAGAAAACGGGCGTTCCACTTTTGCGCATCTGGCAGCCAGACCTCGACGCGGATGTTCGAGCCTTTCGCGGGGTTAAGCACCAGCTTCACGATGGTCCGCGTGGCTGATGGATCGCGTTCGACGCTGGTGATCGTCGCATCATCGATCTTCAAGGCCCGCAGTGCGGCCAACTTTTCTTCGACGCCTGGCGGTGTCTGGCCAAAAGCTGAATAGGAACTGAGCAGAGCAGCGAGGACGAGGGATGAAAATGTCCGGTTCATGGGAATGTGCATGTTCAGATGATATTAACCAGACGTGCACCGGGTCGTCGATCAAACAAGTTGTGTTCCGTTAATGCGTGGTAGATGCGTGTTCATTGGAATTGAAAGATCGCTCAGGAAAACCTAAGCTTCCCTTCAAAATCATCGACATGAAAAAGGAACTATCCCCCCAAACAGCGCGAAGAACTAATCGCAACGAATTCTAATACTTCAAATTCAACGGGATTAAAAGCGTCGGTGAATACCGTTTTTCATAGTTGAAAACATGAACAAAGCAAAGACTGCTACGATAGAAATTCAGGGAACGGCGGTGTCCATTCTCTCTGGCAAGGACGGCGACTATATTTCGCTTACGGACATGCTCCGAGCGAAGGACGGCGAGTTCTTTATCTCGGATTGGCTGCAAAACCGCAATACGGTCGAGTTCCTGGACATCTGGGAATCCGTTTTCAACCCCGGTTTTAATTACGGCGAATTCGCCACAATTAGAAGTCAGGTCGGCCTCAATAGCTACAGGACTTTGACTTCGGCGAACTTGAAAACATTGCCGGGAGCGAAGGAGAAATGAAACAAATGAAAAAGGAATTATCCCCCAAACAACGCGAAGAACTGCTGAAGACCTTAAAGGCCCGGTTTGAGAAGAACCTGAACCGTCACAAAGGTCTGGATTGGGTCAAGGTGCAGACGAGGCTGGAAGCGAATGCAGAAAAGTTGTGGTCGCTGAATGAAATGGAGCGGACAGGGGGCGAACCGGATGTGGTCGCGCTGGATAAAAAGTCTGGTGAATACAGCTTTTGGGATTGTTCCGAGCAGACTCCCGCGGGCCGCTGTAGTCTTTGCTATGACCGCGAGGCGTTGGATGCTCGAAAAGAACACAAACCGAAAAATAGTGTCGTGGACATGGCGGCAGAGCTGGGCGTGGAGATTTTGACCGAGGAACAGTATTTCGAGTTGCAGAAGCTGGGAGAGTTCGACACCAAGCGGTCGAGCTGGATCAAAACTCCGACGGATATCCGCAAGCTCGGCGGCGCACTGTATTGTGATCGACGCTACGGACGTGTGTTTGTGGGGCATAACGGTGCGGACTCGTATTATGCCGGGAGAGGTTTTCGAGGGGCGATCAAGGTCTAATTGAGTGCGGAATCCGGAGCGGCAGAACAAAAATTCGAAGTGCGAATGACGAAACTCGAAAGAATTCCGAAGCACGAAATTCGAAAATCGCAGCAGTTTTGCGCTGGTGAGAGCAGATGAAATTAAAAGCCGAGACGGTGAGATAGATGGACGGTCAGCATGTTCGTGTCGGAATAAAAGCCAATAGTTAGTTCCAAGACTGGTCGCGGGCTTTACAGTGGAGTGAAACGGGGACTAATCTTTGGCATCATGTTTTGGCGATTGATTTTTGGTGTTCTGCTTTTGACGCGGGCTTTGGCGGCGGATGATTTTCGTCCGCTGGTAGCGGAGGCGATCAAGCGGGGCGAGAAGCGTATTGTGATTCCACCGGGCAATTACCGGCTCGAGCCCAAAGGCGGCGGAGAGTTGTGGGCGTTGCGCGGCTTAAAGGATGTGGAGATTGTGGCCGACGGCGTGACGTTGACGGGCACGAAGTTGATGCGCGCAATTAGTCTCGATCGTTGTTCCGGGGTGACGTTGCGCGGGTTGACGGTGGATTATGATCCGCTCCCGTTCACGCAAGGGGAGATTGTTGCGGCGGCAGCGGACGGTAATTCGATCGAGGTGAAACTCCACGCCGGTTATCCGCGAAAAGCTTATTCACGCATGGATCTGGTGGATGCGAAGACGCATTTTCGCAAGCAAGGGATGCCGTTCCTGTGGGGCACGAAGGCGGAGATGGTGAGCGATGGAGTAGTGAAGGTAACGCTCGCGGGAATCGGCAAGGTGGCGAAACCGGGTGATCTGGTTTCGCTCAGCACGGGGCAAGAGACCGGTGCACCACACGCAATTTCAATTGATCAATGCGAGCGGATGGTTTTTGAGAACGTGACGGTTTACAGTGCGCCCGGTATGGGCATATTGGAGGCGGATGGTGAAGGGGGATCGATTTTCCGGCATTGCCGGATTGTGCCCGGGCCGAAGCCGAAAGGCGCGACCGAGGAGCGGTTGTTGAGCAGTTCGTGGGATGCGTTCCAGAGCAAAACCATTCGTCAAGGGCCGCTGGTGGAGGATTGTGAGATCAGTCACGCGGGGGATGATTCGTGGAGTGTGCAGTCGTCAGATTTCCTGGTGCTGGAAAGCGAGGGCGTAGCGCTGACCTTGGCCAGCCGTGATGAATACACGGCGGGGGTTCAGCAGGGAGATCGGTTGCGCCCTGGTCTGGACGGCCCAGAATGGCGAATCGTTTCGCGCAGAGCCGTGGCGCGAAAGGAAGCGGGGCTCGCGCCCGAAGTGAACCAGAAGCTGGAAGCTGCGAAAGCGTGGGATCACTGGAAGGTGAGTCCGCAGTGCCTTGAGGTGACTTTGGATCATCCGGCCAATCTCAAGCCGGGAGATTCTCTCTATTCGCCGGACCGGATGGGAAACGGCTTCGTTTTCCGTAATAATCGAATTCATAGTTCCGGGCGGGTGTTGCTTAAGGCGGGCGGGTTGATGGAGAATAACGTGTTGGAAACACCCCACGCGTTGGTGATTTGCCCGGAGTTGCCGAATGGCGCGGCGGCGGGCATTGAGGGATTGGTCATTCGTGGCAATACCATTCGCAATGCGGGCTGGTTTTGTCCCGCGCCGTGGTCGGCGCAAGCCGGAGCGATCTCCATGACTGCGAGTGGCGAGGCGCATACCTTGCGCGACGCGCCTGTGTTCAAGAATGTGGTGATTGAGAAGAATGTGGTGGAAGGCGGCGCGGGGCCGCAGTTAGTGGTGTCGTCCACGCAGGGATTGACGGTGCGCGGCAACCGGTTCGTGAAGCCTTTGAATGAACGTTCGCCCGACACGGGTGCCAGCTATGGCATTCCCAAGGATGTGGTGGTTTGGATCAATAAAACTTCCGGGATTCAATACGAGGGAAACGAAATTGAAGGGCTGGGGTCGTTCGTTGGCAAAACGCCGGTGATGAAATGACGCGCGATTAAACGTGGTGAATCAGCAAGCTGTGACCGGCAGGTTGAGGCAAGATTAAGTAATGGCGCGACGGAACGCGCCTGTGTGCGGAGCACCAGGCGCAGCAGTTGATGAGTGCAGGAACGGTGGAATATATTTTGCGCGAAACCAGCGGATGGACGTGCTGCGGCTGGTTCCGCAAACGGAACACAGCCGCGTTCCGTTCCGATCGCTCACCACTTTCAATCGTTACCCAAATAGGTTCCTCGGGTTGCTTGCGCCTGCGGAGTGGTGTATCAATGAAGCATGGCGCAACCATATCCGACACTTATTCCGGGGCTGCGAAGCCCGTTTGAGCAGATCAATGGCCTCGTTTATTTTGGCCGCATGCTGGATAAAATCCGGCTAGCGGCCACGGGCAAATTGCCCGAAGGTTGGCAACCGGCGCGCGGCACCACGATGAAAGGCAGTTTTGATTGGCGCTGCTGCCAACTACTTAAACTTGATTACGCCGCACTCGAAACCGAAACCCTTAAAGGCGACAAGACCGACGCCGAATTATTGGAATGGGCGTTCCAACATGGCCGCCGTCCGGACGAGCAGGAAATTGAGATTTGGAATGCGTTCATGACCAAGCGCGGCTGGCGCGATGTCGGCACGCAACGCTTGAATGAACGTCTGGCGGAGATTGGCCTGCCGCCAGGCACCGTGCTGACGATGTTTGAATTTATCGAAGTGGATGAAGGACGTTTGAAACCGGGCGAACCCAGATAATTAAGGATGCCCGTGAAATGGTGAGTCATTTCTTCGCTTTCAATTGAGCTTCGAGTTCAGCGATGCGCTGGTGCAGTGGAGCCACGGCTTCGGCAATTTCACCAGCAGTATAACGCGGCGTGATATATTTAGGACAGTTCCAATCAAACGAGACGACGTCAATCAGGAATAAGCGTTCCACGAGCGCACGCGTTGGCGCGTCGGCGAGTTGTGCGACGAGTTCAGGACGTTCACGGGCGTCGATTACCCGGGCGTGGCCGAGGATTTTCAGGCGTGTGCGTTGCGGGTAATCCATGAGAAAGAGGCAGACACGATCATTGGTGGCGAGGTTTCCGGTGGTGAGCAACTGGCGATTGCCACGATAATCGGCGAAGGCCAATTCCGTCGGACTGAGCACGTGGAGAAAGCCGGGTTTGCCGCCGCGATGCTGCATATACGGCCAGCCATCTTCATTGACCGTGGAAAGGTAGAAACTATCACGGGCCTGGATGAATTGAGTTTCCTCTTCCGTCAACTCATCGCGCTCCGGTTGCGGTGGTAAATGCTGTGCCCGGCCAAAGTAATGTTGTTGTGCCTGGCGCACTGGTTCGGTGAACAGGAGTTCGAGAAATTTTCCAGCCATAACATGGATGGGTTTAGGGTTTTGGTCTTTTTGCGCCGGCCGGTTTATGCCAGACTTCGCCTGAACCACAACCGGCAACGTGATAAATGTGCCTCAGATTCTGAAATGTGAAAGCGGGCATAAAAAGGTGGGATACCCACAAAAGGGTGTAAATTTATGACGGCGAACGACAAGAAATTTTTAAAAATCATGCCCAAACTCAACTCTGGCCGCGTAGATCGGCTGCTGGAAGATGTGTTGGGCTGCCGGTGGACCATCAGTGTCTTGCGCGCCGTCAGCAGTGGCGTGCGGCGACCGGGCGCGTTGGAACGGCACATCGAAGGCATCAGCGCGAA
Source organism: Verrucomicrobiota bacterium (assembly GCA_048497895.1). Classification (GTDB taxonomy): domain Bacteria; phylum Verrucomicrobiota; class Verrucomicrobiia; order Limisphaerales; family JBEHZA01; genus JBEHZA01. Next base: position 7,149 of record JBEHZA010000053.1, read on the forward strand.
GGTGCTCAGCGACCGCCTGAAACATTTTGAGAAGGCAGGTCTATTTGAGCGGGTGGTTTTTCCTGAAATTCCTCCCCGGGTGGAATACCGGTTGACTCCTTACGGTAGAAAATTTCTGAAACTCCTGAAAGCCGCGGAGCGGTTGCAGGAGGAATTAGATCGCACGGCGTGAAGTTGAGGCTGCTGCGCCCCACTAAGAATACTGATCTGGTAGGGCAGAGCTGCCGCTTGCCCATTTTCTCAGAGGAATGCTTCGCGCTCCCGTTATGGTTGATCGGGGATTTCGACTTCGACCAATTTCGCCAGCAACACCAGTGATTCCTGCCAGCCGAGATAGCAGGCTTCGGCGGGAATCATGGCGGGAATTCCTTCCTGCGTTACGTTTAACTCAGTTCCGCAAAAGACCTGCTTCAGAGTAATGGTGGTCTGCATTTCGCCAGGCAGATTCGAGTCGTCGAACTGGTTGCTGTAACGGATTTTTTCATGCGGTTTTAGTTCGAGATACGTTCCACCGAAAGAATGGCTGCTACCGGTGGTAAAATTGGTGAACGACATATGGTAGCCGCCGCCGACTTTAGCGTCCAGCCGATGAACGGTTCCTGTGAATCCGTTTGGTGGCAGCCATTTGGCCATCGCGGCTGCATCCAGAAAAGCGCGATAAATCCGCTCCGGGGTGGCGCGAAGCACGCGGTGAAGTCGAACGGTATGAGTATGGTTCGTGGTCATAATTTCTTGGTTGGTTCTCTTTAACTATACGACGAACGGGCTGGATGCAATCGGACAATTGTAATTGGAAATAATTTGAGTTTTCCCATTCTTTGCGCGGGGAGTGGTAATGTGCTTTACGCAGGCGGGTGGCTGGATTTAGTTTGCGGTGAACTCAAATCAAGCGCTGATGCTGGCAATTTAAATATGAACTTCAAAAAGGCGTTTCCCACTTTCGTGAATCATCCCCGCTTAAACAAGCAAACCTTGCGGGTTGGCTTGCAGGCGAACTGTGTGGCGTGGCTTGCGTGGGTGGCTGCGGCATCGATTGCGATGGCCGGCGAAGCGCCACGCGTTCTGGCGGACAAGGATTTCTATACCAAAGGCAGTTTTATTGCTTATGCGGCGCCGTGGTCAACGGATGTGAAGGGTGGGCCGCCGCTTAAACATGGGGTTGATTACGCCGATGAAATCACCGTGCAGCCGGGGACGTTTCCCGCGAACGTTGAATTTACCTGGCACTGGCCGTTGACACCGCCGAAGCATACCGGTGTCTATGGGTACAATGCCGTGTCCTATGGGAGCTATTATGGCGGCGTGCCGGAAGTGGCGATTCCGACGCGGCAGGTGAAGTCAATCGGCACGCTCACAGAGACGTTCCGCTTCACGACGGCTCGCCCGATTGGCGATTTCAATTTGCTCACGGAATTTTTCCTGGCGGGGAAATCCGACGGTGAGCCGAAGGTGGCAGAGATCGGGTTTTTCCTGCGCACGGCCAAATCGGCCACTTCCTTTGCGGACGCAGGCGAGCAACTGGGCACGTTTACGGACGCCTCCGGCCGTGCCTGGAAAGTGGCCAAACAACCGGCAGATCACGGGCCGTATTATATGTTCCTTCCGGCTGGCGACGTGCTGGTGGGGACGATTGATTTTAAAGCGGCGCTCGAATTTTTGCGCACCAAAGGCTCCATAACGGGTGAGGAGTGGTTCACAGGTCTTGCGTTCGGAATCGAGCCGATTGCCGGGTCAGGTTCAGTCCGTGTGCAAAGTTTGTCGGTGACTTACAAGTAACGTGCTTTTGCTGGACATGCCGGAGGTGTTTGAAATTCTCCGCCCAGTGAGGTAAGGAGTCTGGAGTATGAAACCAGTTGAAGGTTACTTTCTGATCAAGCTTGAGGATTTACAGTGGCGTCTCTCGAATCTGATGCGCATCCCTAACGCGGATTTTCTGGAGCGCACGGGGAGCGAGAATCTCAGCGCGCGGCTGTGGCGGATGCCGCCCAAGAGTGCGAATACCTTGCACAAGCACATCCGGCAGGAGGAATTTTATTTCGTGCTTGAAGGCACGGGGCGCATACGTGTCGGTGATCAGACATTAACGTTGCCGAAGCATGGTGGGTTGCTCGTTGGGCCGGACCAGATACGGCAGGTGTTCAACGATACGGACACGGAGGTATTGTGGCTTGTTGTCGGCGCACCGGAGGAATTGGAATTTTTACCGGGTGCGAAGACGAAGCCCGATATGTCGCTCATTTATCCGACGGATCCGAAACAATTGCCGAAGGAATTGGCCGGTGTGGAGTGGCCGCCAAAAAACTGACAGAAGGGCGTTTACCGTGGATGGTCTTTGAGGGGTAAAAAGGGTGCGACGCCCCAGCGCGTGAATACTGGTCGGTGATGCGGAGCTGCCGTTCAGTCTTATTATACGTACACGGAGCACTTGCGTTCGGCATTTCAAAGGGGTATACCTCGGCCACACAAATTATTTAAACACACATGAACACACGTTTATTGCTCGCGTCGTTGCTTATCACCACCACGGTGGCAACCGCCGCTGACATCTCTCAAATTCCGGCTCAATCGATTGCCAAGAAGAAGGAACTCCTTTTCTCGGACGATTTCGAAGGAACCACGCACGATAAGAAATGGCACAAGGTTGTCGATACGTTCAACTTTGAAAACGGCATGCTGAAGGGCACGCAGACGCGTGTGAAAGATATGCCGACTCCGGACGGCAAAGGTGTTATCACAGCCCACGCCGCAGTCTATGGCCTGGAACTGCCGACCAAGGACAGCGTCGTGGAAGTGAAGATCAAATTTGATGGTGCCAGTCTGATTGACGTCGAATTCGATGATCGCAAGTACACCGGCTCGCACTACGGCCACTTATGCCGGGCGCAAGTGCGGCTCGACAAAGTTGTCATGGTGGACGAACGCGATGGCAGCCAGAGCAACGCCTTGATCGAGTTGAAAAAAGACCCGGCCAAGAACAAGGACGCGATCAATAAGTTGTATGCCACGCACAGCGCCACCTATCCGATCAAGCTTGAGCAGGGCAAATGGTACAACCTCGTGGTTGAAACTGTGGGCGACGAAATGCGCGCCACGATTGATGGCAAACCGGCTGGCTATTTGAAGTCCCCCGGCATCGGTCACCCGACCAAGTCCAAGATCGAATTAGGCGTCTCCGGCCAATCCGGCTTGTACGACGACATCAAAGTTTACAACGCCGAACCGGCGAAGTGATTAAAGTCCCAGTGGGCAATACCATTGCCCAACGATTAACCCAAGGGAGCGCCTGTTAAGCAGGCCAACCTTGGGTTAATTATTGAGTAGCAGAACTACGACAAAGGTTGACAACGGCGGTGAATCACGGGATTAACGGAACGTTTCTATGCCAGGTCAACCGCCCATTCGATTGCTTGTAGTGGACGATCACTTCGTCGTCCGCAGCGGCATTACCGCGTCGCTCAGCATGGAAGCGGACATCGAAGTCGTTGCGGAAGTGGATAGTGGCGAGCAGGCGCTTGGCGTTTATCCCCGGCTCAAACCGGACGTGGTGCTCATGGATTTGCGTTTACCCGGCGCGAACGGCATTGAGACCACGACCGCATTGCGCCGGGACTTTCCCGAAGCCCGCGTGCTCATCTTCACTACTTACGATGGCGACGAGGATATTTACCGCGCCATGCAGGCCGGTGCGCGTGGTTACCTGCTGAAGTCCGCGCCCCGCGAAGAACTCCTGCAAGCCATCCGTAGCCTGCACACCGGTGGACGTTATCTGCCTGCGGCCATCTCCAATCGCCTTGCCGACCGCGTCTCCGGTCCCGATCTCAGCAGCCGCGAACTGGAAATTCTTCAGCTCATTGGCAAAGGCAAAAGCAACAAAGAGATTGGCGCTACTTTGTTCATCGCTGAAGACACCGTTAAACGCCACGTCAGCAATTTATTCGCAAAATTAAAAGTCGGTGACCGCGCTCAGGCCACCGCCGAGGCTATCCGTCGCGGCTTCATCCATTTGGATTAAGGCGGTCCCTTTCGTAATCGCTGTCGCGCCAGCATAGGAGCGCGGAATTCATTCCGTTTCAATTTCCACCCGCCGCGCCGCATTCAAATCAGCCCGTCGCTAACGTCCATTTCAAGTCACGCCTCCAAGTTCCCTTGGGAGCGCCATAGGCTATTTTCACACGGGCAACATGCCGCTCCTCCAGAGCTTGGCGGTCGTTAATATGGGAATGCTATAAACATGCCGCACCTCTGGTGCTGCTGCCCGGAAGCGTAAAGGATAAACCTTCTGATTCGTAGTCAGATGCTAAATTCGACTAAACTAATCCCGCAATCTCACGTTCGAGCAGGAGAGGAAGATCAGGCCCTACCACTTTCGTGTTAGTCGAAAATCCCACTACTGCTGGCGTGCATTCCCGTTGGTAATCGGCGATAAACCTCATTGTAGCCATTTGATGCTGACGTGCGCGCACTAACTATGGCTCGATTTTTGACTGTAAAACGATGGTTGGATGATTAGTCTGATGCTGAACCCGAAATTTTCCATGAAGCCTTTATTCTCTCTATCCCGTTGGCTCACTGGCGGTTTCACAGTCGCCCTGACATTTGGATGGCTTGCCATAGACACCGTGCGCGCCGCTTATCCGGACATTGTGCTGGCCGATAAGCCCGTCGCTTACTGGCGGTTGAACGATAAGGATGGCCAATCAGTTCGTAATCTGGCCACAGATCCCAGCGCTGCCCAGTTGAACGGGGAAGTGAAAGGCAAGGTCAAGTTTCAGGCTTCCCGTCAGCAACCCGATTCCTTCCCTGATTTTGAACCGGACGGTTCAGCGGCGGCTTTCGGAGCCAAAGGCGACTTTATCCGCATCAAAGATCCGGGCGAAAACAGCCCCTTGGATTTTGCCAAAGGCGATTCACTCACGCTCGAAGCCTGGGTGAGCGCGAACAAAATTGGTGAAGGTCAGCAGGTTTATGTCGTCGGCAAAGGCCGCACGCAAAATCAGGGTTTTGCCAAAGATAATCAGAACTACGCGCTGCGTTTGCGCGGTGAAGGCGGCATGGCGCATGTGAGTTTTCTGTTTCGGGATGAGCGCAATCGCGCGGGCACGGAAGAGGATTGGCATCGTTGGACCTCCAACGTCGGCTTCGCCCCTGGCTCCGGCTGGCATTATATCGCGATCACCTACACGTTCGGCAAGGGCGCCAGCATCAAAGGTTACATTGATGGTGAAGCGGTCTCTGGCGCGTGGGACATGGGCGGAAAAACGGATTTGGGCCCAGTGGTGGACAATGACGATATCTGGATCGGCTCTTCCATGGGCGGAAGTTCGAGCAGCACATTCAATGGTCTGATTGATGAAGTGGCGATTTACCGCACGGCTTTGACGGCGGAGCAGGCTCAGAAACGCTGCCGGTTCATCGCTCACGTCGTGCAATTCAAAGCCAGCGATTTGCCGGTTGATAAAGTTCGCGTGGAAGTTGTGGAAGGCGTGCCGACCACTTCGACGTGGAACTTTGTGCCACCCGCACCCAATGATTCCTACCTCGAAGACGCTTTTGCTTTGGTTGGTGTACCGACGAAATATTCCAACAAGGGCATCAAGGTGGATCGAACCAATCCATTTATGCTGCGCGCTTCGTCGGTGGTCGAAATTCCCGCGGGCGAATATCACTTGCTGTTGCGGGCGCGCACCGGCGCCCGGCTGATCATGGATGGCAAGGTGCTCATGATGACGAAGTTCATGCGGGCGGGCGCCAGCGGCCATGAAGACGTGCCGGAAGTGCATCAAGCGCCCGGCTTGCGTTACCTGCGTCCAGGTCATGATGAGCAAACGACGGTCATCAAATCTTCGGGCGGCAAGCACGTCTTCACTTTGGAAGCGTATGTCGGAGGCAAGAAATTACGGCCTGAAACCGGTGACCTCAGCGTGGGTATTGCCGGTAAAGATGAAAAATTTTATGTCCTCAGCCCGAAGCTCAAGGTGCCTTTGACGGAAGAGGGCTGGACGGATTATGCCTCCCGCCGGTTGGCGGAGTTGCAGGCGCAGGATGTTACCCGTCGCCAGGTGGCTGGTGCCGCAGAGGCGAAATATTGGGCCATGCGCCATGACGAAGCCCGTAAGCTGGCCGCGCAAAAACCCGCGGTATCAGTGCCGACAGTCAAGGAACCTGCTGCCAATAATGTGGATCGTTTTATTCTGGCGCGTTTGGAAACGGCGAAGATTACGCCCGGGCCGTTATTGGACGATCTCTCGTTCCTGCGCCGCGTGACGCTCGATACCGTGGGCGTATTGCCTTCGCAGGAAGAAATCAGTGCATTTCAGAAGGATCAAAGCGCGGATCGTCGAGCGAAGGTCATTGACCGTTTGTTGAACGATTCGCGTTGGGCAGATCATTGGGTGAGCTACTGGCAGGATGTGCTGGCGGAAAATCCCGGCATTCTGAAACCCACGTTGAACAACAGCGGGCCGTTCCGTTACTGGATTCATGAATCGCTCGTGGACAACAAGCCGATGGACCGGTTTGCCACCGAGTTGATCATGATGGAAGGCAGTCTGCTTTTCGGTGGTCCGGCAGGTTTCAGCATGGCGTCGCAGAACGATGTTCCGATGGCCGCCAAAGCGCAAGTGATTGGGGAAGCCTTTCTCGCCATGGAACTGAAGTGTGCCCGTTGCCATGACGCGCCATATCATCGCTTCAAACAGAAGGATTTGTTCAGCCTCTCCGCGATGTTGAAAAAGGAAACGGAAACGGTGCCGATTACCAGTTCCATTCCGACGAATGCAAATATTCGTGTAGGCCGCTTGGTTGAGGTGACACTCCTGCCCGGCTCCAAGGTGGAACCTACGTGGCCTTTCCCGGAAGTGATGTCGGGAGATTTTGCGACAGGGGTATTGCGTGAAGCGAATGACCCGCGGGAACGGCTCGCCGCGTTGATCACAGACGCCCGGAATGAACGGTTCGCCAAGGTGATTGTGAATCGCTTGTGGAAGAATTATCTCGGCCTCGGCATGGTTGAGCCGGTGGAGGATTGGGAGAATTCCAAACCTTCACATCCGGAATTACTGAATTATCTGGCCCGCGAATTCGTGACGCATGACTACGATCTCAAATATATCACCCGCCTGATCCTTAATTCCTACACGTATCAACGCACGGTCACGCCGCAAGTCGCCGCCGATGACAAACCGGAGAACCGTTATTTCGCTTCGCCGGTGCGCCGTCGCCTGGAAGCGGAGCAACTGGTGGATTCCCTGTTTGCCGCCGTCGGCAAGCCGATTGATTCCGAAGAGTTAAACATGGATGTGGATGGCCGCGAAAATCCTGCCGATATGTTGAACCTCGGCACGCCAGTGCATGCGTGGGAATTTGTCTCCCTGTCCAATGAGCGCGATCGTCCCGCGCTTTCCATGCCCAAGGCGCAAAGCGTGCTCGATGTGCTGGCGATGTTCGGCTGGCGTGAATCCCGGCCCAATCCACTGTCCACACGCGACGAAGCTCCGAATGTTTTGCAGCCCGCCACGCTGGCCAACGGCATTTTGGGTTCCGGCCGGATTGCGCGCTTGTCGGATGACAGCTATATCACCGATTTATGTCTGGAGAATCAGGCCCTGCCGGATTTGATCCGCACCGTGTTTTTACGCGTGCTTACCCGTCCGCCGACAGAGGATGAAATGAAGTTGTTTGTGGATCATCTCCAGAGCGGTTACGACGAACGGGTGGTGAAAGGCGCGAAGGTTAATCTCAAGCATTCATCCGATGCGTTGAACGCGGTCTCATGGTCCAACCATCTCAGCCCGGAAGCGAGCAAGATCAAACTGGAGATGGAACGCATCGCGCGGGAAGGGGATTTGCCGACGCAACGGTTGCGCCCGGAATGGCGCGAGCGCATGGAGGATTCCCTCTGGGCGCTGGTCAATTCACCCGAGTTCATGTTTGTGCCCTGATTATTTCAGCAACGAAGAAAACGAAATGAAAAACATTCTGTCCAACGACGCTTTCTCACGGCGTGAATTTCTTGCCCGGGCGGGCAAGGCCGGTCTCGCGGCTTCTACGCTCGGCGCTCTCGGCCTGCCCGGTCTGGCAAGTGCGGAAGGCAAAGAGAAGATTATTTATCCCAAGGGCAAAGCAGAGCATTGCATCTTCATCTGGCTGGGTGGTGGTGCGGCGCACATCGACACGTGGGACCCGAAGCAAAAGGGCGACGGCAAAAAAGTGGCCGGCTCGTATTACGACGCGATTGAGACGGCGATTCCAGGTGTGAAAGTATGCGAACACTTGAGCGGCTGTGCGAAAGTGCTGGATCGTTTCGTGTTGCTGCGCACGGTGAATCATAACGTCATCGATGAACACGCCGCGGCCACGAACCGGATGCACACGGGACGTCCGACCAGTGGTTCGGTCATGTATCCTTCCATCGGTTCCATCGTCGCGAAAGAACGCGGCAAATTGGTGGATGGAGTACCCTCCTACGTCGTCATTGGTTATCCCAATGTGACGCGTGGCCCTGGTTTTCTCGGTGCGGAGCACGGCTATGTTTATCTGACGGATACGGAAGCCGGTCCCACCGGATTGACGCGGCCACGGGATGTGGGCACGGCGCGGGAAGCGGATCGTGAAATGTTGCTCTCGAAGTTGCGCCAGAATTATCTCACCCGCAACAACGGGGACAAAACCATTGCGGATTACGATAAGGCGCTGGGGGAAAGCTTCCAGCTTTCCGGGGGCGATTTCATGAAGGCGTTTCAGCTTGGTCTGGAACCCACGGCTCTGCGCACGGCTTACGGTTCGGAATTTGGCCAACGTTGCCTGCTGGCGCGGCGTCTGGTGCAAAGCGGCGTACGCTTCATCGAAGTCTCATTCAATTTGAATTTCATCAATGGCACCGGCTGGGACACGCACAACGCCGGTCAGTTGAAGCAACATCTTTTAATCAAAGACCTCGATCAATCGCTCGCCACGCTGGTGACTGATTTGGAAAAGAACCATTTGCTTGATAAGACGCTGATCGTGGTGGCGACTGAGTTTGGCCGTCCGCCGGAATTCGATGGTGGTGGCGGACGCGGTCATTATGCCAAAGCGTTCAGCATTGCGCTCGCTGGTGGTGGCTTAAAGACTGGCCAGGCAGTGGGCGAAACGGATGAACTCGGCAAAGTGATTCTTTCCACGCCGATTTCCGTACCCGACTTGCACGCGACCATTCATTGCGCAATGGGCATTAATCCCGGCAAGAATTTGTATGATGGCGACCGTCCCGTGCCGATTACGGATATGGGTGTGCCGGTGAAGCAAGTCTTCGCCTGAGCTATGCTCAGTAACAAATGATCCGGTAGAAGCGATCTCCCGTAACGGGCGCTGAATTTGTATCCTGCAAGGTGATGATCCCACCCGTGCCGATGGTGGCTGGCTTGATCGGAATCCAACTATCACCCGAGAGCGAGTCTTTATACTGCATCAGATAATTCAGCCCCATGACACTTTGAATGGAAACGGAGTAGGGCGGGCTGGCGATGCTCGCACTCAGCACATTCAACGTCGGCGCTACCAACACGCGTAGATTGGCGGGAGTGCTGGTTACAGAACCTGAGATGTTGGTTACGATCACCGAATAATTGCCTGCCTGCGCCACTTGAATGTTCGCGAGATTCAGCAAATTGGCTGTGGCCCCACTTAATAAATTCGTGCTGTTAAAGTACCATTGATAGGAAAGCGGTCCGGTACCGGTGCCACCTACTTGAAAACTGGTGCTCCCTCCGGCAACGACAACCTGATTCGTTGGTTGTCCGCTGATTGCAGCGGGTATGGCGGTGCTGGTCACGAGCGTTGAAATATTGTTTGCGGAAACGGCATCCGAGGTTGATGCGGTCACGTTTACGGTATTGGTGAAATCGCCCGGCGCCAGGGGAGTCACGGTGATGGTGAGGCTGCGCGCCGTGTTTTGCACCATC
>JBEHZA010000054.1:0-17064 GCA_048497895.1 Verrucomicrobiota bacterium
CTTTGACTTCGGCTTCCGCTCGGGCACCATCGTGAGTTTATTGGAAAAATTCCGTGCGGCTAAAGTGCCGGTAGAAGCGCATGTGTTCACCAAAGGCGGTCATGGCTTCAACATGGGTTATCGCTCGAAACTGGCGACAATCAAAGGTTGGCCGCAACGGCTGATGGATTGGATGGCCGACAACAATATCCTCGATCCGGCCAAGCCCGCGCCGACCACGAAGTAACCGTTTGCACAGGGAAAGTCGCGCAATTTACAGTGTGCGGCGGAAGAGCAGCGTGGCGGTGGTCATGGCGATAACGGCAAATACGAGCAGAAAGGCCAGATCCGGCATAATCGCCGTCAGGCCGGTGTTCTTGAGAATTAATTCTTTGAACCCATGCACCGCATAGGTGAAAGGGTCAAGAACGGCAATGGCCTTCATCCAGGGCGGAAATGCCTGCGTGGGATAGACTGCGCCACTGGGGAAAAAGAGCACGGTATTGAGCACCCCGAAGATGGCGCGCGGCACCAGCGGATCGCTGACCCGCACCATGATCAGGAACATCATGCTGATCAGCGCCAATGACGTGGCGACCACCAGCAACGCCAGCCGCAGCAGCCGCCCCACATTCAACGGATCAGGAATCCCGGCAATGATGGAGCCAAATGTCACCAGCACAAGTCCGCCTAAAATCGCTTTGGCTGCCCCCGCCAGATTGAAACCCATGATGAGTTCAAACTTACGGATCGGCGTGACGAGATAGCCTTCATGCAACCCGCGCGCTTTGTCGTCGATAAAGATAATGCCGCCCCCGATCGCCGTGGAAACAAAGATAGCCAGCACGATCGTGCCCGGCAGGAGGTATTGGATATACGGCACGTAAGGATAGATTTCGACAATCGACAGCGTGGCATCGGTTTTCGTGCGTGGCGCCGGCTTCTTTTCACTATAGGACACGAGCAACTGATTCAGCGTTCCTTCCAGCGCGGCGGCGACAAACTGATCCGTGTTGTCTTCAACCAACGCAACCCGGGGATTTTCGCCCGCGAGCACTTTACGGGAGAATTGCGGCGGAATATGGAGCACGCCATTGATTTTTCCGTTGCGTAAATCATGCAGCGCCTGGCCCTGATCCGCGTAAGGAATTGTATCAAACGTGCGGGCGTTGCTGGCCACGGCTTGAAACATTTCCTTCAACTTGACGGCGGGCACGCTGTGATCCTGATCCACCACGCCGATTTTCAGATTCTTAACCTTGCCGCCGAAGGCGTAGCCGAGCACGACCAATTGCACCAGCGGCATGATGATCGACACGATGACCAGCGTAGGGCTGCGGCGAAACCGGCGAAGGTCACGTTCAATGATGGCAAGGATGCGGTGCATGCGGTCTTTATTTTCGCTCGTACATGAAGCTGGACGTATAGGCGCTGGCGCTTTGAAGCGCGTCGCGCAACTGATGGCCCGTGTAATAGACGAACACGTCGTCGAGCGTCGTGCTTTGCACGGAAAGCGAATTCAAGGTGATGTTGGCATTCCGCACTGCTTCCATGAGGGCGACCGTGGTGCGCGGGCCATTGTGCGAGGAAATCCGGAAAAAGAGATCTTCCGCCTTTACCTCCACGACGTCCGGCAAGGCTTGCAGCACCGCCAGCCAATTTTGCGGCACGGAGGAAAAACTGACTTCGACGACATTCTTGCCGGGGATGGAGGCTTTCAGTTTCAGCGGCGAATCGAGGGCTACCAGTTTGCCGTGATCCACGATAGCGATGCGGTCGCACAGTTTATCCGCTTCGTCCATGTAATGAGTGGTTACGAGGATCGTCAGGTCGCGTTCACGTTTCAACCGGGCAAGCATTTCCCAAACGGCCACGCGGGAAACGGGGTCGAGACCGGTGGTCGGTTCATCGAGGAAAAAAATCTTCGGCTCATGCACCAGGCCGCGCGCGATTTCGAGCCGCCGTCGCATGCCGCCGGAAAACATCTTCACGGGTTTGTCGGCCCACTGCTCCAGATCGACCGCTTTCAATAATTCCTGAATGGTGCGGCGTCGCTTATCCCTGGGGATGCCATACAACTTGGCGAAAATGCCCATGTTTTCCTCGGCGGAGAGATCGAGGTCCGAGGTCATGGCTTGCGGGATGACGCCAATGGATTGGCGGACGTCGTTGGGATTGCGGGCCGCATCGAATCCCAATATGCGCGCCGTGCCGGCGGTGGGCGGCACGAGGGTGGTCAACATCCGGATCAGCGTGGATTTGCCTGCCCCGTTGGGCCCAAGCAGTCCAAAGACTTCACCGTGATTGACGGTGAAACTTAAATTGTCCACGGCGACAAAATCGCCGAAACGCTTGGTCAGATTGATGACTTCAATATCGAGCATAGGTCAATGCTCAGGCAAAGGCAGCAGCACAAAAGCCGTCATTCCAACGGCCAACCGGCGATCCTGATTGTCGCACCGCAAGCGGACTTCAAAGGTTTTAATATCGCGTTTGGTGCGGCTGACGTCGCGTTGCGTGGCGTAATCAGCATCCTGGCTGCGATAGAATACCGTGCCGGTCAGTTGCGTCCCGGAAGGCAATTGCACGGTGAGTTTGTCACCCAGCCGGACTTGGTCGATATAGGTCTCCTCGACGTCGGCCCGCACCCACAAATCATTCGGATCAATCAGCGTGACGATGGCCTGGCCGGGGTTGACCACTTCCCCTTGCAATGCGGCCCGCACATCCACAATGCCCGGGATGGATGCGTGAATTTCCGTGTAGTTCAGGCGCACCTGAGCTTTGTCCTTTTGCGCTCCAGCGGCGGCCAGTTGATGCACGCTGGCTTGCAACGTGGCGCGCCGCGCGGCGATCTGTTCGCTATTGGATTTAGCCAAGGCAACGGCGGATTGAGCAGCCTGCACCTGTTTTTCCAGGGCCACGACACGGGCTTTAGCCGCGTCGCGGGTCGTCCGCATCTGATCAAACAACTGGGCGGAATCGACGCCTTTCTTGTACAAATCATCTTCCCGTTTGAAATTCAGCTCCGCAATTTCGAAATCGGCTTTGGCCTGCACCACTTGAGCTTCCGCCGCGGCCAGATTGGCTTCGGCCTGTTTGACCTGATTGGTGGTTTGCGCTTCCTGAAATTTCAAATCCGCTTCCGCCTGCGTGACCAGTGATTTGGACTGTTGTTCTGTGTTGGCATAGAACGCGAGGTCAGCTGTCCATTCGAGTGGTTGAATCACCGCGAGCAACTGGCGATTGGTTACAACATCGCCCTGATGCACGAGCAATTGTTGCAACCGCCCTTGAATCTCGGAACTCGCAATAACTTCATCCGTGGTGACGATACCCGTCAGGGTGATCGTTTTTGGTGGGCGGGCCAGCAGGTAATAAACGCCTGCGCCCAATAACGCGAGGAGAGCGAAAATGATTAATTTACGTTTCATGAGCGGGAAGTTTTCGGATTTTGAAACAGGCCGTGCCGGATAAAGTCGAGCACTTCCTGTTTGCGCAGTTGCAGGTTGGGCCCGGTGTACGCATCGGAATGACCCAGCAATTGGAGCACGTTTGACGCAGAAAAATAAAAGACGATCAATCCCACAATGGAAATGGCGGTGTGAAAATGGTCGGCCTGACGGAATTCCCGGTCCCGCATGCCGCGGTCCAGCAAACGCCGGAACGCTTCGCTACGCGGGGCAAAATATTTGCGGACCAGCCGGGCCGGTAATTTGCCGCCCGCGGTCATTAATTGATGATAAAGCGAGGCGTAACGGTGGCGTGCGGTAATGAAATCGAAATGCAGGCTGACATAACTGAGCAGCACCGTTTGGGCTGGTCCCGGCCCATTGAGGACGGTGAGAGCCTGTTCGTTGAATTCGCGGAAATGGTCTTCGATCACGGCTTCGTACAAGCGCTCTTTGCTTTTGAAGTAATAGTAGAGTAGCGCCTTGTTCACGCCCGCAGCGGCGGCAATGGCATCCGTGCGCGCGCCAGCCAAACCGTTTTTTGCAAAAATGCGTTCAGCGGCCGCTAAAATCGCTTTGCGCGTCTCCAGGCTTTGCAGGCGACGCTTCGACGGATTCGCAAAAGAAACGGGCTTCGACATAAATTAACTAACCAGATAGTTAATCAAAAAGGCGTTACTGTCAAATCGGGGGAAATACCTATTACACAAAATCTGGAAACTTAGGAATGGATGAGCTTGTACTCCCAGTGAGAAACGACGTTAAGCCGCGGCCTATTCCACCTCATCGCCGGCCATGGTCAATTTAACCACGGGCAGGCGTTCGACTTCGACCTCCACTTTGGGGTGGATGAGATGTTCGAGATGCTCTTTGAGCGCGAGAAATTCCGGGGAGATGAATTGTGCCGGACTGCGTGGGCGTGGCACCGGGTTTTCGATAAACTCCACCACCCGCCCCGGATTTGAGCCCATCACTAAAATCCGGTCCGAGAGGTAAGCCGCTTCATCAAGATCGTGCGTGATGAAGAGAATGGTAACATCCACCTTGCGCCAGATCTGAAGTAAATAGCCCTGCATTTGCGCGCGTGTCTGAGCGTCCAAGGCGCCGAATGGCTCGTCCATGATCAGAATGCGCGGGCCATTAGCTAATGCCCGCGCGATGGCCACGCGCTGCTTCATGCCGCCGGATAACTCATGCGGATACGAGTTTTCAAACTTGGAAAGCCCCACCATGTTCAACCAGCAGCGGGCTTCCTCCTCGGAAACCAATTTTGGCCGTCCCTGCATTTCCAGGCCGAACATCACGTTGCGCTTGACCGTGAGCCATGGGAAAAGGGTGTAACCTTGAAATACCATGCCGCGATCCGGTCCCGGCCCATTCACCGGCTGGCCATCGAGCAGAACTTCCCCTCCGGTCGCTTCGTCCAAACCCGCGACAATGCGAATCAAAGTCGATTTGCCACAGCCGGAAGGGCCGATAACAGTGATTAATTCGCGGCGATGAATATCCAGATTAACCTGGTCAAAGACGGTGCGTTCCACGCCATCGGCCACATAGCTCTTCTTGAGGTTCTTGATGCTTAAGAGAACTGGCCGCTGCCGTAACCGTGTGAAACGCGCTGCGACCTCGGGCTGTTGCCGGCGATATGCGTCGAGGCTGGAACTCACTTCCGGGTTATCTATGGCCATGATACTCACGCGGAGGCCACGGTTGGTTTAGGACACAGGAGTGACCAAAACGATTGCTGCCCGGAACGCCATTTCCAGGGGAAAATGATTTTCCCAATCCAGGCAAATAATAAATCCGAACCAAAGCCAATGAACCCGATCATCATAATCGCCGCGTAAACATTGTCGAAGTTACGGTAACGCGCTTGTTGATTGATGAAGTAAGTAATACCCGAAGTGGCGCCGACGACTTCCGCGACAATCAGGTAGGTCCACGCCCAGCCCAGCAGGATGCGCATGTCGGTGTAGATGTCACTGATGGAAGCTGGAATAATCACGCGCCGCACCAGCCGCCAGCGCGAAGCCCCGAGCGTTTGCGCCGCTTCAATCAGCGCCGGGTCCACTTTGCGCACGGTGTTCCCGATCACGAGCACCTGCTGGAAAAAGGTGCCGATGAAAATAATCGCTACTTTCGGAGCGTCGTTAATCCCCAGAATAGCCACGCATAACGCGCCAAAGGCCGGGGCCGGGAGATAACGGAAAAATTCAATAAACGGTTCCTGCAACTTGGAGAAAAAACGATACGCCCCGCAGAGAATGCCCAGCGGAACTCCCACAAGAGAGGAAAAGACGAAGCCCCAAAAAATCGTGCGAATACTTTGCCAGAGGCTCTGATGCAGCCACGGCTCATTCGGCAGGCGCGGCGGCGTAGTGAAGCCCGTATAGAAAGCACGCGCTACTTGATGCGGAGCGGGCAGGTAAACCGGGTTTACCCGTTTTCCTTCCGGCAGGGCGAGACCTTTTGCCTTCATTGCGGCGGATTCGCGATAAAAATCCTCTTTCGGCACTTCCATCCCTTCGGAGAAATAATCCACCCCGCCGACATTGGTAATGTGGACCAGCGGGTGCCAGATCCACGGGGTGTAGCTGACGAGCGCCCAGCAGGCCAGCGGCAGCACGAACGACAGCACCGTGAGCAGCAACCGCCGTTGTGCGGGCAGTTCCTGCTTCAGGCCAAGCCAATCGTGATGCTTCATGGTTAAATCGCGGGGCGGACGGTGAAGTCTGCCCCGCGTGACGGAAGGCGCTTACAGAGACTCCGTGATGGCTGGCACGATGTAGCTTTCAGCCTTTTGCGAATCCTTGTAGACCTTGTTATCAAGGTTGAAGGTGTTGCTGATCTCCATGGAACCATAGAGTGAATCCAGGCCTTTGCCTTTCTTCAGCACTTTCTTCGCTTCGGACAGTTTGAGGAAGTGAGTGCCCGGCACGTTATCCGAGAATTCTTCCGGTTTCGCGCCAACTTTGGCCGCCATGATCTTCACGGCGTCTTCTTTGGTCTTGGGGTCCAGGATGTAGTCGATACACTTGTAATAAACTTTGATAAACTTTTCCCAATCCGCTTTGCGTTGGGAGTAACTGACTGGATTCACGGCAAGCACGTCGTAGATCAGGCCCTTGGCATCCGCGCTGGAGAACAAGGTCTTGGAACCGGCGACTTGTTTGAGCGCTTGTCCGGCGATCGGATACCACGCGGCAATCGCGCCCACCTGACCGCTGGCGAGCGTTTGCGGCGTTTCATTTGTGCCGGTGTTGACCAGCGTCACGTCCGACTGTGTCATGCCATTGGCTTCGAGCGCTTTCAGCAACAGCAGGTGATCCACGAGCGTGACTTCGACCCCAATCTTTTTGCCTTTGAGATCCTTGATGGAATTGATGCCGGGTTTGCCGATGATCTTGTCGTTACCATCGCTGTAGTCGATGGCCATAATGATTTTGCTCTTGGCTCCATTTGCTCCGGCGACCAGCGCATCCGAAGCGGCGATGGTGATGCCATCGACTTTGCCAGCGGAAAAAGCGTCGATCGAAGGCAGGTAATCAAACCAGAGCAGTTCGATTTCGACTCCGGCTTCTTTAAACCAATTCTTTTGTTTAGCGACTTCCAGCAGGGTCCAGCCCGGCCAATCGGAATAGGCGACCTTGAGTGGTCCGGTGGATTCAGCAAGGGCGATGCCCGGAGCGGCGGCAAGCGCAGCCGAGGCGGTGGCCACAGTGGCAATAAACTGGCGACGTGAGGTTTGTGGTTTCATGGGAGTTTCAGGTTTCTAGGTTGAGGCGGATTTTCCGGTTTGGTTTGGTTCGATGAAGGAACCAAAGTGGCTCGTTTTCGGGGCTGCTGGAACGAGGTCGAGGGAGAGCAACCCGCATTGGAGAAACCATGTAATCACGGCTTTTCCGGGAAGCACCCTTCATGCCAGCGCGTTCTTTTCCGGGTCGGCGCAGGAGCTTCCACCTCGATAAAATGGGAATCCCTGACGCGACGTTAGCAGTTCGTAACGATAGTCTTTCCATTGGCCTCCAGCACCTTTGCCGGAGTGTCTTTCGTGCCGTGCTTGAATTCAAAGGAAGTCCACTGCCTGCGGACAGTTCCTCTATAGGCGGCACAAAGCACGCACGATGGTTAAAAAGAAACAGTCGGATATTTGGAAAGAAATTTTCCCCGGCGAGGTCTGGAGCAGAACCACTCGTGATGGGGAATGGGGAGAACATGGTGTTAAGTGGCTTGTGGTTCCAGGATCAGCAGCAATTGCCCGCCGGAAACCGGCTTGCCTTCGACGCACTTGATTTCCCGAACCCGACCAGCTACCGGGCTGCAAATGCGGGCTTCCATTTTCATCGCTTCTACAATGACCACCGCCTCGCCTTCCGCGACGATTTGCCCGGGTTGCACGAGAATTTTCCAAAGATTGCCGGTCAGCGGCGTGCGTACGGCTTCGCAACCTTCCGGAATTTCCACTTCAGCGGCAGGAGCGGCGTCATCGAGGGGTTCCGAGGCGACGATCTCCTGGCCTTGCGCGCGCCAGCGTTCCCGTTCTTCGGCAAAAGCCTGACGTTGTGTTTGGCGAAAGGCCGCAATGCCCACCGCTTCGTCCTGCAGGAATTGATGATATTTCTTGAGCGAGAATGTCGTCTCCTCCACTTGCAGTTTGAAACGGCCCAGCGGAAAATCCCGGCGCATGCGCAACAATTCCTCGGCGCTTACGGGATAAAAGCGAATTTGATCGAAGAACCGCAACAGCCACGGTTTGCCTTCCGTAAAATCCCGTGTCTGCCGCCAGGTATTCCAGACTTGTACCGTGCGGCCGACGAATTGATAACCACCGGGACCTTCCATGCCGTAAATGCACAGATAAGCGCCACCGATGCCGACCGCATTTTCCGGTGTCCACGTGCGGGCGGGATTATATTTCGTAGTCACCAGCCGATGCCGTGGGTCCAGCGGGGTCGCTACCGGCGCGCCGAGGTAAACGTCACCCAAACCGAGCACCAGATAATTCGCATCGAACACGGTGCGATACACGTCATTGATACTGTTGAGACCATTGATGCGGCGGATGAATTCGATGTTGCTCGGGCACCACGGCGCATCCGGTCGTACCGATTGCATGTACTTTTCAATGGCCAGGCGCGTCGCCGGATCATCCCACGAAAGTGGCAGGTGAATGATACGTGAAGGGACATCCAAATGGTCCAGCGTGCCCAATTCCTCTTCCGCCGCGTGCAGCAAATCCAGCAGGCGATGACGCGGCAGAATGCGGTTGTCGTAGTGGATTTGCAGCGAACGAATGCCGGGCGTGAGGTCGATGACCCCCGTCAATTTGCGGTCGCGCACCCACTTCATCAACGCATGCGCGCGGAAACGTAAATCGAGATCCAATACTGGCGCGCCATACTCAACCAACAGATATTTGTCACCCGAAGGCCGGTATTTTACTTCAACTTGATCCGGCTGGCCCAGCCGGTGCTTCAGCACTGGAGAGGGCAATTCAACCGCGATAATCCTTTGCTCCTGATCGTGTGGCACTGCGGTGTAACGGCCCGCCTGAATCGCTTCCGTCAAAGCGGCCTCGGCGGCTTCCGCTGCGGGTAACGCAACCGGGATGAATTGCAGGGAGTCGCCCGGGCGCAATTGACCCATCATCCAACGATCTGCGCAAATGATCGTGGCGGGACAAACGAAGCCGCCGAGACTCGGCCCATCCGGTCCAAGAATAATCGGCATGTCGCCCGTAAAATCGACGGTGCCGATGGCGTAAGCGTTGTCGTGAATATTGGAGGGATGCAGCCCCGCCTCACCGCCATCGTGCCGCGCCCACTTGGGCTTGGGCCCGATCAAGCGCACGCCGGTAGGATTCGAGTTGTAATGAACCTTCCATTTCGTTGCGAAGAAAACATCAATGTCTTCGTTCGTGAAATAGTCCGGGGCGCCATGTGGGCCGTAGAGCACGCGAATGTTCCAGTGATTGCTCCACTGGGGTGGCGTAACCGTTACCACTGGCGCTGACTCCGATGGCACTTGATCAAGATGCAGCATGTCCCCTGCTTGCAATACGCGACCAGTCGGCCCGCCGAATTTGCCGAGAGTAAAAGAGGATTTGCTGCCAAGATATTCCGGCGCGCGCAAACCGCCGGCGAAAGCCAGATACGTGCGGCAACCGTGCGCCTGACAACGCCCCACTTTCAATATCGAACCGGCTGAAATTGAAACTGGCTGATCCATCGCGATCGGTTGACTATTCAGGGTGGCATCCACCCGCGCCCCCGTGAGTGCAATGGTGGATGGGCCATGAAAGCGCAGCGTCGGCCCGAGCATGGTGAATTCCAGCGCCGGTGTGCCCACCGGATTACCCACCACCCGGTTGGCGAGTCGAAAAGAAAGATCATCCATCGGTCCGGAAGGCGGCACGCCCACATCCCAATAACCCAGCCGGCCCGGATAATCCTGTACTGTGGAAACTGCGCCCGGCTCCATGACTTCGATGGCTCCGGAAATAAACTTGAACTGCCCCAGCAACGCCGTGACCGGATTCCCTGCCACGAAATCCGGTTGATCCAAAACCGCATGCAGATAATCGCGATTGGTTTCAATTCCGGAAATGGCGGTTTGATTGAGCGCCGCCCGCATGGCCGCCAGGGCCGCCGGACGATCGGCGGCGTGAACGATGAGTTTGGCCACGAGTGGATCGTAGAACGGCGTGATTGGATCGCCTGGCACGACCCAGGTTTCAACCCGTGTCTGTGGTGGCCATTTGACCTCGGTTAAAATCCCCGTGCTGGGTTGAAAATTACGGATGGGATCTTCAGCATAAATCCGTACCTGCACCGAATGACCTTGCGGCACGAGCGGTTGCGTGGGCCAGAAGCCGAGATCACCAGCGGCGAGGCGCAGCATCCATTCGACCAGATCAATGCCCAGGACTTCTTCGGTTACGCCATGTTCCACCTGAAGCCGAGTGTTCACTTCGAGGAAATAGAACGCCGCACTGTCGGCATCGTAAACAAACTCCACTGTGCCCGCCGAGCGATAGTGGACGCGTTCCCCTAAACGCCGGGCGCACGAGAAAAGTTCCTCTCGAACCGCCGCTGAGACGTTGGGTGCCGGAGTTTCTTCAACCACCTTTTGATTGCGACGTTGCAGGGAGCAATCGCGTTCTCCCAAAGCCAGCACGCGGCCCTGGCCATCGCCAAAAATCTGCACTTCAATATGCCGGGCCCGACGCACAAATTTTTCCACGTAGAGCCCGCCATTCTTGAAGTTGGCCTGACTCAACCGCGTGACCGAATCAAAATGTTCGCGCAATTCGGTTTCACTGTTACAAACGCGCATGCCAATGCCGCCACCACCCGCAGTGCTTTTGAGCATCACCGGAAAACCGATCTTTGCGGCCTCGATAACGGCTTCTTCCGCCGAGGCGAGCAAACCCGTGCCCGGCAGGAGTGGCACGCGGCATTCTTTGGCTAATTCACGTGCGCGATGCTTGAGGCCGAAGCTCTCCATCTGATCAGGGGTAGGCCCGACGAAGCGGATGCCCGCGGCTTCGCAGGCTTTCGCAAATTCTGCATTCTCACTGAGAAAGCCGTATCCGGGGTGAATCGCTTCAGCTCCCGTGGCCTTGGCCGCCGCGAGAATCTTATCTGCGTTCAAGTAGCTTTCGCGCGGCGCGGCTGGACCAATCTCCACGGATTGACCGGCTGTTTCCACATGGCGTGAAGCCACATCGGCTTCGGAGTAAACGGAGACGGAAGGGAAGCCGAGCCGGTCGAGCGTGCGAATGATGCGGCAGGCAATCGCTCCGCGGTTGGCAATGAGAGTCTTCATGAATCAACGACGAATGGCATTCAATCCCAGATCAACACGCGGACGGGCGTCGGGTTATAAGCATTGCACGGGTTATTCAGTTGTGGACAATTGGAAATCAGGCAGACGACATCCATTTCTGCGCGCATTTCCACATACTTACCTGCTTCGGAAATGCCGTCGGCGAAGGTGAGTTTACCTTCCGGCGTTACCGGCACATTCATGAAAAAATTGATATTACTGGTCAGATCGCGCTTGGTGAAATCGCCGCCAAACTCCGCAATTTCCTTGAGGAACGTATCGCGGCAATTGTGCATATAACGCTTCTCGAGCGCGTAACGCACCATGTTGCTTTCCGCCGCGCACGCGCCGCCAAGCGTATCGTGGCGTCCGCACGTATCCGCTGTGATCGTCAGCATAGTGTTGCCCTCGGAGGAGAGCAGCTTCGTGCCGGTAGTCAGGTAAATATTGTCCTGGGCGCGGATGGTATCCACTCCGCTGTAACGCTCGGAAGAATCCGCCGCGTTGTAGAATAAAGTGTCCACCGCCTGATTCCCCTCCAGATCCACAATACGGAAGGTTTGACCTGCCTTGATTTCATACATCCAGCCGTCACCCGCGGGAATCGTGTGGGTATAAACAGCCTGATTGGGGTCCAACGGGCTTTGAGTTAAAGAGGCAAGGCTCATAACAAAGGGTTATAAGAAATAACGTTCCGTGTTGATCAAGCCGCGTTCATTTTCCGGACGGAATTTGCGGACGACATCGTCCGGTCCCGGTGGTGGCGAACTCCAGACGACGAGGTGCACGGGTTTGGGATTATATGTGCCCGCCGGAGCCAGCGGATGAACCGTGGTGTTCAGCACTACCAGCGTGTTCATCTCGGCGCGCAAATCGACGTACGCGCCCGGCTTGGCGTGAGCGTGGTCGAATTGCAACGAGCCATCCGTCGTCACGATTACTTTGCTAAAGAAATTTACATTGGCCACGAGATCGCGCGCACCGAGGCCGTATTTGCCCAGTTCTACCAGAAAATTGTTGCGGCCATTGCGATGAAACTGGTTGCGATGTTCCTGAAAACGCGCTTCACCATATTTCGCGGTCACGATTTCGGCGGTGGAACAACCGCTAATAGTATCGTGCCATCCACTCGTATCGGCGGTGATGGAAACGAGAATGCGGCCCATATCCGAATACAAAGCGCAGCCAGTCGTCAGAAAAGCCGTGTGCTGCGCCTTCAACGTGTCGGCCATGTTGTAACGCTCCACGGGCAGTTCGAAATTGTAGAACAAAGCCGAGACATTCGCGCCGCCTTGAGGATCGATCAGCCGCAAGGTGGTGCCGCGTTTGAGGACGTGCGACCAATTCGCGCCGCCCAGCACCACTTCGCGAAAACGGATTTTGGCTTCGGGAATATCCGGTGTGGGAGAGAAGGTGTCACTCATGACGGTAAAGGTGTTGACGTCAGCCTTCGTGCAACGGAGGGAGCACTTCCGTATTCAATTGCAGTTGTCCATGCCGCACTCCGCCGAGGCTGATCATTTCATTGGCAATGACGCGCAAGGTTCGCGCCGGACCCTGCACGAGGATGACCTGGAGACTCTGATGCTGCTCAAGGTGCACCAATTGGATCGTGATGATTTCCTTCAAATACTTGTGCTGAAGGTCGGTCAGCTTGTTTTGTAAGTCCCGTTTCCCATGGTCGTAGATGAGACTGATGATCCCCATCATCACGCGGTTGCCGGATTGGCTGGCGTGCAGCACCAAACGGTCGCGCACCAGAGAGGTGAGGCATTGGGAACGATTAGCGAACCCGCGCTCGGCGGACATGGTGTCCAGGCTCCCCGCCACATCCTGCGGCATCGAAACACTGAACCGGACCAATTGACTGGAATCTTTAGCCATAACAATTCGTGTTACGAATTAATAATTTCGTAACACTAGCAATTTTCACTGTCAACGGGGAAAATGAATTTTAATAAAAAAACGGCTACCTGTGCCATAACGCGTTTGGAAACCAGCGATTCGTCCGGTCGCAGGGCCTTTTCTCCGGTGAAGGTTCGTCGTTGCTGGATATCGGACAGGTTGTTAAGGTCTTTGGCGCTACCCCACGATGGTCAATGAAGCTGATTATGAAACAGATTCTCCTGCTTGCCGCCGTGCTATGTTCGCTGACCCTGGTTCAGGCTGAGGTTAACCGTCCCAACGTTCTCTTCATCGCAGTGGACGATCTGCGTCCCGAACTTGGTTGCTACGGCAATCGGATCGCGAAGACGCCGAACATCGATCGGATTGCGGCGCGTGGGCTCGTCTTCAATCACGCCTATTGTCAGCAGGCGGTGTGCAGTCCCTCACGGAGTTCCCTGCTCACGGGACGGCGTCCAGACGCCACGCGGGTATGGGATTTGGAAACGCATTTTCGCGTCGCGTTGCCGGACGCGGTCACGCTGCCGCAGTACTTCAAAGCAAACGGGTATTACTGCGCCGCGTTAAATAAAATTTACCACCATTGCTTCGAGGACGGCCGTTCCTGGAGTGAGCCTCATTGGTATCCCAATGGGCAGACGATTGACACCGATCCAGTGGACTGGACCAAACGGATTATCGTGAAAGCCGGACCGGGTGTGCGCGAGTATCTCACGCTGCCGCAACCGGCCGACAACGACAAACCGAATGCCGGCCAGAATGCGAAAGCTCCGAAAGGCGCCGCGTTCGAGGTCAGCTCTAAGAATGATACGGAATTGCCTGATGGTTTCACTGCTGTGGAAGCCGTGAAACGGCTCCACAGCTTGAAGCAGAAAGGGCAACCGTTCTTTCTTGCGGTCGGTTTTCTGAAGCCGCATTTGCCATTCGTCGCGCCGAAGAAATATTGGGACCTTTATGATCCGGATAAAATTCCAATGCCGGCCGTGGATCATTTGCCCAGTGGCGCGCCTGAATTTGCCGGGCATGATAATGGTGAATTGCACGCCTATGCGAATGTTCCGAAGGGAAATCCCATTTCCGCAGACTTCGCCAAAACGCTACGCCACGGCTATTACGCCTGCGTCAGTTACACGGATGCGCAAGTGGGTCATTTATTGGACGCGCTGGAACAGGAAGGTCTCACCGACAACACGATTATCGTGTTCTGGGGTGACCATGGCTGGCAATTGGGTGATCATGGTCTCTGGCACAAGCACACCAATTTTGAACTGGCCACCCGCGCGCCTTTGTTGCTGAGTGTGCCGAAGCAAAAGACTGCCGGTCAAAAATGCGATGTCCCGGTGGAATTTGTGGATATTTATCCCACCCTGGCCGATCTCTGCGGATTGCCTGTTCCTGCCGGACTGGATGGCCAGAGCTTGAAACCATTCGTGGAAAATCCCTCAGCGATGGTTCAAAAGGTTGCTATCAGTCAATACCCGCGCGGTGGAGCGCAAACCGGCAACCGGCCATTGATGGGCTACAGTGTTCGAGATCCACGCTGGCGGCTGACTCTCTGGCGGGATCGCAACAACAGTGAAATTGTGGCCACAGAACTTTACGATGAAAAAAATGACCCCGCTGAATCCGTGAACGTGGCCAGCAACCCGGAAAATAAGGCTACTGTTGAGGCGTTGACGAAGTACCTGCCTGCCACCGCCGCGATGAAGTCCGCCGCGAAACCGGCCGCTGCTCCAGCCAAACCGAAACTGGACCGGGCCGCGCTCTTTGAAAAGAAAGACAAGGATCACGATGGCAGATTGAGCCGGGAAGAATTTCTCGCCAACCAGCCTGACCCCGAAGCTGCGAAGACCCGCTTTGATCAATGGGACGTCGATAAGGATGGGTTTCTGTCCCGTGATGAGTTTGTGAATATGGGCGGAAAGCGCAAAGAAAGTCCGGCTAAAACCGAATCCAAATGACAAAGCCAAAACTGCCGTTGCTGATTTTTCTGGGGCTGATGATTCCCCCGGTTTTTTTATCGGGCGCAGAAACCTTGATTTACAAAAAAGTTGCTGAGCGCGAGTTGAAATTGTTTATCGAAAAACCCGCCTCCTGGAAAACCTCTGATCAACGTCCGGCAATGGTCTTCTTCTTTGGCGGTGGCTGGGTAGCCGGGAATGCGTCGCAGTTTCTTAAACAAAGTGAATATCTCGCCACACGGGGAATGGTTGGCATTCGAGTGGAGTATCGCACCATTCCCAAAGGGGACAAAGGCCCGCCGCTGGTCTGCTGTGCAGATGCTAAATCGGCGTTGCGTTATGTGCGCGCGCACGCCGGAGAGTTGGGAATTGATCCCCAGCGCATTGCGGCGGCTGGCGGTTCGGCCGGGGGGCATCTGGCAGCTTTCACCGGACTGGTAAATGGATTGGATGATCCGGCCGATGATCTCAGGATTTCCTGCCGGCCAGACGCATTGGTTCTCTTCAACCCCGTCTTCAATAACGGCCCCGGTCAATGGGGCCATGAACGCGTTGGTGACCGTTACCTGGAATTTTCTCCAGCGCATCATCTCAGCAAGGACGCCCCTCCGGCGATCGTATTCCTGGGCGATGAGGACAAACTCATTCCGGTGAGCGTGGTGCAGGATTTCGAGGCCGGCATGAAGCAAGCGGGAGCCCGTTGCGAAACGCATATTTATCCGAAGGCTGGCCACGGTTTTTTCAATCGTGATCCGCACTTTACCCTTACCTTAATTGAAACGGACAAATTTCTCGCGTCGTTGGGCTGGCTCAAAGGAGAACCAACGCTGTCAGCGCCCTAAATAAGCCCGGTGTGGAATGACGGCTATCGCCAAGGCACTGGGGACACAACCGGAAGCGCACGTTTCACAAATTGCCATCGTGTGCGGTTCGCTTTCGGAACCTAAAATTGCCATTGTGGATTACACGGCGATTGTGACGGGTAAAGCTCCAGATGTACACCTGGAAGCACGGGATATTGTTTACGTTCCGTTTAGCCCGTATCGTACGCTGGAACGTTATGCCCGGCTGATCACGGACACTTTTGTGCGGACGGTGGCAGCGAACGAGGGCAGGCGGGCGGCGAGTTCCAATCAAGGCGTGGTGGGGGTGAGCAATCCAATCGGGCAATGATACGTGGGAGAAAACAGGCTTGTTCAGTCCGTTCACGGAGTGCCAGCCAAATCAGGTTCGGTTTATCCATAAGGACGGGGCATCAGCGTTCGCTTTTGATTCAAGACTGAATTACCGACGGAAGGGGACCGTTCTAAATGCGGAGTAACACCCTTCCTGCTCGGCAGATAACTTACGCCTCAGGCCCGTTTGGGATTCAAGAACAGCAGGATGATTCCACCAATGAGCGACAATGCTCCGGCGGTGGGTGAAATGAAATGACTGTCCGTAGTTTCGATGTGCAGGCCAAGGAAGTCGATGGGCTTCCCGGGCGTCGTGAACGAGAGCCCGGAATAGGCAAGCACGATGATCCCCAGAGCGATTAGAATGACGGCAATGATGTTTTTCGGATTCATATCGGTTTTCAGTTGGATGGTTTGATAGTTCGGAAAGGAGGTTTTCCAGAGGCCCCTGCCTGTCTCAGCGGCCCGGTGAGTGGCGCTGCCAAAAGAGATTTTCTGGCAATCAGTGGAGCGTTCGCGCCCTCGCTTTGGATCAACCGATCCGTTTGCTGCTGTTAATCAAGTTGACCAAGATCATGATGACCGCCACGACCAGCAGGATGTGAATGAAACCGCCGATCGTGGTGCTGGTGACCAATCCCAGAAGCCAGAGAACGATTAAGATGACTGCAATGGTGTATAACATAAATTTTCTTTCCGTTGGTTTAGTTAAAAAAGGCCGGCGCCGGAGTGTGCCGGCCAATAATAATGGAATGGTTTAGTTCG
>JBEHZA010000055.1:0-16923 GCA_048497895.1 Verrucomicrobiota bacterium
CACCCGTCCTTCGGGACCGGCGAAGTATTACGTCCTCCCGGTGGTCGGCGTCAGCGTAGTCCTTGTTGGAGAGCGGAATGAGTTCGTTATGCGTCGGCCACGCTTCTTCGCCGCGCAGCCCTTCCCCACCAAGCCCGTGCCATTGATGCGCCATCACTACGGCGAGGAGGATGTTTCCACAATTTCGCCAGAGGCGCACACGATGTCCCTGGATCGCATTCGCGTATCGCCCAATTTCGGGCCATTTCCCGCGCCGAGCGTTAGCGAAACCATCATGTTCCCCGGTTTTGACGGCGGCATGGAATGGGGCGGTGGAGCAGCGGACCCGAGCGGCATCTATTACGTGAACATCAACGAGATTCCCTGGATTTTGCAGATGGTGGAAACCCGCCGCGCCGATGGCACCCCCCTGCCGCGTGGGGAACAGGATTACATGACGATGTGCGCCGCGTGTCACGGACTGGATCGCAAAGGTAATCTGGCTGGTGGGTTCCCCTCACTCATCGACGTCAGCAAACGTAAGACGCGCGAACAGATTATGCAAATCACGAAACAAGGCGGTGGCCGCATGCCGGCGTTTGACCGGATGCCGGAATCGCAACGGGAAGCGATCATCGATTTTGTCTTAGGAGTTGCACCTGCCACTGCGGCACGCCGGGAAGATGAAGGACCAGGCGCGGCATCTGTGAACAAAGCTCCGCCGTACGCTTTCGCGGGATTCCGCCGCTGGAATGATGCGGAAGGTTTCCCCGCCATCAAACCGCCGTGGGGCACATTGAACGCGGTGGATTTGAATACGGGTGAGATTAAATGGAAAGTGCCGCTGGGCGAATATCACAAGCTCTCAGCGCGCGGCATTGCTCCAACCGGCACCGAGAATTATGGCGGGCCGGTGGTCACTGCCGGCGGATTGATTTTCATTGGCGCGACCGCGGACGAAACCATGCGCGCGTTTGACAAGGAGACCGGAAAAATTCTTTGGCAATCTCCGCTTCCCTTCGGCGGCAATGCCACGCCCAGCACTTACATGATCAACGGACGGCAATACGTGGTGATCTCCGCCGGTGGCGGCAAATCGGGACGGCCCTCCGGAGGAAGCATTGTGGCGTTCGCTCTGCCGGAACCTGCGGCCAAACCGTAAATCGCTGAAATACCGGGTCCGTGCTTATCCCGCGATCTTCGCGTAAGCGCGGCCGACGTTTTCGTCGATGCGTTCGGGACGGCCTTTGTGGTGATAGACGAGCTTGGTGTGATCGACGCCCAGCAGGTGCAGAATCGTGGAATGGAGATCGTGGACGTGCAATTTGTCCTTCACGGTGTAGAGACCCAATTCATCAGTCGCGCCAATGGTCTGGCCGCCTTTCACCCCGCCGCCCGCCATCCACATCGTAAAGCCGTTCGGGTTATGGTCGCGTCCCCCGCCCTGCTCGCTCATGGGGGTACGGCCAAATTCGCCACCCCAAATGACGAGCGTTTCATCGAGCAAACCGCGTTGTTTTAAATCGGTCAGCAGGCCCGCGATGGGCTTGTCCGCAGAGCCGCAACGCAAGGTGTGATTTTCTTCAATCTTGCTGTGCGCGTCCCATTTGCTGCCTGCGCCGTTATAGAGTTGCACAAAGCGCACGCCATTTTCGACCAGCCGCCGGGCGAGCAGGCAGTTGCGCCCGTAGGCCGCAGTTTCGGGTTTATCCATGCCGTAGAGAGCCTTGGTCGCCTCGCTCTCTTTGCTGAGATCAACCGCGTGCGGAGCCTCGGCCTGCATTTGATAAGCGAGTTCGTACGAACGAATGCGGGCATCCAGCTCGGTGTTGTCGGTGCGGGTCGCGCCGTAATCACGATTGAGTGACGCAAGCAGGTCGAGCTTGTCGCGCTGACGTGTTGCCGTCACGCCCTTGGGATTGTCGAGATACTTGATTGGCACGCCATCCGAACTGAATTCCACCCCTTGATAGACGGCGGGCATAAAACCGCTGCCCCAATTGCGCACGCCATTCACGACCGTGCCTTCACTGTCCTTGATGACCACGAAGCCCGGCAAATTCTGATTCTCTGTGCCCAAGCCATAATTCACCCACGCGCCGAGCGAAGGCCGTCCGCCGAAGATCGAACCGGTGTTCATCTGGCAAACGCCGCCTGCGTGATTGATGCCGTCGGAGACGCACGAATTAATCACCGCGAGATCATCCGCATGCTCGGCCACGTGCTTGAGCCAGTCGGAAATCCAAAGCCCGCTTTGGCCGTATTGTTTCCAGGTGCGTTTGCATTCCAGCAACGGCGCGCCACTTTCGCCCATCGCCAGCACCGGCTCCTTGAAGCCCGCAGGTAATTTTTGACCCGCGAGTTGATTGAGCAGCGGCTTGCGGTCGAAGGTATCGAGATGGCTCGGTCCACCCTCCATGAAACAATAAATCACATTCTTCGCGCGCCCGGCGTGATGGGGAAGTTGCGACAACACCGGGTTCGCCGGGCTGGGTTCGGCAAGCACCCGTTCACCCATCAGCGTGGCCAGGGCCACTGCGCCAAAGCCGCAACCGGCGCGGCGAAGGAATTCGCGACGGGACGTAGGAAGATCGAAGTTATTACAAGGCATGGCAGTGATTAGTGGAGGTAAAAGAATTCGTTGGCGTTGAGCAACACGTGACAGAGATCCGCGAGCGCGAGCTTGCGCGGGTCGGCGCTATTCGCTGGAGTTTCGGCGCTGGCCCAAACGAGTTGATCCGTCGAACCGATTTTGGCGTTCCAGCTCACGAGCGCAGGCGCCACCCATTTCGCGGGATCAACCGAAAGTGCGCTGTCAGGCAATAGCCCGCGCACAACCCGCGCGGCTTCGATGCGGCCATCCCATTGATGGGTTGCCGCGCGTTTATTCACGCCGCCGATCACGAGACCGGAAGCGCCGCCACTCAAGCCGGTGCGAACATTCTGGGGCACCACCGCCGTGAGCACGGGCGCATTCGGCTTATCCAGGGACTGCACGCGGAACGCGACGGTGTGGGTATTGCACGAAACTTTAACCGCAACGTGATAAGTGACGCCGAGTTCAAGCCGCAGATTGGAAGCCACCGGTTCGTAGGCAATATTGCGATTCTCGTCTTCACCCACGAGTTGAATGATGAGGTTGCGCGGTTTGAAGCGCGATTTCTCTCCGGTCACGCCCAGGCTCCAACCAAAGGATTCGACGCTGTCTTTTCCGTTGTTCCAACGCGACGCGATCGTGCGCACGGAAGCGTTCACGTCAATGCTGTCCAGTTTCACGATGGCTTCGACGGTAAATTCATCGCCTTCCTTTTCTTTGCTGCGGGCCAGCAACCGTTCTTGAGCGGTGTTTTCCTTGAATTGGCTCGCATTGGCCAGATCGACGACTGCAATTCCAGAACGCGGTTCGCCGCGAACCGAGCGTTTCTCAATAAACGCCGTCGCTACTTTGACTTCCTGCGCCGTGGGTGGACGGCCAAGAGTGTACTGCCAGATTTCATCAATGGACGAAACGCGGGCGGCAAGTTTTTGCGCGCGGGCCAAAGTCCAGTCACCATTCAAAAGCAGGAGCGCCTGTGTAGGCGTCGTCGTGCTTTGCCGTTCTGAAGTACTGGCAAAACCGGCGGGCGCATCAAGACTGCGCAGCAGTTCATTCTGACTGTTGCGTTTTTTGATCGTGTAGATCGAGCGGCGCGTGCCATTGCCATCGGTGGAAGGGCCGCCGTCCTTTAAATCCAATTCACCGCTGGCCGCGAGCATGGCATCACGGACTTGTTCGGCATCAAGCCGGCGCGGATTGAAGCGCCAGAGATATTTATTCGACGGATCAATTTTCGCCGCGATTTCGGGCATGGTGCGATGCGCCGTCTGCCGATAGGTCGCGGAAAGAAGAATTTCGCGTTGCAGCTTTTTCAAACTCCAACCATTGGCGAGGAAGCGTTGCGTGAGATAATCAAGCAATTCAGGGTGCGAAGGCGCTTCACCCAGCCTGCCAAAGTCATTGGGCGTGGCAACCAGACCGCGGCCAAACAGGTAATGCCAGGCACGGTTCACAATCACCCGCGTCGTGAATTGATTATCCGGCCGCGTAATCCAGGCGGCGAGCACACTGCGGCGACCGGTGGAATTTGCCAGAGGTTCAATCTTCGGCTCCTTCGGCTCCAGCATGGTAAGGAAACCGGGAGCGACATCCACTTCGCCTTTGCGCGTCTTGAGAATATTCGGCGGGCCCTTAGCGGAAGCATCGGTAGCGACGAATGCTTCGAGTAACGGCTTCGGTTTCAGGTGATCAAATTTCTTCAATTCCTCCATCAACGCCTGATACCGGGTTTTGTCTTCCGCTTTCTTGATCGTTTTCAACGGCTCGAACCGTTCGCGTTCATACTCCATCTGGCGCTCACAGAAGTAGGAAAACTGCCAATCCTGCGGCGTGCGGTCAGCGGGCTTCTTATCCACCATCGCCCGGATGTCGGCCTGAAAACGTTCGTAGGCACGCTGCACGTTCTTCTCGATCAACGGTTCGACAATCGCATCAATTTTAGCGCGAACGTCCGCCGTGGCGGCTTCCCATTTGGCCTGCTGGGCCGCGTAATGCGCTTTCTCCGCATCCGTCGCGAGCTTTAGATCATCGCGCCAGCGCACCGGCGTAAAGAACGCCCGCAAACGGTAGTAATCTTTTTGCAGGATCGGATCGAACTTGTGATCGTGGCAGCGGGCACAGCCGAAGCTCAAGCCGAGGAACACTTCACCGGCATTGTCCGTCATGTCCGTGAGGATTACTTCATACTGCCCGCGGGCATCGCGCTGATTGTATTCGTAAATGGGATTGCGGAGATAAGAAGTGGCCACGAGCACGTCAAGATTCTTCGGATCCAGCTCATCGCCCGCGAGTTGTTCACGCACGAATTGATTGTACGGCTTGTCTTCGTTCAAACTCTTGATGACGTAATCGCGATACGCCCACGCCGCTGGACGAAAGGCGTCCTGATTGTAACCATCGCTCTCCGCGTAGCGCGTGAGATCGAGCCAATGTTGCGCCCAACGCTCGCCGTAACGGGGACTGGCGAGCAGTTGATCGACCAGTTTTTCGTATGCCTTGGGATCGGTGCTGTTCACGAACGCATCGGCCTGCGCCCTGGTCGGAGGCAAGCCGTGCAGATCAAAATAAAGACGGCGCACGAGTTCGTGACGATCGGCTTCCGGTGCAGGGGTAAGCCCCAGTTCGGCATGCTTCTGGGCGACAAAACGGTCGATGTCATTGCGCACCCAATCGCTCTTCACGTCCGGCGGAACCGGCTTGGTCAACGGCTGAAACGACCAGAAGTGGCGATCTTTCTCCGTGAAACCGAATTCATCCACCGCAACGCGAATGGCTTCATTGGCTGGCCAGGGAGCGCCCATTTTCACCCACTGCTCCAGAACGGCGATTTCCTTTTCCGGCAGCTTCTCCTTCGGCGGCATTTTGAAATCGGGATCCTGATAACGAATGGCGTTAATCATGATCGACTTATCCGGATCACCCGGCACGAGTGCGGGACCGGAATCTCCACCGGCTTTGAGATAGTTGATGTTATCGACGCGCAGACTGCCCTTCTTCTTTTTCTCGCCGTGACATTCGCAGCAGCGGTTCACGAGCACGGGCCGCACTTCGTTCTCGAAAAATTTCAAAGCCGCGCGCTGCGCGTCATCCTGCGCGGCCACCTTCGCCACCGCACTGAGGCAGGCGAATAATAGAAGGGCATATTTCATGGAAGAAGGGGTCATTTTAGGCGCAAAGTCGGCGGACGTCCAGTCGGGTGTTCCTTGGAAGCAAAGGCATGCGCGAGGCCCGAAGGATCGGTTTCTCCGGTCTCACGAACAATCAGAAAGCTGGCCAGGCCATCGGTCTTGGTGCGGATAAACGCAGCCAATTCAGGGGAACGAACCGTAATCGGCCCACCAGTGCCACCGCGGGGAATCCAGAATTCCGCCAGCTTGCGGGTCATGGCCGGATTCGGGCCTTCATCCGTGCAGCCGGGGAGTGAACTCCAGCGCATTTTCTTTTCGTCCCACGTATCGAGCGTTTCATCCGTCAGGCCATAGACCGCAAATTCAGAATCCGGCACGAGCGAGGAGAAACCAAAACCACTCGGCTCGGGATCAAGCACCAACTGCGCTTCGTTAATCTTCGCGATGGCCGCTTGGGAAATATCAAAAGTGATAACGGCACGGCGTTCATTTTTACGACCTGGATCGAGATCCGTGTGTTTGACGATAATCAGCGGATGCTGCCCCATGGGTCCGCCATAATCGCCCCGGCGCGCGTAACCATCTTTTCCCTGACCAAACGAAGTCGGGATAGAAGTCCAGCCATCCTCCTCCTGCACCTGTTGACCGCGCGTCGGCTCCTGACCGAGCACCGTGGGACCAGAGCCGACGTGCAGGCCTTTGCCTTCGGTGAGGTGCTTGGTTTTACCATCGGCCAGACCGCCGATTTCAACTTCACCTTTAAAGACGCGTACTTGCGAATTGCCAGTAGAACCGGCGGTAACACCAAAGCGGGTACCGAGATCGACGACTTTAATATCCGGAGTATCGATGGTGAAGCCGTGCGCGGGTTCGGGCACTTCCGCCGTGAGCGTGCCTTCCACGAGACGGCAGTGCATGGCAGTAAGAATTTTTAACGTGGTCGGCGCTTCCATGGTAACCGTCGCGCCACTCTTGAACTTGAGCGTGGCGATGCCCTGCACCAGTTTCAGCGTGCCGATGCCGAGCTTGGAATCGACAGCCGTGGGCAAATCTGAGCCGGCCCATTTGCAATTATCCGCCTGCACGAGCGTGGCTACCGGACGACGAAAGAAGGTGCCTTTGCCGAACAGAAAGACGCACGCGGCCAATGTCACGCACGCAGCAATCGCCGCCGCCCACAACGCCAGCGGCCAACGGCGCACGACTTTTTCGTCTGCCACTGGAGCTTCGTCCAAAATTTTTACCAATGTTTCCCGCTCAGCCCGCAAGGTGGAATGGAGCCAGAGCCGGTCCACATAATCGGCGCGCAAGACGGGATCGCGAATGACATCGGCCTTCAACGCCTCCAACTCCGCTGCGGAAAGCAAACCTTCCAAAGCGCGATCAATCCGGTCATCGATGGGTTGATCTTTCATGGCGCGGGTGTTTGGGCCAACTGCCGGTTGACGCATTCTTTCAGCAATTGGCGGACACGGCTGAGGAGACGGTAAACGGCTTCGACGGTCCGTTCGCTTTTGACGGCGATTTCCTCCACTCCACAATCTTCAAAGTAGCGCCAGACGACGATCTTCCGATGCGCTTCGGGAAGCTTTCGCAAGCAAATCTTCAAGGCTTCTGCCTGATGATCCAAAGTGTCCGAACGCCGATCAATTTCCGCCGCCACGGCCTTGATGAACTCCTCATCCAGGGGGGAATTGGGGCGATTCTTCTGTGTGCGGCGATAATTCAAAATCTGGTTCGTGGCAATCTTGCGCGCCCAGGCCCGGAAATTGGTGCCAGGCTCAAACTTCGCAAACTGTTTCCACATCGTGACTTTCGTTTCCTGAAGGATGTCTTCCGCATCCGCTGCGCTGGCCACGAGACTGTAAACATAAGCCGCCAGCCAGCGATCATGCTGGGTCAGCAGACGCATATAGGCCTCGGTCGAGTCCGGGGCGTCGGATGCCTCTGGCGGGGTGGAATTCATGTTTTCGCCTTCATAAGGTAAGGCGCGGAGATTTTTGGACAACTATTTTCAAAAATCTTTTGGGGACGGGAGAAGAGTAGAAATATGGGCAGGTTTGCCCGAAGCACAGAAGCACCGGTTCGTGGAAGGACGAGTCCCTGATATTAAACCAAATTATGGGGACTCGTCGGAACTCGCCCTTCCAAATGTTGAGTTGGGCCACACGAAACCCAATACCAACCTCCCAACCTTTAATTTATCGGGTAAAGCCCTGGACTCTTCCGGCGGAACACTGGTGGCCCGATAGAATCGCTGGCTGGCATTCGGGGAAGCGAGATCGACGTAAACGTAAGGGCTGGAAGGGAGGAGAAAATTTCCGTCCAACGTGCTCCAGTTATTGGTATTGCCCAAACGGTCAGCATACTCAATCCGGTAACGGCTGCCCGGGCGGCCAAGAATTACCAACCCGGCAAAAGTGTTGAGGTCCAACACTGTCAGTTCAGCCGGATAGCTGGTGGCCGTTCCAGCGGCGTTGCTGGCCACGAGCGTAAATTGCCCCACTTCATTGGTGCCGACAGTGGGCAAAGTCAGGGAAGAGCTGGTTTGCCCCACCAAATTAGTACCGTTTCGCTGCCATTGATAGGAGATTGGCGCAGTCCCAGTCGCCAAACCGGAGAGAACCACGCCGTTCCCCGGAGGTAACGTCACGCTGGACGGGTGTCCGATAAAGGAAGGGGGAACGAGCACCGTAACCTGAGCCACGGTGCTGGTGGTTTGACCGAATTGATTTGAAATCACCAACGTGTATTGACCAGCGTTGGCCGGTTGCAGATTGACGAGGGACAAACGATTACTGGTGGCACCGGAGAGCGGCGTGCCATTGAAAAACCATTGGTATCCGATCGGCGGAGTGCCGGCACCTGCTCCGAGCAAGGTCAGGCTCGTTCCGGAAACGTACGAACCATTGACGGGTTGGCTCACAAAGGTGGGAACTGCTTGTGGAATGGCATCGATCCACCGCATGAGAAACACATCGCCGTTATGCGCATCAGGAAGGTTGCCGAGAGACCCCTTGGGTCTTTCATTGTAAATTCCTGCCAGGGCAAAGTGCCCGCGATTATCCGTGGCCAGAGCGGTGGCGTAATCGGCCGTGTTACCGCCCACATTCCGCACCCAGACTTTGTTGCCTTGAGCATCAAACTCCGCGAGATAGCCATCACTGCTGGTGTCATCAAAGGTAGTGAGGGCTTCGCCTCCAAAATAAGCGGTGCGATGAAAAGTGCCGGCCAGGTAAACATTGCCGACGGGATCCACCACCAGATCACTGGCATCATCAGAGTCGTTGCCACCGGCGCTTTTAGCCCAGATGACCTGGCCATTGGCGCCATTAAGTTTGGTGAGGAAAATATCGGTTCCCCCAACGCTGGTCAGGTTCACCTGTTGAAAGGCCGTGCTGTCCGTGAAGGAACCGGCCAGATAAACGTTTCCGGCTGCATCCACTCCTCCGCAGGTCACTTGATCAAAGCCAGTGGAGCCCAGGTGCGTGGCCCAGAGCACCTCGCCATCAGGAGAATATTTCACTGCGTAAATATCCGGTCCCACGGAGATGGGCAGAGTGGTTTCTCCAACCAGAGTATCGCCGCCGAGGTAATTCCCCGCCACCACGACATTGCCAGTCAAATCGACGGCCACCACGTTATTGGTTTCAAAGGCGCGACCGCCGATTTCTCTCACCCATTGAAAATTCCCATCCGTATCGTACTTAATGAGCAAGCCCTGGTTGTTGGAATTCTCGGGCGAATTAAGCGATACAGTGTCCACGACTGTTTGAACAAAATAGGTGCCGGCGACATAGACATTGGTTCCCTGGACCGCGATGGCCCGTCCCTCGGACAGGGCATTGGAAACATTGGGACTGCCGATTTGGCGAACCCACTGGAACCCGCCGTTCCGGTCAAACTTGACCACATACATCTGTTGATTGCCGGTGAGGATTTGTCCTGCGCCGGTAAAATCCGCGCTCGTATCAAAGCGACCGGTGAAATAAGCGCTGCCCGCGTCATCCACCGCCAGACCATAGCCCCAATCCGCATCCGTGCGCACGGCCCAGAGCGGGTAGCCGGAACAATCCAGCTTGATTAAAAACACATCCGCACGGCTCGCGTTAGTCAAAACCGTCAAGCCGGTCGAACTGGCCACCAGATCGGCCCGATAATGCCCGAGCAAGAAGATATTCCCTTCCTTATCGATGGCCACCCGGCTCGGGTCATCGCCATTCGGACTGCCAAAGCTGGTGGCCCAGTTGACTTGTGGTGTAACCGTGAGCGGCACGACGCTTAGCGTCGCCACGGCGCTCGTGGTGTTGGTGGCAAGATTACTGACCACGACCTGATAGTTGCCGCTCTCCGCGAGCGTCGCGTCACAAACCACCAACCGCGAAGAAGTGACACCTTGGAATCGAGTGCTGTTGGTCAAAGCCGTACCATCCTTGAACCACTGATAGGTAGTCGGCTCATCTTCTGATACTTTGACAATTAAACTAACACTGCCTTGCTCCAGCACAGTGGTGTTAGCAGGTTGTTGTTGAATGACGGGCGGGGATACCGGGATGGGAGCACTGACCTGGACGATTCGGATCCCGTTATTCAAATTTTTGCCAACAGCGTAAATCTGGTTGCCATCCCAATGCAACTTTCCGCCTGCTGTCAATGCCCCGGGGTATTCGTCATATTCAACCAGATCAGGTTTACTAAGGTCACTGATGTTGAGTAAGACGGACGAATTTAATCTACCAGCCAGGTAGTTCCCAAGAATCTCAAAATCAGCAAGTCCATACGGATTATAGTTCCTGATTAAAAGCCGATTGGAAAAATTGCTCACATCCACAATCTGAGAGCCCGTGTAAGCAGTATTACCAACCGCTTTAAACGGGTGGGCATCTGGAAATTGCCCAAGATTGATGGGGTTGGCCGGAGAATTTACGTCAAATGCTTGAACACCATAACTTGTACTATACGCTTCGCTATCAATATAATTCGAGTAAACCCTGCCGTTCGCATACTGGAGAGAATCAACCCGGTAAACGAGATAGGAACCTTTAGCCCGCAGCACCGGATTTGATGGAGTGCCGATATCAATTATCGAAAGCTGATTGCCAGATACAGCGTAGGCAAAAACACCATTAACAACCACTGCTCCATCGGCGGCGTTTGGAAGAGTAGCTATCAGTTTTGGGGAAATCGGATTTTGCAGGTCATAGACTTTGAACTCATTTGAATGCGTGCTGAAGAACGCGTAACCATTCGCAGCGGTGGAACCAACCACATTAGTCAGTCCTGCAATCGGCCGGTGTTTCTTCACCAGATTACGTGCCGCAAATTCAAAAATATCCACTTTCTCAATGGGTTGAGTTGTTCCATTGAAATAATTGAATGCGTTCGCAACGGGGACGTAGAGCCAGCGTTGATATTTGGCGAAACCTTCCACCGTTGGACCATAAAAATAACTATCTGCTTCACCTTCGAGAAATGGGGCGGCAGAATTTACCAGATTGATAATCCGGTAGTACATTGCGCTGAACCCAGTCGTGTCGCCCAGTATCTTTTCCCGACTGATTATATGAGCGCGTTTCCCAACAATTAGTGCGTCGGCCACGTTACCGCTCCAAACCGAGATCAATTGCGGGCCGGCAGGCGTTTTAACGCTTATGAATTGAAGTCCGTTGGCGCCACAAGACAAGGCAACGATTCCGCCCTCAACATCAACCTTTTCAGCGAAGCCGCCTGAGTTAAACGTCCCTACCAACATTGGAGAGGCAGGATTTGAGACATCGACGATTTGCAACCCGCTGTTTCCAGCAGCAACATAGGCGTAGTTTCCCTGCACCCGCACCGCCTCTCCCAAGGTCGCCAATTGGCCCACCCGGACCAGATTCGACGGATTGCTCAGATCAATGATCTGCAGGCCATTGATCCGGTCTGCCATATAAACGTAATGGTCTTGTGCATCCACGCCCCCTGAGGTGGTGGCAATATTATATATTCCAGCACTCAGGATGTTAGCTGGGCTTGATATATCAAAGACACGCAATCCACTATCCATCATCAGGAGGGCGCGATTGCCCACAATGCGAAATTCCCGCAAGGTGCCGTTGGGCATAGTGAAGTTCGCGATTTGCACCGGATTGAAGGGATCACTAATGTCCAGCACCCTTAACCCTCCACTTTCCAGACAGAACAGATTCTTCCCGCTTGGTTGGATCGCTTGCAGCGACAAATTGGTAGCCATACCGGCGTAAGTCACATTACCGGGAGCTGACGGATCGGAGATGTCGTAGATCCGCAGGTGTTGGGATTCCAAGACATAAGCGTATTGCCCACTCACTCCGATTCCTTTCACGTATCCTCCTTCAATACCTGGCCACTGACCCACCGCAGTGAATGGAGATGATTGAGCAAACGAAACCGGAGCCGTTAGCAGCAGCCATCCGAAGCAGAAGACGATGGCAAGCGAACTGAACCGGTAGAAAGGATTCGCGAACTTTTGCGTTGAACAAGCTGACAAAAGCGAGCCACAGACACTGGTAACGCCAGGATAATTGGCAGCATTCATAATTGTTGGTTCCATAAGTTAAAAATCCAAAAGTCTGCTGATCGCCCGAAGAAGCATAGGGAGAGGCGCGTCAAGCCCGGGTAATCAGTTTGATTTCAAAGCGGCCAAAAAAATCGTCATTCGTGGGACCATTCTGGCCGGGAAACTCCGGATAAATCAGGTCATCCTCGTAGGGATAGTCATTCTTCTTGATCGGCCCCATAGAGACAGGGTGCGGGCTTTCCAACTTGCGACCGCCCATGAGCTGTTGAGCCTCGAAGCTCAGATATTTGGCCGTGGCAGGCAGATTCTCCCAATCAGTGTTGACCGTCTGCATGGACACAGCCGTTCCAATCCCATGAGCCAGCATCCGGATCTGCGTCTCCGAACAACGAAGGATGACCTGCTGGCGATGGTCCAAGACTAATGGCCGGAGCCAGACATCAATGGTTAAAGGCTCAGCAGTGGTGGTGAAGGTGGGAGTGAACCCGCGTATTTCGAGACGAAACCGTTTGGCTTTGGAAGCCGCAGAAACGCTCAAAGGAACCGCCAGGCAGGTGAGCAGGCATTGGGCAAAAGTCCGGCGATTTATGGACCGGGTTAAGGGAGGGTTGATCGAGAGAGTTTTCATTTTTTGGAGGGTGTTGAGTGTTATTTTTCCACTACGGGTCATCCAATGGCTTCGGAACGATTTGGCGTTCGGCACGGATTGTTGCCGGTTTTGTTTTTCAGATCGGTTCCGAGTTCCAACTGGCGGTCACCTTAGTTGAAGGGGGAAGACCGTTCATTGGGTAGAAATACGTAATCGCGGGGGGTTGCTGAACGGCGTTGGTTCCGTATGCTGGGTGGCGAAATGAAAGCTTATCTGGAAAGTGAGGGGACCAAGCCGGTGCTGGTGGAGAGCCGCTGTGAAATTGGCCGGCAGCGCACTTGTCAGATCGTGCTGGCGAACAAAGAAGTGTCGCGCCGCCATGCCTTGCTTTGCCGTGACCGGACCGCGGTGTGGCTGATTGATTTGAACAGTCAGAACGGCACGTGGCTGAACGGAGTAAAACTGGCGGGACCACAATTGCTCCAGCACGGGGATAGGTTCCGCATCTCAAGCTATACTTTTACCGTGCGTATCGAAGGTTACGTGCCGGAGCCCAGCGCGGCGCAGCGCGTGAGCATTCATGAGCAAAGCACGCTGCCAGCCAACGAGGTCTATGCGCCTGCGGGATACGCGGCCATCGTACTGGATGCGAAGGGTGGCGTGGAATCCAAATCACCGGAGGCGCACCGGCTGTTGACGGGATTTTTCCATTCGGACTCAAACCTTCCGCTGCCAGCCGGGATAACGGAGTGGTATCAGGGAAAGCGTTCCCGCCAGTGGCCCTTAACCATCAAACGCGGGGAACAAAGGCTGATGGTGCGGCATTGCCCAATGGGTGACGAGAAAACGATCCTGTTTCTTTCGGAAGAGGAGCCTGTCTTCAGCGACCGGATGCTGGCGCCTCTGGGCTTAAGTGGGCGCGAGAAGGAGGCGTTGCGTTGGATTGCGGCGGGCAAGCGAAATGAAGAAATCGCGGTGATTTTGGGGATCAGCCCGCGCACGGCGGAGAAACACGTGGCCCGTTTGATGCAAAAGCTGGGCGCGGAAAATCGCGCCAGTGCGGTCTCGGTGGTGTTGCAGCGGTTAGGGGTAACGGGGTGAGTAACCCCGGTAATTGCGGTTCGCTCCATTTAGATATTTTCAGTATCCCGGCTTGAAATTACGCTGCAAATTGCCGACAATGGGCAGGTGGAAACGGGAGACAAGACTCAAAAAACTAAACCGGCCGGCTCTGGCCCAACACCGGCAGAGCGCATTTCCCCGGCCAATTCCCAAACCGAAGTCATCGCCGGGCGCAGCCAGCATCTGGGCAATTACGAAATTCTCAGCGAACTGGCGCGGGGCGGGATGGGCGTCGTCTATCGGGCGAGGGATCTGCGGTTAAATCGCGAAGTCGCGCTCAAAACCATCCGCAATGCCAGTCTGGCCTCCAGCAGCGATCTGGAACGTTTCAAAATCGAAGTGGAAGCCAGCGCCCTGCTGGATCATCCCAATATTGTTCCCGTTTACGAGACGGGAGAAAGCGGCGGGGTAAGGTATCTGGCCATGCGGCTGGTGGAAGGCGGCAATTTACTGCAACGGCTGGAGGATTACCGGACTCCGAAAGCGGCGGCGCAACTGGTTTACCAGATCGCTCAGGCAGTGGATTATGCGCACCAGCGCGGAGTCCTGCACCGCGATTTGAAACCAGCGAATATTCTCCTGGATGAACGCGGGCAACCGCTGGTCTCAGACTTCGGCCTCGCAAAATTACGGGACGCAAAATCCGACCTGACGTTGACGGGAAATATCCTGGGCACACCGCAATACATGGCGCCGGAGCAAGCGGGTGGGAAGAGCAAGCAGGTGACTACGGCAGCGGATGTTTACAGTCTGGGAGCGGTTTTGTTCCACCTGCTGACAGGGCGTCCGCCTTTTGACGGGACCACACCTTTAGAAGTGGCGCGGAAGGTGTTACAGGAAGAACCACCACGGCCATCAGCGATCGTTCCGGCCATTGACCAGGATCTGGAGACGATTTGCTTGAAGTGCCTCGAAAAGAATCCGGCGGCACGCTATTCCTCACCATCGGCGTTAGCAGCGGATTTGCAGAGGTGGATCAAGCACGAACCGATCAGCGCCCGGCCCATTTCTTCAACTCAACGAATAGCGAAATGGGTGAGGCGGAATCCGGTCGTGGCCGCGTTGGCGATGGGAGTGGTTAGTGTGGCGGCCATTGGATTTCTCGCAACGTACTGGCAACTGCAGGTAGCAAATAAAGCGAAGGGCGAAGCGGAAACCCGCGCGGCCTCGGAAACCAAACTGCGGCTGCGATCAGAAATCGCCGAGCGGACGGCACGCGAAGAAACCGCCGCGTCCAAGGCACTCAATAGTTTGTTGCTGGAAGATATTCTGGATCGTGCCAGCCCGTATAAGGAATCGAATCGAGAGTTAAAACTGGTCGATGCTCTGAGAAGTGCCTCCACAAATATTGATAATCGATTCAGCGGGTTGCCCAAGGTGGCCGGAGAACTGCACTACACCCTGGGCAATGCGTTCCTTGGGTTGACTGAGTATGAACTGGCGATTCAACATCTGGAATCCTCCGCAAAATTATTTTCCCAGGCCAATGGCAGCAATGATGTGAAGGCGGCGATTGCCAAACTGGATCTGGCGCGGGTTTACCGGATGACGGGCAGATTGAAGGAGGCCACCGCGCTTCATCGGGAAATCCAACCGATTCTGGATGCCAAAGACCCGCAAGCCGCCTGGAATTCCCGTTATAATATGGCGACCGTCAAGAGTGGTCTGGGACAGATAGATGAGGCCGAAGCAGTGTATCGGTCCGTGTTGCCAGCTAATTTTGAGACCGAGGGGATAACGGGCCACAATTTTCTGGCCGCCTCGGATCTGGGTGAAATCTGGATGCGCAGAGGCAAGTATGTCGAATCCGAAAAACTGCTAAAACGAACTCTGGAAGTAGCCAATCAAACGGTCGGCGAAAAAGGGTTTTATGCCCTGCTCACCCGACAGCGGGTAGGATATGTGCAATTAATGGCGGGCCGGCTGGAGGAAGCCGAAGCCACTTTGCGTTCCACGCTGGCGCTTAGCCGGGAAGCTCTGGGAGAGGCACATCACGCGACGTTGACTACCACCTATAGTTTGGCGATTACGTTACGGAAACGAGGACAATTACAGGAAGCGCTGGAAGTCATCCATAAAACGACCGAATTGAGGGAACAGCATTTCGGTCTATTACAAAAGCCAACTCTGAATGCGTTTTGGGAGGAGGCCGAAATACTGAGACAATTGAAACGGCCCGAGGAAGCGACGGCCATCCGAATAAAAATACTGCCCAGTTACGAAACTGTTTACGGGCGAGATGCCAAACCGACCAAAGACCTCCGGAAATACATCGCGTTTTTTTGGCAGAATCAAGCTCTCGCCGCCGTAAAAACCAATGGCTACTTATTCGCGGAAACAAACCTGCTACAATCTTACAAACTTTATTGCGATAATCTCGAAGATGGACGAGGCGATACTGAGCGTGTCGCCAAGTTGCTTGCAGAAAACTACACGCGACAGGGACAAAAGGAGGCCGCGGAAGAATGGTCCCGCAAGGCACAACCGGTTCAGGCAAAATGAAATGAATAAAGGCGTGGCTGCGGAGGGAAGCCGGCAGATGGTGCGCCCGACAGGAGTCGAACCTGTAACCTTCTGATCCGAAGTCAGAAGCTCTATCCAATTGAGCTACGGACGCAACCAAACCGGACAAGCCCAAGGTACAATTAAACTCCCGGTTTGACCACCAATTAACGCGCCGTAACGTGCTTGCGCAAACAGATTTTCACCAGGAAGAAGCAGGGACGCGTTTGAGCATTGTCAATCAACGCGCAACCTCATTATTCTGA
This sequence comes from Verrucomicrobiota bacterium, assembly GCA_048497895.1. GTDB lineage: Bacteria > Verrucomicrobiota > Verrucomicrobiia > Limisphaerales > JBEHZA01 > JBEHZA01. The sequence continues at coordinate 16,721 of JBEHZA010000055.1, forward strand.
CTCCATTCATGAAAGCTCATCTCAAGCCAGCTCTGGCCGGCGTATTTAAGTTCAACCGGATCACCCTTTTTATCGCTGCCGTCCTCACTGCCGTTGCTTTGCCCGGCCGGTTGCCGGCTGAGGATTGGGGACTTTATTCGATCCACCCGGCGAGTGCGCCAGCGATGGTGTTGGAAGCGGTCGATTCCGGAACCACAGACGGC
>JBEHZA010000056.1:0-16858 GCA_048497895.1 Verrucomicrobiota bacterium
TTCTTTGCTTCTCACGGTAATCGTGCCGGTGCCTGCCGCCACCGTTCCTACCGGGGATGTCCCTTTAATAAACACCCGGCCCGTTTTCGCTTCCAGCATCTCCAGCTTCGTCTTCGGCACCAGCGGATACACGACGGGATAAACATTGGTATCCAAAGCGCGGGCGGAAATCATCAGCCCGAAGCCCCCGATCACCACCAGCCGAATCCATTTACTATGATGTATCATAATTCTCCTCCTGAAATAGACTGCCTAAACATTTAAACGAATCGTCTCAACCCGTTACCGTTTTAAACAGTGGAACTGAACGAAAGTTGCCCACGAATGGGTTATCGCCGCAAAGTATAACTGGTAACCCAAAAGTACGGCAGAAACTGCACGGTTATTTCCGTGCCGGATTCCTCCAGATCCGCGCGCAATTCCGCTTCCGTCGGAAAATTCTTAATTACCTCGCGTCCACTGCCGTCGTCCAGCGTCCGGTTCTGGTAGGTGTTCCCTTCGGTGTCCGTGCGCGCGATGGGCGTGCTGCTGCCCGGCACATAAACATTGTCCAGCATCACGAGCCTGGCCCCCGGCGCGAAAGCCCGATGCCAATGCGTCAGGAAACTGCGTCGTTGCGATTTCGGCACATGCGACCACCAGAACGCGGCCAGTCCACCCGTGAATAACTGCGGATATTCCGGCAGCGCGAAGACATCCGCCCGTTGAAAAATTACCTTGTCCGCCGCCAGCCCCTTCGCTCGCGCGATTTCCAAAACCTCTTCATTGATATCCGTCGCCGTTACCGTTGCGGCCGTATGTGAAATCACTTCCGTCCAATAACCCGTCCCGCAGGCGATCTCGAATACCTTTTTCCCCGCCAGCAATTGCCCCACGGATTTTCGCAACGTCCGCAAATCCTCCTGTCGTTCCGGCTTCTGGTAAATGCGTTCGTATTCCCGTGCGCGGCGCGCGTAGTAATCCACCGTTGTGGCCGCAATGCTCATAATTTATTTTAAGTTCAACAGCACGTTCCGCAACCGTTGCTGAATGGCTGCCGGTATTTGCCGGGAAAAAGTGATCCGCTTGTCCGGTAAAATGGCCATGAACCCATTGCTAACCCCCGCCTCACGCAAGACGTCCGTCAGTAATTCTTTGGCCTGTCCGCCCACCCGGCCTTTCTGCACCAGCAAACGCCCGCCGCGAATCCGCACCACCGTCGTCGCGTTCACAGGTGGAATTAATCCCGACGACGCCACGAAGAACGCCACCATCGCCAATCCGATTACGACCACCAGCCACATATTTTTTCCAGACTCACTGTTTTACCCCCGTCTCCAATTCCAAAGCGACCAGCGAAACATAGAGATCCCGGATAAACACGATCAACGAACCAATCAAACACAGGAGGCAGCCCACAAATAGAAAGATGATCAACAAGCTTACCTCCAAATGAAATAACGCGCTCAAAAACATGGCGATGACCAGCACCGCCGCCAGCAGCACACTCAAAGTCGCCAGCGTAATCGCCAACCGAATGAGCCGCGCCCGGATGGCTAGAATGCGCAACTGGCTTTGCAACCGCGCGTGCTCTGCTTCCGGCAACCGTCGCAAGGCCTCCGCCAGCATCCGCGAACGGTCCACCACCCGGCCAAAGCGGTTCGTCATGGAGAGCAACAGCAGTCCCACCCCGGAAATCAGGATCACCGGCCCAATGGCCAACTGAAGAATAGGAACTAAATCCGCGAACCGCATGCCGGCTGAAAACTACCAAAGTTCCGCCACCCCTGTCGATCATCGTCAGGAATTAATTCCCCGGACAGCGACCGTCTCCGGTCGCAGCAAGGTGACCCAGTCAAACGGTGTCGGACATTTCAATTACGTCTTCGGTAACCCCGCCACCCGATCCCGAAATTGCTGCGCCGTTGTCCCTTTGGTTCCACTTTGCTCCAGCAATTCCGCCATCGCGAGTGAAGTAACGGCGGCCTCCGTCTGAATCGCCCGCAGCGCTTCCAATTTTTTATCGTCGGTCGGCGAGCCGTCTGCTCCCATCGCTTTCACCAACGCGTAAGCACCATAAAAATGGGCGAGTTCCCGTTGCACACCCTCCTGCAACCGTACAGCCATGATTTGTTTCTCCAATTGCTGACGCACGCTCAATGGCTTTCGTTTCTCATCCTTTGGCAACCAATGTTGATAACACGATTGTGGTTCACCGCTCACTACCCCCAACGCCTTTTGTAAATGCCCCACTGCGGAACGAAACTGTTCCGCTGCCTGCTGAAGCGCAATGCCGAGTGCCTTTGCATTCGCTACATCATCGCGATTCGGCGCGTAATCTTTGTCCCCATCCTTTTTGGACGGCTCTGCCCCCGCCAGTTGAGCCACCTTCAAGCCTTCGACCGTCAACGGAGTTCCCAACGCCACGCGCGCCCAGTTGGGCCGCAATTCATGCCAGTAATACGTGTGATCCGATTGTATCTGTTGCGCTGCTTCAATCTCCTGCCACGCCAGCCATACGGATGGTCCCGCTGCTTCTCCATAGAAACGTTTCGCCAGTTGTTCCGCCCAACGGAGCGCCTGGCTGGGTTCGGCCAGCTCCGGATGAAAAAATAATTGCCGCAGAGCAATCGCGTTCACCGGCAGATATTCCGCCTGCGTGCCCCATTGATCAAACACCCCTTCGACGCCAAGCGCTTGCCAGCGTTTCAATTTCGCCGCGATGCCCAGGGGATAATCAAACAGTTCTGTAGAAGGAAAAATTGTGTCGTCACCCCAGAGGAAAATGTCGTAACCCAACAGCGCTTGCCCATGCTCACGCGTAACCCGCCGCTGCTCGCGTAATGCGTCTGTTAATTTCCGGTCAAACGACCACGCCTCCGCATCCGGCAACGTGGCCAGGCCCGCACCCGCTGGCAACGCCGTTTGCTCCTTCAGATAATTCGGATCACTGCGGAACTTCCACGACCACGCCAGCGAGCAGACCTGAAACCGCGGCCTGATATTCCGCGCCTCCTCCGCCAGCAACGCCAGCAGCCGGTTATATTGCGTCATCTTACTGACGCCACGATGGCGCTCACATTTTTCCGGATCACACAATTCCCCGCTGGAATCGAGCGTGAACACGAGCACCATTTCCAGCCCGGGAAAATCATTCAACAATTGATGCACCATGCCGCGATATGCCTGCTCCACCAGCGGATGCGCCAGACACAAGACCTTGCCCTGGTACGTCCCGGAATCGGATAAGACCTCGGCCGGAAACCGATCCAGAAACGCCGCCCGTTGGCTCTCGCGTATCCACGGCCCACCCTGGCACACGGCTTCACACAACCACAACGCCACGCTCAAATCATACTGTTCGCACCACTCCAGATATTGCGTCAGCTTCTGGCGATTGCGCTCCAGTACTTCCGGCGGGGTCACGTTGGGAAATTCGTAACACGGCACGAAACTGAATAGTGTTTTCTCCGCCATCCAATCGTGTTGCAACAGCGCAACATTGCCACCCGCCCGTGCAATGAATTCAAAATCCCCCGGTTGATACGAACCAAAGCCACCCCGCGCGCGCGGATGCAATATCCTGAAGTTAAGCGCCGGTTTTCCCCACTCACGAAAGCCCGCTGGCAACGCCTCCTTTTCCCGCAGCAAATCCTCCAATTGATACGCGCCATAAAGTGCCGCGCGCGTATTCGCTCCCATCACCGCCAACACCCCATCCTGCTCGAAAATCACATACTCATCGGTCGTTGGATTGGAAAGAGCCTTGGTCCCCTCGCGTTTCAACCACTCCACCAACCGCGGATGATCCGCCGCCGTCCCGATCAAAATGTGGCCCTTGGGGAAACTTGCACTCCCAGTCTCAGAAGGTGCGACAATTTTCAATTCGCCCCACTGCAACTCACGGAAGCAGCGCTGCAATGTCACCACCGCCTGTCGCAAGCGTGATTCAGAAACATCACATTCGATAACTTGAAATGGGGACGCGTTGGGCATGCTTCAACGATTGATGGGCCACCCGCCGCCCAAAGTCACGCAGAAATACCCCGGACAGCGACCGCCTGTCCCGCGAAGCGGTGATCCCCGGTCGTAGCAAGGTGACTCCGTCAAACAGTGTCGGAAATTTCAATCACGTTTGCTCACTTGGACATTGCTGCGACCGGGGACGGTCGCTGTCCGAAAGCACAACTGTCCCTGTCAAGCAGCCTTTCTTCCACCTCATATCTCTGAGTTGCCATTTTTTGCTTTTTGTAGGATGATCTCCGCCTCGGGAATGGTCGTTCGGGGAAAAGCCTCGCACGGGTTTGGAATTGCTACGTTCGGTGATTCGCTCGGGTCGTAACTTGTATTGTTGTATGAAACGTTTTGTCCTCTGGTCCTTGGCCTTGGTTTGTTTAGCTGCCCCTCTAGTCTGTTTTGCCGGCACGCTGGCGCAATTCCGCACTCGTTTGGGCACCATCGATGTCGAACTCTACGATCAGGACAAACCCATCACCGTGCAGAACTTCATCCGCTACATCAAAGACGGTTCGTTCACGAACAATATGTTTTTCCACTTTGCACAGGCGAATAGACTGATTTTGGGTGGTGGAGTATGGACCTCCAACCGGTTTACCGGGGATGCAAAATTCCAGCCAATAACTACATACCCGCCCATTATCAATGAATCGGGCGTGGGACGCTTTTTCAGCAATACGAATGGGACGTTGGCCATGCCCTACTTCAATGGTGATCCGAACTCCGCAAAGTCGCAGTTCTTTTTCAATTTAGCCGATAATTCAAGCTCCTTTGATGGCGACGGCACGGACGGTTATGTGGTCTTTGGGCATGTGGTCGCTGGCTTGGATGTACTGGCTCTTCTTAATCCAAATGCTAGTAGCACTTCCATCAAAACGGTCTTTGTGAATGCCAATCTGAACAGTCTCCCCATCGTCTTTTCCGCCGACTCCAGTAATCCCACCACCGAGGATGTGATCTATTGCGATGTATCGCTGCTGAACGTGCAGGTCACCAACGTGAACAGCACCGCGCCAATTTCCTGGAACACCGCCAGCAACCAAATCAATACCGTGGAATACACGACCGTCTTTCCGCCCAGTTGGCAATCCCTCACCAATGTCCTGGGCACCGGCTTGGCCACGAATGTCACGGATACTGCGGCCAGTTCCGGTAAACGCTTCTACCGCGTCCGCGTGGCGTATTAAGTCCACGTTTGACCCGAAGTTTACCGCACGCGCTTGTTCATCCGCACCACGGGCAGGCGTAACTCTCCGGGCAAGGCGATTTCATAACGTTCCGTCGCTGTATAACTAAACGCTGCATACAACGGTTCCCCGGCGAGCGTTGCGACCAGCTCAATCGTTTGAAAACCGGCTTCACTAATCGCCGTCTCGCACGCGGTTAAAATACAGCGTCCAATTCCGCGCCGCGCCCACTCCGGATGCACAAAGAACGCCCGCACCCGCGCTGATTCGCATTGCGGATCCAACAAATCGTCTTCCCCTGCGCGCCCCTGATCTCCGCCAAACAGCGCCCGCCGCCGGCTCCACCCGCCACACCCCACCATCTGCTCCCCGGCCTCGACCACAAAATAAGTCCCATCGCGAATCAACTGCCGATCGACCCCAAACACCGGCCCCAACGCCGCCTCCATCTGCGCGGGTGAATAATACGCCGCTTGCAACGCGCGCACCGAAAGTGGAATAAGCACGGACAACGCCGCAATATCCCGCTCTTGTGCCAGGCGCACCGTCCATCGTGAATTGGATAAATCGGATGCCATGACTCGTGCCGTGGTTGAAGCTAAGGCCGCTTAAGCAGGCCGCCAAATGTAAAATCCCCCCAGCACCCCAAAGACTATGAAAATAGCCGTGACTGGATCATAATTCAGCGCCTGTCCCAATACTTGCTGCCATTCACTGAAGCTCAAATGAAATATGATTCTCAATCCTTCAGGCCGGGTGATGCTTAACATTGTGACTGTATTCGCCACGAGCAGACCAAGGATCGTCGCACTCGTGGCCGCGAATTGATACATCGGTCCGTGTCCCTTGGAAAAATGCACCGTCGCGAAACTGACCACCATTCCAAAGATCAGTGCGAACATCGTTAATTGAAACCCGGTAATCATGCTAAACAGGATCCACAGCAATCCCAATCCCACCGCGGAGACGTAGGCTGCTTGAAAGGCGCGTGACAAGGAACCCATCAACTTAAAACATACCAGACACCGCCCGGCCTCAGTATTCCTCGCCTGACAATGTGGGCAATCGTAAGTGAGCATGAGTTCTTTTCCTCTGAATTAAACCTGCAAGGGTGTCTCTCCCGTATAAATTCTCAATAACACGGCTTGCGCATTTCCTGTTATTCGAGCATATTCTAAAAAGAATGCGTTGGGAGCGCGAGTCACAACTTTATGAATGTATCTTTGGGACATAAATGGGAACAATTTGTTGAGAATAAAGTGAAGAGCGGCGATTACCAAACTGCCAGTGAAGTGCTTCGTGACAGCCTGCGTCTGTTGGAAAAAGAGGATCTGCTTAAAAAGATCTCCGTGGAATCACTTCCCGAACTCGAAGCAAAAATGCTCCAAGCGGCCAAATCGCTCGATGAAGGCAAAGGCGTTCCCATAGAAAAGGTGTTCGCCCGCTTGCGCCAGCGAAGCAAATCCCGCAGATAAAAATGCGTCGGATCATTCTCTCGGAATTTGTTGAACTGGAACTAGCCGCTATCTGGGATTATATCGCCTTGAACAGCCCGGATGCCGCTGACCGTTTTTTGGAATGCACCTATCAGACCTTCAATGAATTGGCCCGGACGCCAGAAATGGGCTGCTTGCGACATTTTCGGTCGTCTCGGCTAAAAGACCTCCGTTCCTTCCGCGTCAAACGATTCAAAAAATATCTGGTGTTCTATGCCCCAGTTTCCGGCGGGATCGAGGTCTATCACGTTCTGCATGGAGCGCGCGACCTGGAAAAATTTTGGGGATAATAGTCTCTTTCGCTGATTGTGATCGTCGGGTTGGAATCTCCATCTCATCGCGATTGTGTTCTTCCACCCCCTGCATTATCAATGGCGTGTGCGGACGATCTACTTTGACTACAACGCCACGACGCCTCTGGATCCCCAGGTGAAGGAAGCCATGCTCCCTTACCTCGGCGAGGTGTATGGCAACCCGTCCAGCGTGCATCACGTCGGCCGTCACGCGCGGGCTTTGCTGGATGAAGCCCGGGATCGAACCGCGCAAGTCTGGAGCTGCAAACCAAGCGAAGTCATCTTCACCAGTGGCGGCACGGAGAGCAATAATCTCGCTATTTTCGGTATTGCGCGTTCCTTTCACGATAAAGGTCGGCATATCATCACTTCTACGGTGGAACATCATGCGGTTCTGCATTGTTGCCAGTATTTAGAGAAGAAAGACGGCTATCACGTAACCTATCTCCCGGTAGATTCTTCTGGCCGGGTGAATCCCGAAGACCTCGCCCGTGCCATTCGGCCTGATACCGTCCTGGTCACGATCATGGCGGCGAATAATGAGACTGGCACCCTCCAACCCGTTAGTGAACTCGGTGCCATTTGCCAGGAACGCGGTATCATTTTTCATACCGATGCAGTGCAGTGGTTCGGCAAAGAGCCGTTCACCAATATTGAACAATTTAACGCTAACGCTGTTTCTGTTTGCGCACATAAGTTTCACGGCCCCAAAGGTGCCGGGGCTCTCTATTTAAAGTCCCCATTGTTGCCTGACCCCATTCTTTTCGGCGGAGGTCATGAAAACGAACGGCGAGCGGGCACGGAAAATTTAGCGGCCATCATCGGTATGGTAGAGGCTTTGGAACGCTTCATTAAACGACCCGTTTTCACGAAAAGTGAAATGTTATCGTTAACGAATCGCTTAATTAACTTTTGTTCCGGTTTGGATGGTGTAATCTTTCGAGGTTCATTGCAAGAGCGGCTGAGTAATACAGTCGCGTTTACCGTCGCCGGATGCGATGGTATTGCGCTCATGGCGGGATTGGATATGGAAGGTGTTTGCGCTTCCAGCGGCTCGGCGTGTTCGGCCGGATCATTGGAACCTTCCCATGTGATGCTGGCGCTCGGTGTGGAACCAAAACTGGCCAACTCGCTGGTTCGTTTTTCACTTGGCCGGAACTCTACGATTGAAGAAGTCGCGTTTGTGGAACTATGTTTCCCTTCCGTGATTCAACGCATCCGTGGTGGGTAAGTCGGTGAATGCTCCCCGGAGCAACGTGTGAATAGGTTGTTGGATTTGTGAACAAGCCGGAGTTTTCCGGGTTGTTGGTTGGTTGTCAGTGGACTTGTTCGGGATGGTTTTCCGTTCGTAAGTCCTTGCGCCAGCCTTGACACTATACCTTGTTTGCTTTATTCACACCCCTTAATAAGACTGAGAATTTGTACAGAGAAAGATACATAGTAAGGGCCTAATGAAATTCAAAATTGCCAAAGAACAGATCATCAGCGGCCTGCAAGCGGTTCAGAACGTAGTCAGCACCCGGACGACCCTCCCGGTTCTCTCCAACGTGCTCCTGCGCGCTGACGATACCCGCCTGGAGCTTACCGCTACTGATCTGGACGTAACCATCTCTTGCGGCGTCGAAGCGACAGTGAGCAAGCCAGGGGCCGTTACGCTGCCGGTGAAACGTCTCTTTGGCATCGTGCGCGAATTGCCCGCGAACGAACTCGAATTTGAAATCGACGAGAAGAACGTTTGCAGTCTCCGTGCCGGTGCTTCCTTCTTCAAGATTAACGGTATCGGAGCTGATGAATTTCCTCCCTTGCCGCAATTCAAAGAAAACAAAAAAGTCGTCCTGCCGCAGGAAAAAGTGAAGAGCATGCTGCGCAAGACTTCCTTTGCGATCTCCACGGATGAAACCCGCTATGTGCTCAACGGAATTTTCGTTAGCCTTAAAGGTGATAAAGTAACGATGGTCGCTACCGATGGCCGTCGATTGGCCCTCGCAGAAGAAGACGTGGCGACGGAAGCGCAAGGCGAATTCATCGTTCCGACCAAAGCGATCAATGAATTGAGCCGCTTGCTTCAGGCATCCGGTGAAGTCGAAGTAAAATTCACCGATAATCAAGTGGCCTTTTCTTTGAAGGACGACAAAGGATTCTCGGTGCTGTTAATTTCCAAACTTGTTGAAGGTAACTATCCGAATTACCGGCAGGTGATTCCGGCGGAAACGAAAGAACGAGTGCCGCTCGCCCGCGAAGAACTGCTCCATGCTTTGCGCCGCGCGGAAATCATGACCAGCGAGAAATCCAATTCCGTAAAAATTTCGCTCGGCAAAAATAATCTCTCCATCACAGCCAATACACCGGATGTCGGTGAAGCGCGCGAAAGCATCGCGGTGAATTACAAAGGCAAAGAGTTTGCCATCGCGTTCAATCCTGCTTACCTGATGGATCCGTTGAAAGCGCTCGATAACGATGAAGTGTTTCTGGAACTCATCGATGAATTGAGCCCCGGCGTTCTCAAGATCAACGGGCCGTTCCTCTATGTGTTGATGCCCATGCGCATGAGTTAAGGCGCGGGAAACGCACGGTGGCAACCGGCGCGCGGCACAAGCTCAATCAGGACCAACCATGGCGCTCACGCCCAATAAACGGATGGCCTTGATTACAGTTTCCGTGCTCGCACTGGATCAATTAACCAAGCTGCTCGTTCTCACCTATCTTGACTTCGCGAAAGAACGCGTTGTCATCAACGGCTTTTTCAAGTTCGTGCACTGGGTTAACACCGGCGCGGCCTGGAGCATGTTCCACGATAATAACGAACTGCTCGCCATCATCTCGCTCGTCGCATTAATGGCGTTGTTCATTTTCCGCCATCATTTTGAAGCGCACAAAAAGCTGGGGCAAATTGCGCTCGGCTTGATGTTCGGCGGCATCGTTGGAAATCTCGTGGACCGTTTGCATCCACACCGCGGTCACGTCATTGACTTCCTCTATTTTTATGTGAACCGCCGCGGGGGCGAAGGCGAGTTGGGATTTCCTGCTTTTAATGTCGCCGATAGTGCCATTTGTATCGGCGTCGGTCTGCTCTTCATTCTCTCCTGGCAAAAAGAGGAAGCGCAAACGGCAAACAGCGCCCAGGTAAAGCCCGGCTGAGTTAGTTGGTTCCGTGCCTGGGAAGAGCCATTGCTCCAATTCCTCTTTCGTTTATATTCTTGTCCGCCGTGAAAACTCCCGCACCTATTTTTATTGCCGGCACGACTGCCGTGGGCAAATCGGCCGTGGCTTTATGGCTGGCGGAAAAAACCGGCGGAGAAATTATTTCGGTGGATTCCATGCAGGTATATCGCGGGCTGGATATTGGCACCGCCAAACCCACTGCTGCCGAGCGTCAACAGATTCCGCATCATTTGGTGGATGTCGTGAATTTGCCCGATCCCTTTGATGCCGCGAAATTCGTCCAGCTCGCGCAAACCGCCGTGCAGGAAATTACCCGTCGCGAACGGGTGCCGATTTTCTGTGGCGGCACCGGTCTCTATTTCAAAGCGTATCTCGAAGGCCTCGGTGAAGCTCCACCCGCAGATCCGCAAATTCGCGCCGAACTGGAGGCCATCCCTTTGGCAGATTTGCTCACCGAATTGGAACAGCGCGATCCTGAAACTTTTCAGAAGATTGACCGCCAGAATCCTCGTCGTGTTATCCGCGCTCTCGAAGTGATTCGCGTCACCGGCCAACCGTACTCTGCCCAACGCGCCGATTGGAATCGCGATCCCGCGCAGACCGCACCGCATCCAAATTACTTCGGCCTGCAACGCCCGCCCGAAGACCTTCGCCAGCGGATTGTAACCCGTGTGGATGAAATGTTCCGGCAAGGCCTGGTAGCGGAAACCGAACAATTGCTGAAACACGGGCTGGCGGAAAACCGCACCGCCATGCAAGCCATCGGTTACCGGCAGGTGGTCGAATATTTACAGGGTGAACGATCCTTGCCGGAAACGGTCGAATTAGTGAAAACGCGCACCTGGCAATTCGCGAAACGCCAACTGACCTGGTTCCGCCATCAAGCGCGGCTGGAGTGGGTAGTGGCTACGCCGCAGACCACGGTGGCTGAGTTGGGAGAAAAAATAATGCAACGTTTAGAGCGGCCGAAGGCGGATTGAAATGTACGATGAAAAGACTGCGTAAATTCGTCTTGATCATGATCGTGATGTTCGCCAGCGGGCTGGCGCTGTTGAAATATCTGACCATCCAGGAGGAAGAGGATTGGAAAAGCCGGGTTAGCCGCGTTCACCCGGGCATGACGCGGGCACAAGTAGAGCCGCTATTGCCTTACCAGCGGATGTCTCCCGAAGACCGGCGGCTGAAGAATTTCAGGCTGTTTCTGAGTGGTAAGCCGGGCCGCGCGATCGACCTCAAGGAAATCGTCGTGCTGGCCGGGCCGAAAGTGCGCGAAACGTATTCCGTGTCACCTGATTGGCAGGTGGAAATTTATTACACTCCTGCCGGACTGGCTCAAGGAACAACCAATCTAACCAACTGGGCATCGTCGCCCGGCGATCAGGTTACCGGTGAAGTTAAACTCTCCCCGCGGCTGTATTGAATACGCTCACTCGATAAAGTCGCCTAAAAAAGAACCCTTTCCGCCCGCTGAATCTGTGTTACTGTGCCACTGCTATTAGTAGTAAAGACCGTTGAAAGCCTTAGTCACGACAGCCCAGAAGAAGAGCGAGCGAGTATTCCTCGTTGGAGTGGAACTGAAATCCCAGCCAGCGTGGGAGGTTCAGGATTCATTGGAAGAACTGGATCAACTGGCCCGCACGGCCGGCGCGGAAATCGTCGGTAATGGCACTCAAAAGCTCGAATCCCCCGTTGCCTCCACCTTTATCGGCACCGGCAAAGCGGATGAGTTTGCCACCCTCTGTCGCAAGGAAAAGGTGGATACCGTCATTTTCGACGATGAACTTTCGCCTGCGCAAGGCCGCAATCTCGAACGCGTTTTTGAATGTAAAATTCTCGATCGCACCTCGCTGATTCTCGATATTTTCGCCCAACGCGCCCGCACACGGGAAGGCAAGTTGCAGATTGAACTCGCGCAGTTGCAGCATTTGCTCCCGCGCCTGACCCGGTTCTGGAGCCACTTATCCCGGCAAAAAGGTGGCATCGGTATGCGCGGTGATGGTGAAACACAGTTGGAAACGGACCGCCGCCGCGTGCAGGACCGGATTGCCCGTTTGACCCTGGAACTGGACACCGTGCGCCGCCAGCGGGAAACCCAGCGCCGCGGACGTCAGCGCAGCCAATGGCCGCTCGCCTCCATCGTCGGTTATACGAACGCCGGCAAATCCACGTTGTTCAATGCCCTCACTGGTGCGGCGGTGCTGGAGGAAGACAAACTTTTCGCCGCGCTGGATCCGACCACGCGCCGCTTGCGCCTGCCGACGAATCAGAACGTGCTCCTGTCCGATACGGTCGGTTTCATTCGCAAACTCCCGCATCGGCTGGTCGAAGCGTTTAAAGCCACGTTGGAGGAAGTCGTGCAGGCCGACCTGCTGTTGCACGTGGTGGATACCAGCCACCCACAAGCGGACGAACAGATCGAAACGGTGAACGAAGTGTTGAAGGAAATCGGCGCCGGAGATAAGCCGACGCTGATGGTCTTCAATAAAATCGACCGGTTTGAAAATGATTCTGTCATTGGAAAATACCGGGAGCAATTTACCTATGCCGTCGCTGTCTCCGCCAAAACACAGGCTGGTTTTCCGGATCTCCTGGCAGAACTCGGCACCGTCTTGCGCCCTGTTCGTGAATTTGTGGAACTTTCCATTCCGCACGATGCCGCTTCGGTGATGGCCAGGTTGCACGCCGTGGCCCAGGTGATGGAACGGAATTACGACGGTCCGGTAGCCCGCTTCAAAGCCCGCATTCCCCCATACTTGCACGCCGAGTTCGCCCCCTACATGGTTCAGGAATTGCAGCAGGCCGATTAACGTTGGAATCAGGTGACCGCGTTACTCGGTGTCTCATCCAACGTCCCGCCCCTTTTAACCACTCTCTGAACGTCGTATCGCACAGGATAGGGTATAGACCCGATCCCGGAATACGGCCGGTTATCCCTGAGGCGCGGGCGCAAAAGGTCTTTGACCCTATCCATGACGCAGCAGATGAGCGATATTTGCCCATGAAAACATGCAACATACCTACCTGGGCCTGGGCATGCCTGCTGGCCGTGGGGCTGGCGTATTCACCATCCAGTTTGCGGGCCGATGAACCGACGGCACTGCAACTGGCAAAGCTGGGCAATAAGTACATCGGCGAACAATCGCACAACAAAATCGTGCAGATTCGTTCCGAGAAGTCGCTGGGATCGTTAACCCCGAATGTGTGGTACATCGTGTACTACGACAGCACTGCTGCCTTGAAGGCGGTGGAGGTAAAATTCGGTGCGGGCAAGATGCTGACCGTGCAACGCCCCTTGCGGCTGCTGGAGCCGATCCTGGGAGCGGATCAGCCGCTGGACCCGCAAAAAATCAAAGTGGATTCACCGGCGGCCATTCAAACGGCGCTCAAGGAACCCATTCTGAATAACCTGAAAGTGACCGCGACCGCACCCAAACTCGAACGCGGCAGCGATGGTCTGCCCGTGTGGAAGGTGCGGGTGTGGGTAACGAAACCAAAAAATACCACTGAAGAAGTGGATCTTGGCGCAATCATTCTCTCAGCCGAGACCGGCAAAGTGGTGCAACCGGATATTCACACGGACCGGTTAAATTAAGGAGGAACGGAGCACGACAGAAAAAAGTAAAAAGACCGGTTCTGGCGCTGACCGGCCTTTTACTTTTGTAAACGAAGTTAGCTGCCGCTGATCCATTATCGATGTGTCAGGAATGACATTCCTATATTTTTGCGTGCTTGTCAGCGGCGGAAGTAAGTGTCCGAAATCTTTAAATTCCCTGCAAAACAGCCACTTCTGGCACACATTCTGCCCCTCTTACTTGCGCGAATGACCAAAATGGAATAAAAGTAATTGTCCACGAGGTGGATTCGGTTTTCAATCGGGACACTAATGACGACAGCCGTGACAGAGACGACACAAGTCTGTGACTTGTGCGGCAGCGCTTCCCACCGGATTTTTGCCCGGAAGGGACGGCATGGTTCTGATTTGAACACCGTCATCTGCGAGGGCTGCGGACTGGTTTACACCAATCCCCGGCCCACCGACGATGAATTTGCCGACTTCTATCATCACAAGTACTGGGGTGATTACAAAGATGAGTCCACGCCGGACGAAAAGTTTTTCCAACGCCGTTTGCCCAAGATCAAACCGCTCTTTGAACACCTGAAGCCCATGCTTCGCCCGGGGATGAGTGTGTTGGAGATTGGTTGCAGTGTGGGCGCCCTGCTTTCCCGCATTAAAGAAACTGTAGGCGGTCTGGGTGCGGTCATCGGCATCGAACCGCATCATGGACATGCGGAATTTGCGCGCGAACACAAGGAACTGGATGTTCGCACCGGTTTACTGGAGGAAGTGGCGCCCAAACTGAAGGCACGCACTTTTGATCTCGTGGTCATGAACCACGTGCTCGAGCACACGATCAGCCCCACTAAAGTTTTTCTGACGCTGAAGAAACTGCTGAATCCCAGCGGCCTGTTGGTGATCGAAGTGCCGAATATCGAAGCCCCCGGTTCCCGGCTCTCGCACTTTTTTCACATCGCCCACAATTATTCTTTCTCGCCTCGCACGCTTCAGCGGCTCGCGCAAAAGACCGGCTTCAAGGTTCGTAAAGTGGAAGCGCTGGATGGCGATTTGCCCGGCACCCGTTTGTATGCCGTGTTTGAAAATCCGGTCGCACCGGATAACACTGTGCCGACGAAGTTTATCCGTGACGATGCCACCGAACGTTCCCGCGCCTTGCGCCAGTATGAACGTTGGTATTGGCTGACCGCCGCCAGTTTGCGCAAGAAGGTTACCCACTGGAAACGTCAGCGGGCTTAGGTATGCGGGCTTTCCGTCCGCATCTTGTGCGGTCAGCACAGGCTTGCGCTCAGCGGTAAAATCCCCCTATATTCAGCTTATGCAACAGCTGTTTACTCCGCTTTTGCGACGCCTTTATGTTGTCACGATCAGCTTCATGGTGGCTTTCTATGCCCATGTCCTGTGGCAGCACACCGCCTGGCACAAGCATCAGCTCTACCAGAAATTGATTTCCGGCGGACACAAGGAACAGGTCTATGCTGCCTTGGATTTGATTGATGTCGGAGCCCAGGACGAATTGGTGCAAGCCCTGCATTCGGAGTCGCCGGAAGTCCGGAATCTGGCTAACAAATCCCTTAGCTCGCTCTGGCTTAATCAGGCCGGGCCCAAAGCCAATCGGCTATTGGTTCAGGCCGACAAGGCCATGGATGAACATAAGAACAAGGAAGCCCTGGCCATCCTCGATACCGTGGTAAAACAATATCCTGATTTCGCGGAAGGGTGGAATCGCCGGGCCATCGCCAACTGGAAAATGAAAGACTACGCGGAATCCATTGAAGATTGTCAGCGGGTATTGAAATTAAATCCGGACCATTTTGGGGCTTGGAACGGTCTGGCGATGAGTCAATTTAAACTCGGCAACGTCTGGCAGGCGCGTGCTTCCATGGAAAAATATCTGGAATTGAACCCGCACGATGTCAAAGCCCAGTCCTTTGTGCAGATGTGCGATCAGATACTGCGGCGCAATAAAAAGTCGATTCCCAAAGACCTGATCGAGATTTAACCGGACGGTAAAGCCTATGATTATCGGGGTGCCGAAGGAAATCAAGGAACAGGAATATCGCGTTGGCTTGCTGCCATCGGCCGCCTATCAACTGATTAAACGCGGTCATCAAGTGGTGGTCGAGCGGGGCGCTGGCGCCGGGACCGGTTATCCGGATCGCGATTACGAACAAGCCGGGGCCACTCTGGTTGCCGATCATTCCGAAGTCTTCGCGCGCGGTGAGCTGATCGTGAAAGTGAAGGAGCCTCAGCCTTCTGAGTTTGCGTTGTTGCGCGCCGGACAAATTCTTTTCACCTATCTCCATTTGGCTGCCAGCAAACCGCTGACGGAGGCCCTGCTGAAATCCAAAGTCACCGGGCTGGCCTATGAAACCATTGAGGTGAACCGGCGGTTGCCCTTGCTTGAGCCGATGAGCGAAATCGCTGGCCGCATGTCCGTATTGGTTGGCGGCTATTTTCTGGCGAAACATTTTGGCGGCAGCGGCGTTTTGCTCGGCGGTGTGCCCGGAGTATTGCCCGGACGTGTGGTCGTTCTGGGTGGTGGCGCCGCCGGTATTAACGCCGCGCGCATGGCGACTGGCCTGGGCGCGGATGTCACGATTCTGGAAGTGGATTTAGAGCGAATGCGCTTTCTCGATATTACCCTGCACACCGCGCACACGCTTTATTCCAGCGAGGCGCATTTGCTGGATTTGCTGCCCACCGTGGATTTGTTGATTGGCGCGGTACTGGTGCCCGGCGCCAAAGCGCCAAAATTGATCAACCGCGAAATGCTCCGGCGCATGCGGCCCGGCAGTGTGCTGGTGGATATTGCGATTGATCAGGGTGGTTGTGCGGAAACGTCCCGTGCCACCACACATCACGATCCGGTTTTCGTGGAAGAAGGCGTCACGCATTACTGTGTGGCCAACATGCCCGCTGCCTACGCCCGCACCGCTACTCAGGCACTGACAAATGTCACTTATCGCTACATTGAATTGCTCGCCGATCATGGTCTGGCGGGAGCCTGCCAATTGCAACCGGCGCTGCGTGGCGGCCTTAATCTTCAGGATGGAAAAGTAACCTGTCAGGCCGTGGCGCAAGCGCACGGGATGCCCTTCACCGAGCCGCAGGTGTAACACACTTTCGAGCCCCGGACAGCGGCCGTCC
>JBEHZA010000057.1:0-16598 GCA_048497895.1 Verrucomicrobiota bacterium
GAGTATGACCGTCAGGCGCTGGCGGAACGGCGGTTTCACCTGAAGCTGTTGCGTTTCAATCTGGCCGAAGTGAACATTGTGGAGAGCAAAACCGGGAAGTCCAATGTGACGGCGTTGCAGGATAAGTTGAACGAGGCGAAAGACCGGGAGAGCAAAAAGAATGGCGCCAAAGCGAAGAAGGAACCACCGAAGTTTGATGGGATTGAGACTTTAAATTTGAGTCTGGGAAAATTGCGGCAGTCCAGCTTGCGCAATCCGGAGCAGAAATTTGAGGTGGACCTGGGGATTAAGAACGAGATTGTGACGGATATTAAGGATCAAACGGATTTGCAGCAGAAGCTTGGGCCGGTGGTGTTGCGCAATGGCGCAGCCGCGTTGATGCAGTTGCTCTACCTGCAACGGGGGGGCAATGTGGTGACACCGAAAGCGCCGCCGCAGATGACGAATACGGTTTCTAAGTGACGAGGGGAAATGACGAAATCCGAAAGAATGTCTGGTGCCGTCGGACCGCAGGTTGAAAGGTTAAACGGGTTAAAAGAGGGGAATAGGCGATGGGCGGATTCTTTGGTGCGTAAGAAGTATGGAGTTCCGTTTTTAGACGGTGGGGTGTTCATTTGGTTTAACGCGTTAAAATTATCATGCGCGTTGCGTCTAAGCATGCGCAGCCCCCTGAAGGTGGAACTCCATACGGGCGTTCCCATAACGATGTAGAGCAGATTTTCCAACCTACTGGTTTACCGGACTTTCGAGTTCGGTGTTTCGTGGCGACTGGAAAGTCGCGTGAACCGGCAGACAGGAATGTTTGCCCGACGGGGGAAGTGCCGGTCTCGTAGCGCGTCCGTTGCTTAAATCTTTACTTTGAATTCTTCGCCGGATTTCAGGGAGCGGGCGAAGGCGGACATGAGTTGTGGGATTTTTTCCAGGTCTTTCAGATTCACGATTTCCACGGAGGAGTGCATGTAGCGGTTCGGCAGGCTGATGAGGGCGCTGGGAATGCCGCCGCGGGTCCAGAAGATGACATCGGTATCGGTGCCGCTGGTGGCGGAGATGGCTTCGTGCTGGAGCTTGATGCCTTCGGCTTTCGCCACTTTTTCAATGCGCTTCACGACTTCGGGATGGTTGCAACTGCCGTGCGTGACGCTGGGGCCTTTGCCCAGTTTGATGTCGCCGTGTTGAATCTGGCTGACGGTCGGATAATCGGTGGCGTGAGTGACATCGACAACGAGCGCGACATCCGGCTTCAGCGTGTAGGCAATCTGACGCGCACCGAGCAGGCCGACTTCCTCCATGATATTCGAGACGAAAGAAATTTCGGCGTCGAACTTCGGCTTGGACTCACTCAGCAGCCGCGCGGTTTCAGCGACGGCAAAGGTGCCGATGCGGTTATCAAAGGCGCGCGCGACGGCGAGGTCGTTGCGAAGGAGTTCAAAGTGATCGTCGAGCGTGATGGGGTCGCCGACTTGAATGAGTTTCTCGGCGGCCTTGCGGCTGCCCACGCCGATGTCGAGAAAGATGTCGTGGATTTTCGGCAGGCGCGGTTCATCATCGCCTCTGGTCAGATGCGGGGCGACGTTGCCGACGACGCCTTTGATCGGGCCGTCCTGACTGTGAATGATGACGCGCTGGGCCTTGGTGATGGCGGGATTGATGCCGCCGAGGCGTTTGACATACACGAAGCCGTCTTTATCGATGAAATTCACGACCATGCCGATTTCATCGGCGTGCGCAGCGAGCATGAGCCGTGGTGAACCGCCTTTATTGAGCACCCCCACGGCATTGCCATAGGCATCAGAAAACGTTTCATCGACGTAGTCCTTAATGTAATTCAGCCAAACGCGCTGTCCCCGCGCTTCGTGACCGGAGGGGCTGGGAGTGTTCACCAGGGTTTCGAGAAATTTCAACGATTGCTCACGCATGAAGGGAGTATGGCAGGGGAGAGGGAGAAGTTCAAAGTTGAAAAGTGGGAATTGGTTAACCGCTAATTGACGCTGATGTTAAAACGGCATTAGGCGTGGTATATACCCGGCGACAATTGGAACAGTTAAAACGTTGATTTGAATTATTGTGTTACAGTTATGTCGGTAATAGCCGATTCGCTAAGTTTTCTCATTTTATGAACTCCAAAATCGGCATAGGCAATTTTGATGCGGCTTCGACTTTCTGCAGCGATTAGCCTTGCTACCTCGTGAAGAACGCCTTCCTGATCACGACCGTGTTCTGTGGCGAAGTGGATAAGGTAACAGGCTGGAATATCACTGTGTCTCAGCTTATGAACGTCTCCCAGTAGATGCTCCAGTTCGTAATTCAGTCCGACCTCGATAGCAACTGCTACCGGCAGTTTGCCATAACGGAAATGATGCACGTCTTCAGTGCAATCATGAGGTTGAAGTATCGCCAGATCAAAGTTCCCTCTCCGATTGTGGTTCGGTCGTGGCTTTGGTTCTGGCCACTCCTTATGAACTAATTGCGTTGAGAAATTTTTGCCCGAGATTGTTGTCCTTAAGATTGGGAATTCCTTCAGCAAGCCAAAGAGTTCGCAATGCAATGAATGCTCGACTCGGTGATGCCATTTTTTGTAAATGAAGCCGTCCACCAGCTTGTCGATCGAACTCTCAACCGCTTCAATTATCTGAATGTTCATGGTCTTTTGCTTCGGTCTGTATTCAAGTTAATCCGACAAGTTGCAGCGTCTGCCTGAATGCTCAAAGTTCAAAAATTCTTTGCCGTAAACTGAGGTGCAAAAACTGTGAATACAGAACTTTAATTTCCGTGAAATCCCTTCTTGAGTGAGTATGCATCAGCAGTAGCCGCTTGCGCCGCCGCGATGATTAACTCCTCGCTTAGGCTTTTGTGTTGGCTTTCCCAACTCGCATGGATCGTTTAATGCACAACACGTTTCCACCATTGTTTTAAGTTCGGAAGCCAATTTTTCAGAGTGATTTAGTCTGTGGCCCTGTTTGAGACTCTCTACAGCCTCCTTAACGGCTGGAAATAACTTTTTATAATCGGCATTGCCTTTGCACCCAAAATAGCAGAACTGGGTGCTCAGCAAAGTATTTGCTTTTTCATATTTCGGAGGCTCGCCCAGATCGTGAAGCAGATCACTTAAACTCCCATGATATTTACCCGCAGGTTGGACATGAAATTTTCCATTGTTCCAGTCGTAAATGCAGTCAGATCTATTACGATATTGACCGGGTTTGAAGTAATCACCATTGATCAGCTTTGGCTCATTAATCTTGGCGATGTAAATTAGTCGATTATCTCTCGATAAAGAGTTCGCAGCGAATCCGATAATAAAGTCCCCTTCAACAGCCGAACTTCTGATGCCCGGCTTGCAGATGGCTAAACTCAAAAGGCCATGTTCCACACAAGGAGCACCCCCATCATCCACTGTCATTTTGTAGAAATAGTAGCTTGGCATGACTTAATTATTCCTTTGAATCAGCTTCGGGTTGTGTGCCTTGAACCAACTGTAAAATGTGCGGGCGTCGTTAAATACCGGCAGTCGAGCGCTCCTTTGGAGAAACCCATCGGCTACATCTAAGCCACCCCACTGTTTTAGGGTTATTGGATCTACCCGGTAAGATTTGCTTTTGTGGGGCGCTCCTTCTGGAGTTCTATGGGAGCCGATAGGGATGCACCGCTCCAATCGTCCCGAAATATCAGGTTGTGCACGTACCACAATGTCGGTTGCTAATTGTTTGAGGTTGCGACGTGTGTGGGCGTTGTTGTCCCAAATGCTTTCTTGGGCAGCAAAGGCAGAAGTAATGGACTCGACAACGTAGAGTCCGATGATCGCATAGACCAACGGTCTTGGGTAAATCCGATCCTCCAATCCAGCATAAAAGACAATTAAGTCACCTCGGTTGAGCTTCTGTACCTGTTTTGCTCGCTCGCCCTGATCGCCGTATGTTAGATAGTCGAAATCCGGGTCCAAGTGCATTGATTTATCGCGCAAATGTGGCGGTAGATTTAATCCGGCGCGGTTCAGTGCAGGTGAAACGAAGTTGTAAGGTTTCGCATAACCCGGTCGTGAATCCAATATTTCGGGTATCGGCACATAAACGAACTCGTGTGTCGTAGAATCAACTGGACCATTCCAGTTGCCTGAAGTTGCATCAATTCCAACTCTTACCAATAAACCTCGCATAGCTTTAATTACCTTCCGGTTCCGTGCAAACTTATCAAATATTACATTTAGCCCGGGAAATTATTTTCAACGTATTTACCGTCTCAGTTTCTTGTGGTATGTGGTTTCCTTGAGATAAGTCTTGTGCGAAATCGGTTGGCGGGCAAGCAAAAGGTTGGGTTTCGTTGAGCATTCGGTCGGATGATTTACGTGGTGTTCTTACAGAGCTGAAGTGTGTGAGGATGGTTACCCGGGTCTTCAGCCCGGGCTGTCACATGGCGGGCTTTCAGCCCTGATTGGCGGAGGGGTAATAAACGGAAAGAGGCTTGGATTTTGGTCGGGCATGGCGTACAAGTGGGGCATGCCGAAATTGGATCGCATTACTCTGAACCCGTCGGTGATGGGGGGCAAGCCGTGCATTCGCGGGTTGCGGGTGACGGTGGGCACAATTGTGGGGCTGGTGGGTGCCCGCAAATCCCGCGCCGAAATCCTAGAGCTTTATCCCTATTTGGAAGCGGAGGACATTGATCAGGCAATATCGTATGCGGCCTGGCGGGTGGAGGAGCAGGAAGTAGTTCTAGTGGCCGGATGAAGCTGCTGGTGGACATGAATCTCAGTCCGGCGTGGGTGCCTTACCTTCGTCAGGCGGGATGGGAGGCGACGCATTGGCGCGAGTTGGGCGATCCTCAAAGTACGGACCGGGAAATTATGCGGTTCGCGCACGACGGAGGTTGGATTGTTTTTACGCATGATCTCGATTTTGGCACAATCCTCGCCAATACTCAGGCTGGCACTCCCAGCGTGATTCAAATCCGGGCACAAGACGTTTCGCCGGAACATCTCGGTCCATTCGTTATCAGAACCTTGCGGCAGTTTTCCGTGGAATTGGAGCAGGGGGCATTGGTGTCCGTGGATGAGGTACGGCAGCGCGTCCGGTTGCTGCCTTTGAGGTAATAGTGTAAGAGCGGTCAGGAGGTTTTAACAAAATCGCTGAATTTCCCATGGTGGGAAATACAAAGTTCATTTGGTGTGATTCTATAGGAGGTCAGTAGCGGGGAAAATGACGAATTGCCGGATGACGAAATCCGAAAGAAAGGGAGTTAAACCGCGGAATACGCAAAGCACGCGAAAGGGGAGGAAATCGATCAAACTACGATGAACGCCAATCCACACGGATGGGGACAAAGTGGACGAGTGCCGCTTGGGGTGATCGAACTGGAAAGACCGCCCGGCAAGGGGCAAAAGGGTGTATGGGATAAATTTCCTCGAGATTAGAAATTTTAATAAGTGAAGGAGCCTGTTTTCGTGTTAACTGGATTAAAATCAATTGGTTGCGGTGGTGATTGGTGGTTGTTGGCGAGGAGTGGCTGTATGGGATATTACGGGCTATTCCGGGATAATTGGGGGAAATGAAGAAGGCGGAATTAAGAATGAAGAACCTCCGAAATTCTCCAATGATGAAGTTTCAAATGATGAAATCCGAAAGAATGGCGAAGCCGGGGTTACACGAATTTTCACGAAGCGGCACGAATTGAGGAATGATGAAAGGTCAAAGGTGTAACATGCCGCTCCCAGAGAGCTTTTTGTCAGGGCTAATCGAGGTGTGTCAGGCTTATTCAGGGATACTCTGGCGGAGGCGCGTCGTGAAAGAGGGGGGGCGGAATCAAATCGCAACCGTTGGGGGGTGGGTGGTGTATTTATGAATGACGCCTGTGAAGTAAATCTTAATGACTTAATTGAATTCAGCCAGGGCGCGATGGAACTAGGACTTACCTGGACGGGTGGTTTTCGGGTTGAAGGAGAAGCGATTGGGAAAAATTAAACGTTAATGCTTATGAAAAAAATAATGACAATTCTGTTAGGGTCGGTCTTGCTGGCGGGGGTGTGGGTAGTGCCTTTCTTACGGCCAGTGAAAGCGGCGGAGGGGAATTCCGTGGCGCCGTTTGAGTATGTGACGTTGCACTGGGATGGAATTGCCAATTCGCACTTCGTCCGGCCGAATGGGGCGGTGGAGTTTCTCGGCACTCAGTTTATCCGGATGAAAAAGCCGGAACGGGCGGATGACCGGACGTTCTTCCTGAACGTGGCGTTGAACACGCTGGCGAAGGAGGGGTATGAGCTGGTGTCGATGACGGCGGATGATTATGTGCTGAAGAAGAGAGTGCGTTGAGAAATCTTAAATCCGAATGGCGAAATCCGAAAGAAATCCCAAGTTCGAAGGGGAGTTTAACCGCGGAATACGCGGAACACGCAAAAGGGGAAAAATTTACCACGGATGTACACGGATGAAATGGGATATGGGGATGGCTCGAAGCTCTTGCCTGGCGGGTTTTTTATCTGGGGTGGTTTAAAGGCGGAATGGGCGGGTGTGCGATTAAAATTAGTGGACAGATGAACGTCTGGGAGCGAAAGAACGGCTGGAAGGAATCGATTTATTGGCCTCCTCTTTTTAATTTTCTCCTCCACGGCGGAGGAGAAAAGACCCAACACGCTGGTTGCAGCACTCGCCAGCCGTTTTGCCCACCACTTTCAATCTCACCCAATGGGCGAAGGATTCTTTACGTGGGATGGGGAGTGTGTGAGGATGGAGGTTCGCTTATGAGAAAAATTTTATTGGTGGTGATGACGTGTTTGGGAGTGGCGGCGATGACGAATTTGACCGGTGCAGCAGAGGCGGGTGCGCCGGCGGCGACGGTGAGCACGAATGCGACGCCGGCGCGGACGAAGGATAACGTGGAGTTTGCCATCGGGCCTGTCTATGCGAATGCGCCGGAGTTGACGGTGCGGGAAGGGGTGCCGCAGGGAACGATTCATCAATTTGTGATGAATTCGGAGGAGAGTAAGATTTATCCGGGCATTGCGAAGAATCGACCGGGGACGGTGCCGTATCAACGGAAGGTGGCGGTGTATATTCCCAAGCAGTATGTGCCGGGGACAGCCGCGCCGTTCATCGTGGCGCAGGATGGCATGGGTTATCTGGGAGTATTGCCGAAGGCGCTCGATAATTTGATCCACGAGAAACGGGTGCCGGTGATGATTGCGGTTATGATCAATTCCGGCGGTGGGGATGCGCAGGGGAGTGAGCGAGGGCTGGAGTATGATACGGTGTCGGGCTTGTACGCGGAGTTCATCGAGTCTGAGGTGTTGCCGCGGATTGAGCGGGAGTATCACGTGACGTTGACGAAGGACCCGGAAGGACGGGCGACGATGGGCGGGAGTTCGGGGGGAGCGGCGGCGTTCTCAATGGCGTGGTTTCATCCAGAGTTATATCGCCGGGTGCTGACGTATTCGGGGACATATGTGAACCAGCAATCGCCGTTGAACCCGGCATCACCGCATGGGGCATGGGAGTATCATGAGCATTTGATTCCGCAGAGTGAACACAAGCCATTGCGGGTGTGGCTGGAGGTAAGCGAAAACGACGGCGGTTCAAAACGGGATGAGGCATCGCTGCACAATTGGGTGATGGCGAATCAACGGATGGCCGCGGCGTTAAAGGGGAAGGGTTACGCGTATCGTTATGTGTTCGCGGAAGCGGCGGGTCATACGGATGGGCGGGTGACGCGACAAACTTTACCGGGAGCGTTGGAGTGGCTGTGGGAAGGGTATAAGGGGAAGTGAGAAATTGCGCGGTGTTGAGAGAGCGGTAGATGGTTTTGGAAGGGTGAATTCGTGGCGCGCAGGTAGCGTGGCTGAATTTTCGAAACCCTTAAGGGGCGACATCGCTGCAACCCGGGACGGTCGTTGCCCAGGGATTGATTAGCGATTGGCAGGTGTGCCGGTGTAGTAAGGGACGAGCTTGGGCGGTGTCTGGCCCGGTTCGAGGAGCCAGATTTGGCGGTCAGGTTGGTGCTCGCGATAGTAGGCGAGCAACAGGAGGTTTTGTTCGGGGCCCATGTCGCGCGCCCAAATGACAGGTGAACCATCAATGTCAGCCGCGTTATGCACCCAATCGTCATGAACGCGTTGAGTGGCATTGTAACGAACGATGATGAGATACTTGCCACCGGTGGCGGTGAGGTCGCGGATCATGGCCTGGCGTTGCCAATCCCAGTGGAGTTTAGGGAAGTCTTCAGTGCGCAAGTGCGTGGCGGGAAAGAAGACGGGTGTGGCATGGACTTCATCGGCCCAGCATTCACGGGCGCGGATCAAGGTCCAGGGGACGGGCGCAGCGAGGCAGAGGAGCACAATGATGCGGGCGGCGAGCAGACCCACCGGTTTTCCGCGCCACTGCCAGAGCTTCAACTGGCGCAAGGCGCCGATGATCAGCAGCAGGACTACGGCGGCAATGGGGGCTGCATAGCGATCCCACATCCAGGTTTCCAAAACGAGCGCGAGCATGAACAAACTGAAAATCAACGCGGCGAGTTTCAGCCAGCGGTCGCGGGGCAAGGCGCGCAACAAAGCGATGAGCGGAAGGCAAAACACGGCCAGCCAGACCAATGCCGGATGGAAATACCAGAAGGCGACGGTGGTGAGGCCGCTGAATTTTTGCCAGGTCGCGTGCAGAAAACCGGAGAGCGTTTGTTGTTCTTCGTATTCACCCAGCGCGTATTTAACCATGTGATCGCGGATGAAGGGGTGGCGGTACACGGGTTCGGGCCGGGGCTTTTGCCAGACCATGAAGGGAGCGACGGCATATTGTTTTTCATACTCCATATAAGGCATATGGAGTGGATTGCCGGTGACGCGATAATTGTAGTAACCGAGGAGGCCGAGGACGAGGGACATGACCACGGCCACCGGCAGCACTACGCGTTGAATGAGCACGGGCCACATGGGCGATTTGCGGCGCCCGATGATCACGAGCAATGTCCCAATGACAATGACCGAGAGCACGAAGCCTTCATAGGGGCGGCTGTTGGCCAGCAAAGCCAATCCGATACCGGCAAGGATACCGTCACGCGTGCGGGGCCCATCCAGGATGCGTCGAAACGCACCGAGAATGAGGGCTCCACCCGTGACGGCTTCAAGACCGCCCCAATAAACCTGGGACCATTTCAAGATGACGGGATGAGTGGCCGCCAGCAGACCTCCGAGCAGAGCCCAGCGCGCGGGAACCCAGGCCTGCAACATCCAGCACAAGGCCATGCAGGCAAGGGCGGCGCTCAACCACAAGCCGACCGCCGGCTGGCCGGTGAGGACTTGCCCGAGCGCGAGCAGGAGGCCCTGCGCGACGGGGTATTTGGACATATAGGAAGGCTGTTGAATGATGTGGATGCCTTCAAAAAAGACCCAGAGCGGATGCGTGGGATTGGTGGCCCGGCCATGGGCAAACGTATCCGCTGCGAGGAGGTTGGCGAATTCATCATGCACGTGCGGCGGCGAAAACCCAATGAGCGCCGGAATAGTTCCACTCAAGAGCAGCGAAAACAGAGCGACCACAGTCAAAGCCCAGATCGGACGCCGGGCCAGCCGTTCCAGCATAATTTCCAACTGGCGGAACAGGCTGTTACCCAATTGCGGACGCCACAATGCCAGACCTCCGAGAATAGCCAGCAACAGGACGCGTTTCATCGGGAGCAGCCTTTCAGCATTGGAGAGCCGGGCGAAATCATGAACCAAGCGGGATTTTGGGCGACAGAAAGCATGATCCGAAACAAGACTTAAAACAACGTGTAGATAAAGGGAGCAGCACCGGTGCTGCCCAAAATAATGATTACGCCCAGCAGCAACAGGAACATGATGAGTGGAATCATCCAGTATTTCTTGTTCTCGCGAAGCATCTGGAAAAATTCACTGACCAGGCTGGAGGAGGATTCATTTCCCGCCTGTTCAAAAGCCTTTTTCTGTTCTTCGCTCATGTTACGAGTCACTAGTATTGGCGGTAGTAGCGGGTTGAGTCCGTCTGTTTGGGCGCATCCACCCAATAGCTGGGGACGTTTTTATCGAAGCGCTTCCGCAACAGTTGTCGTCCACAGGCACGCAGCAAAAGCCCCACCGGCGTTATCGCCACATAATAAAACCCGGCTAGAATCACATTACTCACGACTATGCCGACGGAGCAAGCGAGGAAATACCACGCGAGATAAAACGGTTTGGCAAGGTCCGGCAGCAGCCAGAAAACAATCCCACTTAGTGTGCCGGAGAATAGCGCCCACAGCACGTGCGGGTTTGGGTGACCACCGGTCAACCACTTCAAGGCCCAAAGCAGCAATGCGAGACACGGAAATCCAATGATCAAACTCACCGCAAATTTACGGACGGCGGCCCGGTCCGGATTCCAATTAACCTCTTTAAAGGGGTTGATCATACAGATTGGGTCAGTCGAGTTGAAAGGAGTCGAGATAGTGCTGCTGTTGCGCGTTCGAGGTTGGCGGCTGTTCGCGCTTGAGCAGGACACAGTTTTCCAGCACGAGCATATCCAGATCCGTCGCGAGGAAACAGCGGTAAGCGTCCTGCGGCGTACAGACGATGGGTTCACCGCGAATATTGAAACTGGTGTTGATGATGACGCTGCAAGCCGTCTGGCGCTTGAATTCTTTGAGCAGCCGGTAGTAACGGCCATGGCGCGGCTCATCAACGGTCTGGACGCGGGCCGACAGGTCAACGTGGGTCACGGCCGGAATGGTGGAACGCTTGACGTTGACGCGCTGGCGCAAATCCGGGTCTTTCATCCGGCGCTGTTGCTCATCGTTAAGCGTGCATCGTTGCGATGCGCAAATATCTGCGGTCAGCAACATGTAGGGAGAATCGTCGTCGAGTTCAAAATAGTGCGAGACATCCTCGCGCAACACACTAGGGGCGAAAGGCCGGAACGATTCCCGGAATTTTATCCGCAAATTCATCGTGGCCTGCATCGATTCGTTCCGGGCATCGCCCAGAATGCTGCGGGCACCGAGCGCGCGCGGGCCAAACTCCATGCGGCCTTGAAACCAGCCAACGACCTGGCCGTCCGCGATAGCTTGAGCCACAACCGCCAGCAACGCGGGTTCTTGCGGATGGTAAGTGTAGGCGGCTTTTTCGGTGTCGAGAAACGCTCGAATCTCATCGTTGGTGAAGTGAGGGCCCAGCAACGCGCCTTGCATGGCATCGGCGCCATTTGTGCGCCGGGGGTGATCGAGCAATTGATAATGCACAAATGCGGCCGCGCCCAACGCGCCACCGGCATCGCCCGCGGCGGCCGGAATCCAGAGATCGTCAAAGATTTTTTCGCGCCGCAGTTTGCCATTGGCCACGCAATTGAGCGCCACGCCGCCGGCCAGGCAAAGGTATTTCGCGCCGGTCAATGCTTTCGCTGTGCGGGCCATATTGATTATCGCCCGTTCGGTCACGGCCTGGATGGAAGCGGCCAGATCCAACTCGCGTTGCGTGATCTGTCCTTCGGGCTGGCGGGGCGGACCGCCGAACAACCGGTCGAACTCGGGACTGGTCATGGTCAGGCCGGCGCAATAATTAAAATACCGCATGTCCAGTGCCAGCGAACCATCGGCCTTCAAGTCCACCAATCGATCAAGAATGAGGTCCACATACTTAGGCTCGCCGTAGGGGGCGAGGCCCATCAGCTTGTATTCGCCGGAATTGACCTTGAAACCGGCAAAGTAAGTAAACGCGCTGTAGAGCAATCCCAGCGAGTGGGGAAAAGAGAGCGTTTTGAGCAGTTGAATCTGATTACCCCGGCCATGACCAATGCTGGCGGTATCCCATTCACCGACGCCGTCCAGAGTCAGAATGGCGGCTTCTTCGTACGGGGAGGGGAAGAACGCGCTTGCCGCATGCGCTTCGTGATGACCGGTAAAGGCAATCCGTTTAGTGAATTTGCCGTGCAGGGAAGCGCGAATTTCTCTTGGCAGATGCAGCTTGGTCTTAAGCCAGAGCGGCATAGCCTTGAGAAACGAAGACAGTCCTGCCGGAGCATAGGCCAGATAAGTCTCCAGCAACCGGTCGAATTTAATCAATGGCTTGTCGTAGAAAACCACGTAGTCCAGTTCTTCAGGCCGCAGCCCGGCTTCCGCGAGGCAATATTCCACCGCTTGGGCGGGAAAGCAGGAGTCGTGTTTGATGCGGGTAAAGCGTTCCTCCTGAGCGGCAGCGGCAATCCGGCCATCGACCAGCAACGCGGCCGCGCTATCATGATAGTAGGCGGAGATTCCAAGAATGCGCGCAGGCATAGCAGGCAGCCGGGTTATCCGGCCGAACCAAATTCGGATGGTTGGCGAGCGCGTTTTAACCGCATGGCTGATCATGCTATACGGATGGAACAACTTGTAAATCAAGTTGAAACGCCATTTTTGTTTGGTATCGGGGTAGAATCCGGCGTAGGATTGCGCCGGTTGAACGCAGATTCGGAGTATGGATTCGGGATGGTCCTGAACAGTCCTTTTCCTTGCTATTGTCTGGTAGGTAATTATTTCGGCTCAACCTTTTATCTTGATTAAACCGATGGGAAAAAATATGCACACGGCGGTCCAATGTCATCAGCAGCCTGTGAGTGTGCTGCGGGTTGGTGGCGCTGTGTGGGCGACACGACGCTGCCGGGCCCGGTTAAAAATGAATCTGACTCAGTGAGCTTACCGAAAATCACGGTCCTGATGGCGGTATATAATGCGGCGAAGTATCTGCGTGTCGCTGTTCAAAGCATTTTAGACCAGTCCCTGGGTGATTTTGAGTTTTTGATTGTTAATGATGGTTCGACGGATTCCAGCCGGGATATCTTATTGTCTTTCAATGATCCGCGTCTCCGGTTGCTGGAAAATCCCCGTAATTTGGGACTGACAAAATCGCTCAACCGCGGATTGGAAGCGGCTCGCGGGCAATACATTGCCCGAATGGATGCGGATGATATCAGCTTGCCGGAGAGGTTTGCCAAACAGCTCACGTTTTTGGAAGCGCATCCGGAAATTGGTGTGTTGGGAACTGGGTTTACCTGGATTGATGAGCAGGGTAAACCAGGGAAAACGATCTTGTACTCCCGAAACCATGGGTTCATTCTGTGGTATCTTTGTTTCCAGAATTCGATTGTGCATCCATCCGTCATGTTACGGCGGGATTTGATTTTGAAGTTTGGCGGATACCGGGAGGAAGCTCTGGATTCGGAAGATTATGATTTGTGGTTGCGCATGGGCCAAACCGTCCGGTTTGCGAATCTGGAAGAGCCATTGATTTTATTGCGGCAACACCCGGAATCCATCACCAGTTTGAATTTAGTGCGCCAAAACCAGATTTCGTGGAAAATCAGGCTGGAACAAGTGCCCCAACTCGTGGGAAATATAGACGGGGTGCAGTTTAAGACGGTCGAGGGGAAACTGCCGGCGCGGGAATGGGCGCAGTATATTCTGGGCGTGTACCGGAATTATTCCGGGATGAAGGGATTGACGGATGATGAACGCCAGGCGATCCGGCGTGATGCCGCTGACCGGCTTTTGATCGCGGCTATCTCTCATTGGAGTGGTTCGGGAGCTGCCAGCGTGCTGGTTTCGGCCATCCAAATGGACCCAGCGGTCCTGGGCCGCCTGTTGGCGTTGCCGTTCAAACTGTGGTTGTCACAGCGGCTGATGAACCCGATCATCAAATGAATACGTCCGTCGAGTAGTGAGCGGCTTTTGTCGTGACGATCGCCGCGCTGTGCGGAGCAATGGTTAAACGAGCAGATTTATTAGCATGAGTGTTGTATCGGAAAAAGAAACGTCCGGACCGGCTTACGAACGGGTAATTCGTGCCCGGCCCGGACTGATTTCGCTCAATTTTGAAGAGCTTTGGCAATACCGGGAACTGTTCGTGTTCCTGGCGTGGCGCGATATTATTGTTCGTTACAAGCAAACGTATATCGGGATTGCCTGGGCGGTTTTGCAGCCCTTTCTGACGACGGTGGTTTTCACCGTCGTATTTGGCATGCTGGCCAAGGTGCCCAGTCATGGCGCTCCGTATGCCGTTATGAGTCTGGCTGGCGTGGTGCCGTGGTTTTTCTTTGCGAATGCCATGCGCGAGAGCAGCAACTCGCTGATTGCTTCGCAGAATATGATCACCAAAGTTTACTTTCCCAGATTGATCATTCCTTCCAGCGCCGTGTTGAGTGGCCTGGTGGATTTTGGGGTGGGGATGCTGATTCTATTCTGCATGATGGTTTGGTATGGAGTATCTTTTTCACCTTTGCTGCTGTTGTTGCCCTTTTTCTTTTTCATGGCCTTTCTGGCGGCTTTCGCCGTGGGGCTCTGGTTGAGTGCGTTGAATGTGAAATACCGGGACGTGAAATACATTGTTCCGTTTCTCACGCAGATGGGCTTTTTTGTCAGCCCGGTGGGTTTGACTTCCAGCGCCTGGCGGGATCATTTCGGCCTCTGGTATGATATGAACCCGATGGTAGGCGTGATCGACGGCTTTCGCTGGTGCGTGCTGGGCGGCAGTTTTGAACCGCATTGGACCGGCTTTTGGCTAAGCCTGTCCGTCACTGTCATCCTCATGATTTCGGGAGCGCTTTACTTCCGGAACACCGAAAAATCATTCGCGGACATTATCTAAGGTCCGTTAGACGACTAAATTCAAACGATGTCCGAACCGATTATTTCCGTCAGGAACCTGAGCAAACGCTACCGGCTGGGCGAGACGTTGTCGCAAGACACCTTGCGCGACCATCTGATGCACGGGCTGCGATCATTGCGCGGCAAGCTTCAGAAGCGAAATCAGGACGCAAACGCGGGGGCGCAATCAAGTTCCCAGGAATTCTGGGCATTGAAAGACGTATCTTTTGATATTCATCCCGGCGAGGTCGTCGGCATCATTGGCCGGAATGGCGCCGGAAAATCCACTTTGCTGAAAGTGATGAGCCGGATTACCGAACCTACCGAGGGGGAAATCCGGTTGCGCGGCCGTTTAGCCAGCTTATTGGAAGTGGGGACTGGTTTTCATCCGGAACTGAGCGGTCGCGAAAATGTCTATCTGAACGGCGCCGTCCTTGGCATGTCGAAAGCCGAAATCCGCCGCAAGTTCGACGAAATTGTAGCCTTCGCGGAAGTGGAAAAATTTCTCGATACTCCGGTCAAACGGTATAGTTCCGGCATGTATGTGCGGCTGGCTTTTTCGGTCGCCGCTCATTTGGAACCTGAGATTCTGGTGGTGGACGAAGTGCTGGCCGTCGGCGATGCGGCTTTCCAGGCCAAGTGCCTGGGAAAAATGGAAGATGTGGCGCGCAACCAGGGGCGCACCGTTTTGTTCGTCAGCCACAATATGGCCGCAGTGCAAACACTGTGCGGACAGATTCTGCATTTGAAAGGCGGGCGGGTAGTCGGGATGGGGGATGTCGCTGAGCAGATGCACGCTTACCTCGCGGAACTGAAACACAATAGTCAGCTCGACGGTTCCGGCCCCGCGGCCCGTTTAGGCGCGTCGCTGCAATTGCAGCAATTGACGTTTACACCGAATCCCATTGTCAGCGGAGAGGCCATGGGCTTTTCGATTACGATTCTGCCGGTCTGTAACACGCGGCTCAACGATCTTCATTTGTTAATTTATTCTGCTTACGGCGTGCGCGTGTCGATTGTTGATTTAAGAAATCCGACTGTTGAAAATTATTCTTTGTCGGCTGGAAAACCGTTCACCCTCAAGGGAACGATCAAGGAACTGCCCTTTATTGAAGGCGACTATAAAGTGGGCCTCTTTGTTGAATGCTCGGAATATCACAGTGATTTTTTTGATTTGAAGGTTCTGACCGTCAGCGGGCGGGTTTCTACTGGTGCGAATATTCCCCACCGGGCCATGTACCGGGGACTGGTTGAAATTGAACATACTTTTACCGTCGAATAATCCGTGCCGGATTTCGTGTTGATGTCCAAAAAGCTTAAAATTCTCTGGCTGAAAAGCGGCCCGCTGCATCCGGTGGATACAGGTGGAAAAATCCGCACGTATAACATGCTTCGGGAATTGCAGCAGTTGCACGAAGTCGATTATCTGGCCCTGTTTCCCGAAGGCCTGCCGGAGTCTGTCCGTCGGGATGCGTTTGAATATTCGCACGCACAACATTGGATTCCCTGGCGCGAAACGCCGAAACGGACGCCTGCTTTTTACGGCGAATTACTGTCCAATTTTCTCTTTTCGCCGCTGCCCTACGCTTTGGGAAAATATAAATCGGAAGCCATGGTGCAATTAATCGGCAAACTCGATCGCAGTAAGGCATACGATCTGATCATTTCGGACTTTCTGCTTCCCTCGGTAAGTCTGTTTCCTTCGGCCAGCCATCGTTTGACTACGAAATCCCTCTTGTTTCAGCACAATGTTGAAGCGCAAATCTGGCAGCGCATGTATGAAAATGCGGGCAATCCGCTCAAGAAATTCTATTTGCGCGGACAATGGGAACGAATGGCGGGTTTTGAACGGATGGCGGCCTCCCGTTTCGATGCGGTGGTGGGCGTTTCGGATGAAGATTGTCAGCTCATGAAGCAGCGTTCCGGCCTGCACAATGTTGTCGGCAGTGTCCCGACCGGGGTGGACATTAACTATTTCCGCCCGACCCAAGGTCCGGTCAAAAAGAACT
>JBEHZA010000058.1:0-16576 GCA_048497895.1 Verrucomicrobiota bacterium
ACGCGACCTTCACGGAGCCGCATCATTACGCCACCGGGTTTAATTATTTCCTGGTTAACGGCAAGGTGGTGGTGAAAAACGATGTTCATACCGGTGAACGGCCGGGAAAAATGCTCCGTCATGGGCAAAGCAGCGGGGCCGGCGTTACTGTAAAGTAAGTCGAGCTTACGGGACGGGCTGGATTTTCTCCATTTCTGCCTGGGCCGCGTCGCGACGTTTCTTCAGTTCGGGGTCTTTGGGGTTGGCTTCGATTAATTTATCCAAATGGAATGCGGCGGCGAACCAGTCTTTCGCCTCTTCGCAGTTGTCGGCTTGTTGTTCATGCCAGGCGAGGATTTGTTCCCGCGTGGTCTTGAAATCGAGCGGATACGCATGCCGCAGATGTTGCCAGGCATCTTCCAGCGTTTTTGATTTCGCCGGGGTGAGGCTGCCGGTTGGGTCGATGCGGCGGCCAGACAATAGATCGGCCAATGATTGCAGGTCTTCCAGCGGACGGGGATCTGGCGGCAGATTCCAAACGCGCGCTGTGCCATCCATGCCGGCGCTGATCACGAGGCGGCCATCCGGACTGAAGATGGCGCTGTTCACTTGATTGGAACTGTTTGGCAGGTCCTTGTGTTGCAGGAAAGGCGAAATCGGTTCGCCGGTGACGGCATCCCACACGCGGGCAGTATTGTCACCGCTCGCGGTGACGACGCGTCCACCATCGGGGCTGAACGTAGCTTGAATGACCCAGCCATTATGCTGGAGAAACGGAGTAATCGGTTCGCCGGTTGTCGCATCCCAAACGCGGGCCGTATTATCGGCGCTGGCGGTAACCACTTCGTGACTGTTCGGGCTAAAGGTGGCCCAACGGACTTCCGCGCTGTGTTCGAGTGGTTGGCCCACCGGCAAGCCCGTGTTCGCGTCCCAAATGCGCGCGGTGTTGTCCCAACTGGCGGTCACTACATAACGACCATCCGGACTGAATTCCGCATGCTCCACCCGGTCCTTATGATTCAATATGAACAAAGCCGGCTTGCTTTGCGTGGCGTCCCAGATGCGGGCGGTGTGATCGGCGCTTGCCGTAATGACACGCGTGGCATCGGGACTGAAGGCAGCGTGCAAAATGGCTGCCGTATGACCGCGCAACGGGATTCGCGGACCGCGCGGCACGGTGCTGACCGTGGCCATGCGATCATAATCTGCTTCGATCAGTTTAGAGCCGTCAGCGCTGAAGATTCCGAGGTTGAACGTCTTATCCAGCTTCATTACTTCCTGCCGCAGAGCAGGCGGCGCTTTGGCGAAAGGACGGCCTTGTTTGGGAGCACCCGCAGATTTCGGCGGCAGTTTGAGAGCTTCACCGCGTTGAATATCCCACGCGACAAACTTTTGGTTGCGACAAATCATCAACACCCGCTTGCCGTCCGGGCTGAAGCGGGCGACGAGAATATCGGAATTCTGATTGGTGGAATCCGAGCTTTCCATGAGCGGAGGGGAGAGGGGATTGCCCGTAGCGATGTCCCATACTCGCGCACTCTTTTCCGTTACGGTCAACAACTGCGTTTTGTCCGGACTGAAGAGCACGTGTTGCACGCCTTGTTCCATTTCGAGCGTGCGGTGCGCCGGTTGGCTGAGCGCCACATTCCAGATTTTTACGACGCGATCCTTGCTGACGAGAATGACATCCTGTCCGCCATGAGTGAAGGCGGCATAAAGAAGTTCGGCGTTCTGGATCAACGGCGGTGTCAACGGCTGGCCGCTGGAGGCATCCCAGATGCGGCTGGTTTTTTCCGAGTGACTTAAAATGCGGCGGCCGTCCGGGCTGAAGGAGGCGTAAAGCACCTTGGTGTTGTGCGGCAACGGTGGCGTGATCGGTTCGCCGGTTTCGACATCCCAAACGCGAGCCGTATTGTCGGTGTTGGCAGTGACGAACTTATGACCATCGGGACTGAATTCGACATGGGTAACCGCTCCGTTCAAGTGCAAGGGAGTGCCCTTAAGCTGGCCGGAGGTCACATCCCAAATGCGCACGGCCCGATCGTCGCCGGCGGTCACGACGAAGCGGTTGTCCGGGCTGAACGCGGCGTAATTGATGGTGTTCTTATGGATCAATGCCGGCGTGACGGCCAGGCCGGTGCTGGCATCCCAGACGATGGCCGTGTGATCCTGACTGGTAGTCACAATGAAATGCCCATCCGCGCTAAAGGCCGCGTATTTAATTTCGCCTAAATGATTCAGCGTGGGAAGGGTTGACTTGCCAGTGCGCAAATCCCACACGTGCGCACTGTGATCATCGCCCGCCGTCAGCAAGCGGCTGCCGTCCGGACTGAACGTGGCGACGTTGAGCGGGCGTGTGTTTGGAAGCGGCGGAATGACAAGTTTACCGGTGTGAAGATCCCAGACACGGGCGAAATAGTCCTTCGATTTGTCGCCGCTGATGGTGGCAAGTCTTCGGCTATCGGGACTGAAAGTAACGCGGGTAACCGTTCCGGTATGTTCCAGCGCTGGACCAATTAACTCGCCGGAAATTGCGTCGTGGATATGCACAATTCCCGCGCGGGAGGCGGTCGCAATCAAACGTCCATCCGGGCTGGCGGTAGCGGCGCTCAGGTCGGCGCTTTCCGTCCAGAAACCGACGAGGCGCGGACATTGGCGGAGCACAATGCCAAAACGAATCCGCTGCGCCTCTTCGCCAGCCGGATCATTTTTCATCAGACTCAATGCTTCACTGATCCACAGCAAGGAACCTGAAGCGTCCCCTTCATCAAAGAGCCGGATGCCGTTGCCCACTTGCGAACGCACGAGGCGCGACAAACTGATTTTCGCGTTGTTCTCGGCCTGACGCGCGCTCTTTTCCGCTTCCGTTTTGGCGAGCCGCGCGAGCGATTCCTGTTGCACGGCAAAATCGCGCTCATGCTGGAGTTTGTTGTCGTTGGAGAGCACGAGCACGATAAAAAAGACGATGGCGGTGAGCACCACCCAGACCAGCGCGGCCACGGCGGGACGGCGCTTGATCCATTTGATCGTGCGGGTAAAGGCGCTGCTGGGCCGGGCCAGAATCGGTTCATCCCGCAGCCACCGTTCCAGATCTTCTGCGACAGCTTCGGCGGAGCCGTAACGGCGCGCCGGATCTTTCTCCATGCACTTCAGACAGATGGTTTCCAGATCGCGGTCGGCGCGGTGATTGAGCGTGCTGGGCCGTTGTGGCTCCTGCTCGGTGACCATGCGGATGGTTTCGAGCGGAGAATCCGCCTGGAAAGGTGGCCGGCCGGTCAACAGCTTATAAAGAATAGCGCCCAATCCATACACGTCCACCGCCGTGGTGGGTGTATGTTTTTTCCCTTCCGCCTGTTCCGGCGGCATGTAATTCGGAGTGCCGATGATTTCGCCGGTGACCGTAACCTGCTTCTGTTCCCCGACGCGTTTGGCCAGGCCGAAGTCGGTGACGTAAGGCGTGCCATTGGCATCGATCAGAATATTATCCGGCTTGAGATCGCGATGCAGAATACCGTGTTGATGCGCGTAATGAATGGCGCGCGCCACGGTGGCAATGAGTTTGGCGGCGGCCTTGTGATCCGCTTTATAATGTTCGATCTGATCTTCCAGACTGCCGGTCTCGATCAGCTTCATACTGAAGAAAAGCTGATTGTCGTGCTCGCCGACTTCGTAGATCGGGATGATGTTCGGATGATCGAGATTCGCGACGGCTTCCGCTTCGGTGCGGAAACGCTGGAGTTGATCTTCTCCGGCGAGCATGCCGGACAAAATCGTTTTTAACGCTACCAGCCGGTCCGTCCGGGATTGCCGGGCCTTATAAATAACGCCCATGCCGCCTTGCGCGATGCCTTCCAGAATTTCATATTCCCCGAACTGACGGTTCTTCACGGCGGGCACTGCTCCCACGGGTGAAACGGTGCCGGGAGTAATGCGGACCGTTTTGTTGGTGCCGGGAGGTTTAGCGGCTTCGCCTTCCGGCGGAAAGAGCAGCTTGAAACAGGCAGCGCATAGCCCGGAAGGCGAGCTTTCTTTAAGCTCACAACCGCAACGGGTGCATCTTTGCCTGGGTTCCATTATGACAATGCGCGAATGGTCTTACTGCTAGAGATGGCGGCAACGGAAAAAGGTTACCGGATTCGGGCAATATTCTGCGGTCATAAGTGTCACCAGGCGCATTTACCGTTCATACCAAGAGATTCCTCCGTATGCAACGCTTCTACAGACTAATGGAGGTAGGCCGATATTCATAATCTTATTGCTTGAACGTGGCGGCTTCAGAGTGGTCGAACTCCAATGGATTCACGCTCCCGTCGCCAGCGGCGGCGGTTAATCTTTCCAAATGCCTTGCAGCACTTCAAAAGCCTGCGGGTCGAACTCCTTTAATTCGGCGCGCACAAAAGGATAAAAGTCATTCGCGCCGAAGTAGGCTTCGGTCGCTTCGGCAAAATATTCCTGATCATTATTAAGCGCGTAATGACGCTTGTGTTCGCCATGGCAATAGAGGACGGATTCGTATTTGCCGCTCTTGACCGCCTGCTCGTAGGCGGCGTGAATCCCGGGATGCTGATAGCCGAGCACTTGATCGTGATAAGAGTGGGCGAGTTCATGCAGCACCATCCACGGCTGATCCACCATCCAGGTGCGAAAATGTTCCGCATTGGCTAACTCGACGCCCTTCGCTTTGTCCGGATTCAGGCCGTTATTGGACAGCCATTGGCGCGAGGGATGATAGCACATGCCGGGAAATTTCGGATCATCGAATTCCACCCAGATCGTCACCTTGCGAAAGTGTGCCACAGCGGGAGCCGGCACGCGGCGCACAATTTGCGCCAATTGCTCCTGCAATAATTTCAGCGTGGATTCGGCCAATTCCGGATGTCCATCAAGCAACTCTTTATTCACGCGAATCGGCCAGCCTTCAATTTCGCGCACCGCATAATCGCTGGTGGGCGGAAAGGCGAACGCCGCGAACGCTGGAACCATCCAGACCAGCAGGGTGATGAGTAGTGCCTTCATGGGGTTAATGCCATTTTTGCAGCTCAATGATATTTCCTTCCGGATCGCACAAATAAATCAGCGTGAGCTTCCCGGCGCCCGGCACATCGATGGTTTGCAATTTGCCTAAATCCCGTCCGCCGCGGGCCAGCACTTGCGCGCGTGTGGCTGCTACATCCGGAACCTCGAAGGCAAGGTGGGCAAATCCGGGACGATTGGCTGCCGTGGGCGGCCGTTCGGCGTGCTGATTGAATTGGAAGATTTCCAATGTGGGCCCGTGCTCGCCATGGCCCGGCAGCCGCAGGTGTTGGCCGCGCAGCGTTGCGCCTGGAATGTCTGTGAGATTTTCCACATGCGGTCCGCGATAATCCCGTTCGGAGCCCGTCGGCACGCAGGCAAACACTTCTACATAGAACGCCATCAACCGTTGCCAATCCTCTGCCACGAGGTTGGTGTGTGCGTAGCGAATGGCGGAATTGCCGGAGGTTTCACTCATGCTGGGGAGGCGGCTGAAATAATTGTCACGATTGCTTTTTCTTCGCGTTTTTGCCGGCGGTTGGCGGCGGCGACCACGTGGTGGCAGGCGTCCAGTTTTTATCGATCAGCAGTTTCATTTCCGCCCGGGTGGCGGCGAACTTCAGATCGTTGGCGAGATTATTGAATTCGTGCGGATCGGCGTCGTGATCGTACAGTTCCACCCCTTTTTCACCGTTATCCCATTCCGTGTAACGCCAGCGTTCCGTGCGCACACTATGACCGGAAAAATTGCCCCGCCATACTTGTGTGTAAGCGGGCAAACTCCAGGCTGCCCTGGGATTTTCCAACAGCGGTTTCAAACTGACACCCGCTAGATTCTTCGGCGGAGTCAGGCCCGAGAGATCGGCCAGTGTAGGATAAATATCTACAAATTCCACCGTGCGCGGGCTGGCCTGACCGCGTTGTTTCAGCCACGGCGTGGAAATAATCAGCGGCACATGCGCCGATTCTTCAAACAGGCTTTGCTTCATCCACAGCCCGTGTTCGCCGAGTTGATAGCCGTGGTCGCTCCAGAAAATGACGATCGTGTTATCGGTCAGTTTCAACCGGTCCAGCGTGTCGAGGACTTTGCCAATCTGCGCATCGACGAAGGAAATCGCCGCGTAATAAGCCTGTTTGCATTCGCGGGCCTGATCCACGGTCACGCCGAACAACGGCCACGGTTTGGTCGAGGCTAGCGCAGCTTGTGGCACGTTTTTTAAGTAATCGACCGGTTCTGTCGGCAACTGAATTTTATCCATCGGATAATAATCAAAATATTTCGCCGGAGCGATGTAAGGCGTGTGCGGTTTGTAAAATCCCGCCGCGATGAAGAACGGTTCATCTTTATGCTGCTCCAATAACTTGATCGTTTCCAGCGCCACTTTGCCATCGGTATGTTCCTCGTCTTTGCCGGTTTTATCGGACAGAAACGCCATCGCACTGCCCAGACCGCGCTTGGGCGTGTAGTTCATGACATCCGTTTCCAATGTGGTTTTATCGCGCCCTGCCGGATTCACAAATTCCTTCCACGAAGCCGGGTCATCCAGCCCGCTGGTGCCGATGTCGCCCGGATTGCCATAGTGATAAATCTTGCCTACCCGCGCGGCGTAATAGCCGTTGTTCATGAACATTTGCGACAACGTCACGACGTCGGGCAGCACCTTGCGAAAGTGCAATTGCAAATCATACACGTGCGTTTGATCGGGCCGCAGGCCGGTCATCAGAGAGGAACGCGTGGGACTGCACAACGGATATTGGCAATAAGCGCGGTCGAACTTGACGCCTCGCGCCGCGAGCCGGTCGATGTTCGGTGATTGCACGAGCGGATTGCCGTAGCAATGCAGATCGCAGTTCATGTCATCCACGGCGATGAACAGCACGTTGGGCTTGCGCTCGGCTGCGGTTAGCAGCGTGGTGAACAGACTGAGGATGCCGAATAAAACGTATGGACGGCAGCGTGATAATTTAATGAGGGAGGTTATCATGGCTGAGCAGGTTATTTAGGGGTTGGTTCGGCAGCCGCTTTCTTTTGATTCTTATTTTTTGCCTTTTGCCCGTCACCGAAATCTTCAGCGCCTTGCGTCGGTGCGCCGCCAATATCCGGATGATTCTCTTTCGGCATAAACGCGCCTAACTCCGTTTTGTGCGCCGCGAATTCCGGTTTGGTGGCGAGGTTGGTCCACTCGTATTCGTCCTTCTTTTCGTCGTACAGTTCCTCATCGCCGTTGGCATAGCGGATGTAGCGCCAACCCGCCGAACGCACGGAGTGATTGTTGAATTTGTAAGTCG
The DNA here is from genome assembly GCA_048497895.1 of Verrucomicrobiota bacterium. GTDB lineage: Bacteria > Verrucomicrobiota > Verrucomicrobiia > Limisphaerales > JBEHZA01 > JBEHZA01. The sequence continues at coordinate 7,282 of JBEHZA010000058.1, forward strand.
TCAACGCCGGTTTATCCCATGGCATTTGCGGGTTTGCGAGCAAGGCGCGCATGCTTTCACCCTGTACATGCTTCGGCGTCGGCACCCCGCACAGATCGGTGAGGGTAGGGTAGATGGTCATATAATCGACGGTGCGATCACAAATTGTGTTGGACGGCGTCAGGCCCGGTACCACCCAAATGAATGGCGCGCGCGTCGTTTCTTCCCACAAGGCGAATTTGCGCCAATGATGTTTTTCGCCGAGATGCCAGCCGTGATCACCCCAGAAGCAGATGATCGTATTATCCTTGTATTCGCTCTTATCAAACGCATCAAGCAACCGGCCGATCATCGCATCGGCATAGGTGATGGCAGCGAGATAACCCTGAATCGCTTCTTTCCAACGGCCGGATTGCAGCATCTTCGCGTGATCGCCTTCCGGCTTTGCCATTTTGATGCCTGCGGGCGGAATATCATCAAGATCGTTTTCGAGATACGGCGGCAGTTGGATTTTATCCAACGGGTGCATGTCGTAATATTTGCGCGGCACATTCCAGGGCATATGCGGCTTGTGCAATCCCACGGCGAGGAACAGCGGCTTATCGTGCTTCTTTTGCAGTTCGTCGATGCCGTATTGGACAATTTTCCACTCGCGCAAATCCTCATCCTTGCAATCCAACGGCGCGAATTTAATGCCCCCCACGCCCGTGTCACCGTCGGGCAGCGGATCAGTTCCGTCATTCTTTGAATAATCATCCCACTCACTCCGGCGCTTGTAAGCCTCGTGGTAAATCTTGCCGGAACCGCAGACGTAATAACCCGCTTTGCGGAATGTGGTGGTGAGCATCAGGTCTTCCGGAAGAACCGTGCGCCAGTCATTGTTATTATCGTACACCCCGCTCGTCGAGGGGCGCAAACCGGACATCAACGCCGCCCGTGATGGATTGCACACCGGCGCGGCACAATACGCGTGAGTGAACGCCACGCCACGTTTGGCCAGCCGGTCGATGTTGGGCGTGATGGTTTGCGGATTGCGGCCGGTATAACCAACCCAATGGTTCAGGTCATCAACCGCGATGAACAGCACATTGGGTTTGGCGGGCAACGAAGCCGCACGAACGTAAATGGCCGAAGCCCCGAAGATGACCACCCCAAAGAAGACAGCGAGTAAGCGCATGGATAAAGCTTTGATGAAATAGTACCGTAAACAAGTCAAGATAACAGACGCCGCCGGGCGCCCAAAGGTATCCTCAAATAGTATCGAACCCGTGTCTCCGTTGTCCACTCGGCACTCCGAAGTCCGCAATCTGCACTTAATTATCCCGTAATAGCCCATAATATCCCATACAGACCTATTCGCATGCGCCGGGAGATTTTGCGTTGTAACTAATTTAAGTTTAGTCTGTTGCGTTTGATTTGTTCTCATTTTATCATTACCTGTACTAATCCTGAGGAAATTTATCCCATACACTTGCCCACAGTGTAGGGCAGGCTTTCCAGCCTGCCGGTTCACCGGACTTTCCAGTCCGGTGTTCCTCTTTCCTACGCACCTACCGTTCGGATTTCTTTCGGATTTCGTCATTCGGGCTTGGTCATTTACCGTCTTCTCCCTCTAATGAAATCACACCAATCCCCGTTTGTATTTCCCACCGTGGGAAATACGTTCAGTTTTTACTTTAATCCAACCACAGACTTGTTATCCGCCGCGCTCAACCTGGGATACGCTTGTCAGAGCGGCAGGGACTACCGTACTCCAGGACGCTTCGCGAAATCGGAACCGTTCGAATCACGCGCCAGCGTCTTGGACTGCGCCTGTCCTCCGGCGCTTTGTGAGGTATTCGCTCATTCCACATTCGACCGGATTTAGGTGGCCTATTCTCACCGTAAATATTGTAAAATTTTACACGCCACCATCAACCCCAAGCTTGCTTCCCTCCCATCCGCTCACATACTTTGAACGCCGTCGGTAACCTGAATTTTATCTATGTCCAGCATGCGAAATCTTTTACTGCTGACTCTGGCCAGTGCCTCCATACCGTTGTTTGCCGCTGACGACTGGCCCGAGTTTCGTGGGCCCACAGGGCAGGGAACCTCAAGCGCCACACACTTGCCCGTCCAATGGAGCGCCACCAATAACGTCGCCTGGAAACAGCCCATCCCCGGCAAGGGGTGGTCCTCGCCCGTCTTGCACGCGGGCAAGCTTTACGTAACCTCGGCTGTCAGCGAAGGCACTGCCGATCTGGGTCTCACCGTCTTCTCACTTGATGCTAAATCCGGCGCGATTCTCTGGCACACTGCCGTATTCCAGGAAGCCGGTGCGCAATCCCCGCGCATTCATCAGAAGAACAGCCACGCCAGCCCCACGCCGATCGTCGATGGCGACCGCTTATACGTTCACTTCGGCCATCAAGGCACCGCCTGTCTCGATCTCAAAGGGGCGGTTATTTGGCGTAATACGGAGTTCAAATATCCACCGGTCCACGGCAACGGGGGTTCCCCGATCCTTGCCGATAATGCTTTAGTGTTCAGTTGCGATGGCGCGCGCGATCCGTTCATCGTCGCGCTCAATAAAAAGACCGGCAAACTGCTTTGGAAAGTTAACCGCCAGACCGATGCTGCGAAAACGTTTTCTTTCAGTACCCCGCTCTTTATCACCGTGAACGGTCAGAAGCAAATCATCAGCCCCGGCAGCAATGTTGTGTGCGCTTATGATCCGAAGGATGGTCACGAAATCTGGCGCGTCCGTTACGACGGCTATTCCGTGGTGCCGCGTCCGGTGTATGGGCATGGCTTGATCTTTATCAGCACCAGCTTTGACCGCCCGAGCGTGCTCGCCATTCGTCCCGACGGCAAAGGCGACGTCACCGATACCCATGTCGCGTGGAAGATTTCCAAAGGCGCACCCAACACGCCTTCCTTGTTGCTGGTCAGTGACGAACTCTACATGGTCGCCGATAGCGGTGTGGCCACCTGCATGGACGCGCGCACGGGCGCCGTGCACTGGCAGGAACGCGTATGCAGCAACTGCTCTGCTTCGCCCTTGTATGCCGACGGTAAAATTTACATTCAGGACGAGCAAGGGCAGGGCGTCGTGCTGAAACCCGGCAAGACGTTTACTAAACTTGCCTCCAATGTTCTGAACGAACGAACCTTGGCCTCTTATGCCGTGACTGATGGCGCCTTCTTCATCCGGACAGCAGAGAATCTTTATCGAATACAGGGGCAGTGAGCGATGAACCATAATCCTGAAAGGAAAAAAGCCCTTCTCTTTGGCGCAAGCGGTTTCATCGGTTCTTACCTGCTCGACGAATTATTACGCAATCCGGATTACGAACAAGTAACGGTGGTGGTCCGGAAGGAATTGTCGATCAATCACCCCAGGTTAAAAACGATCCTTGGTGACGTTACGGCGTTGCCCGCTTTGAAAGACCGGCTCGTCGCTGACGAAATTTTCATTGCGTTGGGAACCACTAAAAAACTCACGCCCGATCAGAAACAATACTATCAAATCGATCACGATTATCCGGTTCTAGCGGCCGCCATGGCGAAGGAAAACGGGGCGAAATCTGTTTTTATCGTCAGTTCCGTCGGAGCGAACGCCAAGGCCAATGCCTTTTACCTTAGAACCAAAGGCGAAACCGAACGCGATATTATCGCGCTGGACTTTGCCCACACCCATATTTTCCGTCCGTCGATGCTGCTGGGGAATCGAAATCAACATCGCCCGCTGGAGAAACTCCTGATCAAAATCTGGTCAGTCATTAATCCGCTTTTGATCGGAGAACACCTGAAACATTACCGCGGTATCGACGGCCGAGACGTGGCCAAGGCGATGGTTAATGCCGCCAAAAATCCCTCAGGAAAGCTAAAGCTATATCATTGGCAGGAAATGACCGCTCTGCTGGAGTCCTGAATTCTCCCAAGGGGTCAGTTTTTATTGTTGATCACTTGCGCCCTCTTATGGGTCAGGCAATACGGTTTTCACGGATTGCCTTAAAATACGCTCTGACTGGCTGGCAGAAATAAAAATACCAAACGGGCAGGCACCCGAAGGTTAAAAAGGCAAAAATAGTGGCGAGGTTGATTCTTTGCCAGCCAATGAAGTGACCAACCACAATAGCCCAACCAGAAACTACAGCCAGATGGCGAGACCAGTGGCGAGCCATTACAAACCCGTAAAAAAGCGAAGCTGACAGAGAACCAATGACTAGGAAAAGCGCGGATCCACCCCGGTGCAGGAACTCTACAAAAGATGCGCGGTCGCCATTAACAAAGTGTAATCCAATCGAAGGGATGGCAAAAGGCAGGCAAAAGGTGAGAACTATCAGCCCCAGCGAAGTGATTCGAAGTCCCTCGGGCATCCTTCGAAACGAAGAAACGGTGGTGTGAAATATTTTCATGAGCTAGTGTCGCACTAACAGTCATTATCCTCTCCAATTGTTTCCGTTCAGCGCAAATGACGTATACGCCTATCAGCGAGTTTGTAAAGAGTCTAAAAAAGGCCGGTTCTCATTATTGACCACTCATCTGTAGATAACCGGCTGCCAACCTCTCATCAGATGACTCAAATCAGCGTTCATTAGCGTTCATCAGCGGTTAAAATCCCTTCTTTTAACGTCTTCTCTCAGCCCAATCCCCGGTCTCCGCCAAAAATTCGTGCTGATTCGTGAAATTCGTGTAGGAAACTCATCCCACCCTGGTTAATCTTGACGGGGCGGAGGGTAAACCGAAAACGTAACATTTCGCTCGCAAAAAGGTCTTATCTATAGCACTTTGAAGCCAAGCCATGAGTGAACTCCAAATCATTGAAGCCACCCTGGAGAAAACCGCGCAGCGGCGGCGCTGGCAGCGGGCCTGGGCTGGCTTTTGGCGTGGTCTTCTGTTCGGCGGTTCGCTTTGGCTCGTCACCCTCATTGCCTACAAACTTTTCCCGATTCCCGTCGAAGCACTTTTAGGCGCTGGCGGCGTTGCTTTTGTGCTGGCGGTCATCGGTTTCGCGCTGGGTTGGTCGCGTAAACCCGGTCAGAACGAAACCGCCCGCTGGGTGGACAGCCAGACTCAATCGCAGGAGCGCTTGAGCACCGCATTGGAAGTCGCGCGCAATACCAGGGACACGGAATGGCGGCGGCTTTTGGTTTCTGATGCCGCGGCTCGCGCTCAACAATTGGACCCGAAGAAAATGCTGCCGTTCTCACTGCCCTCCGCGAGTCGCTGGGCGCTGCTGGTGCTGGCGTTGTCGGCGGGCTTGGGTTTCGTGCCGGAATATCGCACGAAAGAATTTTTACAGAAAAAGGCGGAGGCGCAGGTTATCAAAGAAGTGGGCCGTCAAGTGGCGGAACTCACCAAGCGCCAGATGGATGCCCGCCCGCCCGCGTTGCAAACCACGCAGAAGGCCATGGAGTCGGTCGCTGAATTGGGCCAGCGTTTGCAGAATGCCAAGCTCACCCGCACGGATGCCTTGCACGATCTGGCGAGTGTCACGGACAAGGTGAAGCAGCAGGCGCGCGATCTCGTGAGCAGCCCGGCTTTCAAGCGGATGGAAGAAGCCGCCCGTTCGCCGTCCGCGGAGAACGGCCGTCCCGGTGAAGGTTTGCAGAAGCAGATAGAATCGCTGCAAAAAGCGCTCGGTGACAAAAACGTCGATCCCGCAAAACTCGATAAGCTGGCAAAGGAATTGAAGAAATTGCAGGACGCGGTCGCGGGCATGGCGGATAAATCAGACAATTCTGGCGCTTCGACGAAAGAACAACTCTCGCAATCGCTCGCGTCCCTGACCAAACAGGCGCAGGACATGGGCTTGAACATGCCCGGCCTGGAAGCCGCCATGGCCGCGCTCGCCGCCAATCAAACGGATTTGTTCGTCAAGGATATGAACATGGCCTTGACCGATCTGGAGAAGATGCGGGATATGGCCAAGTCGTTGCAACAATTGCAGGCGCAAGCCGAACGCATCGGCAAAGATCTCGCCGAGCAACTCAAGAACGGTCAGGCGCAAGCCGCGCAATCGACGTTGCAAAAGATGATCGAGCAATTGAAGCAGGGGAATGTTTCCAAAGAGCAATTGGATAACATGCTCAAGGAAGTTTCCAAAGCCGTTGATCCCGCCGGCCAATACGGCAAGGTGGCGCAATATTTGAAAGATGCCGCGAAGCAATTGCAGCAGGGTGAGAAGGGGGAGGGTGCAAAATCGCTCGCCGATGCCAAGAAGGAATTGGACGATCTCATGAAGCAGATGGGTGACGCGCAAAATCTGATGGCCTCGCTCGAAGCGTTGGAGAAGGCGCAGATGTGTGTGGGTAACTGCACCGGCTGGGGCCAATGCCAAAGCAAAGGTGGATTTAATCCGAAAGGCAGCAAAGCGGGCCGTGGCGTCGGCACTTGGGCCGATGACGAATCGGGTTGGCTCTACACCCCTGAGATTACCGAGCGTTGGGACAATACCGGCGTCGTGCGGCCTGATATGGAAGGGCGCGGCGTGACGGATCGCGGCGCTGGCCAGTTGGCGGATAATCTGCAATCGACTAAGATTCGCGGGCAGATGTCTCCGGGCGGTTCCATGCCCAGCATTACTTTGAAAGGTGTGAGCATTAAGGGCAGCAGTTCGGTGGCGTATGAAGAAGCGGTTTCGACGGCACAATCCGAAGCTCAGAGCGCTCTAAGTCAGGAGAAGGTCCCGCGCGCTTATCAGGGTGCGGTGCGTGATTACTTTGACGATTTGAAGAAATAATCTCGGGAGCGAGTGGTGATCAACTTTACTAAAAATCAGATTCAAGTGGTGGTGGTAGTTGCTGTGCTCCTGTTTTTTTTGAGCGGCAGCACTTTTTCCTGGTCCTTTAAAGACCCGAATCCCGGTTTTCAGGTGAAGCTGGGCGATCGCTCGATTCCCGAGCACAATGCCTTCAACACGATTTCCATTTTGGGAATTGTTCTCGGTGTTGCCTACCTGTTTGGAAAACGCGAGGGGCAATCGGTTTTGGATTTTTTACGCACGCTCACCACGTCGAGAAAGGATGAGTGGCTGGGTGGCGTTTGTGGCGGATTGGGAGAGCACAGTGGCATTCCCGCCTGGCTCTGGCGGTTGGCTTTCGCGGGTTTAATTTTTGGTTACGGCACCGGTTTTCTGGCCTACATCCTGTTGTGGATTTTTGTGCCGTTGCCGCACGCTCAAACGAATCAGGAGGCGGGTTCGCCCAATTAATTTTTGATCCGGAATGCAAGCCACGTTGAAGTTGATTCGCGTAAGTTTGCGTTCGGTCCATTGTACCCTGGTGTAAGCTTATGAATACCGAAGAACAAATTGCCTCGTTCCGGAAAACCTATGACGCCATGCGCGCCGAAATCGGCAAGGTGATCGTAGGTCATGAAGCCATTGTCGATGGCACCTTGACCGCGTTGCTGGGCGGCGGCCACGTCCTGCTGGAAGGTGTGCCAGGCCTGGGGAAAACGCTGCTCGTCCGCACGCTTTCCGAAGTGCTCGACCTCTCGTTTAACCGCATCCAATTTACGCCTGACCTGATGCCCGCGGATATTCTTGGCACGAATCTCGTCGTGGAATCCGCGACTGGCCGGCGGGAATTCCAATTTCAGCGTGGCCCTATCTTCGCGCACCTGGTGCTCGCGGATGAAATCAACCGTGCCACGCCCAAAACGCAGTCCGCCATGCTCGAAGCCATGCAGGAAAAGAGCGTCACGGCGGGTGGCGAGATTCGCAAGCTGGTGGAACCGTTCTTCGTGCTCGCCACGCAAAACCCGATCGATCAGGAAGGCACGTATCCGTTGCCGGAAGCGCAGTTGGATCGATTCTTTTTCAAATTGGTCGTGGGCTATCCCTCGGCGGCAGAATTGACGGAAGTGCTCACCCGCACGACCGAAGGCGCGAAAGCGCAGATCGGTAAAGTGGTGGATCGCGACGTGCTGTTGACGCTGCAAAAGCTCGTGCGTGAAGTGCCGGTGGCGTCGCACGTGAAGGACTATGCCGTTCGCCTCGTGTTGGCCTCGCATCCCAAAACTTCCACGGCAGCGGCGATCACGAATCAATACCTGCGCTTCGGCAGCAGCCCGCGTGGTGGTCAGGTGCTGATGCTCGCCGGTAAAGTGCGCGCTCTCACTCATGGGCGTTTCAACGTGAGCTTCGATGACATTCAAGCCGTGGCCCATGCCGCTTTGCGTCATCGGCTTATCCTGAATTTCGAAGCTGAAGCCGAAGGGGTGACCACCGATAATATTATCGATCAAATTCTTAAGGAAGTGCCGAAGGATGCGGAAATGGTGAAGGCGTAAGTCGATCATGGAGAATGAATGGCCGCCTTAATTTACCATCAAGGTTTGGCTATATAGTGCATTACGAATTCGACTAAAATGGCCGACTCCCTCTTAACTCCCGAACTCCTCCGGCGACTGGAGCAATTCCAATTGCTCGCCCGTCGGCGTTCGAAGAGTTCAGCGCGCGGCGAACGGCGTAGCAAATCGCGTGGGCAATCGGTCGAGTTCGCCGATCATCGCAATTACACCTTGGGCGATGACTTGCGCTATCTCGATTGGAATCTGTATGGCCGTCTCGACAAGCTCTTCCTCAAACTCTACGAGGAGGAACGTGAGTTGCCCGTCACCATTTTTCTCGATGCCAGTGAATCGATGACCTTCGGCGAAATGCGCAAGTTTGATTTCGCGCGGCAGGTAGCGGCGGCGGTCGGCTACGTGGCGCTGTGCGGTTTCGACCGCGTGAGTCTGGTGGCCTTTCCGGATAACCCCGCCGAAGCCGCCGTGCGTGGTGCTTTGCGAGCGGTACGTGGCCGTAAATCTTCCATGGAATACTTCCGCAACATCAACCAACTCACGGCCAGTGGTTCCGCCAACTTGAACGAAGCCTTGCGACGCGGTGCATTGGAAGCCCGGCAGGCCGGCGTAGCCGTCATCTTGAGCGATTTCCTCGATCCCGCCGGTTACGAGCAGGGCTTGACGGCGCTGATCGGACGTGGTTTTCAGGTGAACGCGGTACAGATTCTCGCGCCGGAGGAATTGAACCCCACGACCTTTGGTGAATTGCGCCTCATCGATTCTGAAACCGGCGCACAAACCGAAGTCACCTTCGGCAAATACCGCCTGAGTGCCTATCAGGCCATGGTGCAAAATTTCTGCCAACGCCTGCTGGAACATTGCCAATCCAGAGGAGTCAGCTTTTTTAGCGTGTCATCCAATACGTCGTTAGACGAGCTGCTATTGAAACAACTGCGCCGGGCCGAAATCTGGGGCTAACTATGATCTCAACAAGCATCATTCCTCAACCCCTGTTCCAGCGTGGCCGAATTGTGTCCCC
>JBEHZA010000059.1:0-16239 GCA_048497895.1 Verrucomicrobiota bacterium
CCCCTTCCCCCCCCCCCCACCCCCCCGCCCCGTAAAAAAGCTGCCAGTCGTCCGCTTACTTCGTCGTGTAATACTTGTTCGAGTATTCCTGAACCATGCGCCAGGTGCTGTAGGTCGGAGCCAGGGTGGACATCGCCCGGCGGATCTTTTGAATCCATTGCCGCGGCAGACCTTTGGCATCGCGATTGTAGAAGCAGGGAATCACTTCCTCCGTCAGCACGCGATAAAGGTTTTCACTGTCCGCCTTGTCCTGTTCAGCCACGTTGTCCGAATGCGTATCATCACCGATGGAGAAGCCATTCGTGCCATCGTAACCTTCGCGCCACCAGCCATCCATAATGCTGAGGTTCAAGCAGCCGTGACATCCGCACTTTTGACCACTCGTGCCAGAGGCTTCCAACGGACGGCGAGGATTATTCAACCAGACGTCGCAGCCGGACACCATCTGCCGGGCCACATGCACATCGTAATTTTCAATGAAAACGAGACTGCCTTGCAATTCACTGAACTTGCTCAAGTGAATGATATTTTGGATGAAGCGCTTGCCGTCATCATCCCGCGGGTGCGCTTTGCCAGCATAGATGAACTGCACCGGACGTCCGGTATCCTTCACCAATTTCACGATGTTCTCGAATTGCTGGAAGATCAGCGGCGCGCGTTTATACGTGGCAAACCGGCGCGCAAAACCAATCGTCAACGCATCCGGATTCAACAATTGATCGAGCGTAATGAAATCGCGTTGCGTGAAGCGCTGGCCTTGAATCAACAACCGGCGGCGCGCAAATTCAATCAACTCACGGCGCAACTTGTATCGCAACGCCCAGATTTCCTCGTCCGAAACAAAGTTCGGGTCTTCCATGCGCTTCCAGAATTCCGGCGAATTGATCTCCGCTTCCCAGTTCGATGAAGGCTGTTTCCGCCAGAAGCCTGTTTGCTCTCCCGCTGGCTGCTGCGCTGTCGTCGCCGCGTCATTGTTGTAATACTTGCGCCGCCAAAAACGCCGGACGGTCCCTTTCATCCAGCCGAGCAAATGAACGCCGTTGGTAATGTAACCAATGGGCACATCCTTCTCCGCTTTGCCGGGGTAGAGGCAATTCCACATATGACGACTCACCTGCCCGTGCAGTTCGCTTACGCCATTGGCCGCGCGCGAGCCTTTCAACGCCAGCACCGTCATGCAGAACGGCTCCGATTCATTGGCGGGATCAACCCGTCCCAGCGCCATGAATTCCGGCAACGAAATCTTGAGCTGCCCGAATAAATCGCCGCCCGCGTAATTAATGAGATCCGTGCTGAAACGGTCATGCCCGGCTTCCACCGGCGTATGCGTCGTGAAAATACATTCCGGAATGGTTGCTTCAAACGCCTTGGGGAAAGACAGGCCGGTGGCCATTTTTTCCCGCGCGAGTTCCAACGTTAAAAACGCCGCGTGCCCTTCATTCATGTGGAAGGTGGAAGGCTGCAAATTCAAAGCGCGCAGCAAGCGCACACCGCCCACGCCCAGCAGAATTTCCTGCATGATGCGCGTCGTGCTGTCGCCGCCGTAAACGCGCAGTGTCAAATCACGATAATGTTGCTCGTTCTCCGGCCGGTTCGTGTCCAGCAGATAAACAGCACAACGTCCCACGTTCACCCGCCAGGCCTGAAAATACACCTTGTTCATGGCGATTTTCACGGAGCAGACGACCGGATCACCTTTCGCGTCCAGCACCGGTTCCATCGGCAGATTACGCGGATTCAGCAGCGTATAATATTCCGTCTGCCAATTGTCCTGATTGATCGATTGCTGAAAATAACCTTCGCGATAGAACAAGCTGATGCCTACGAAGCCCAGGCCCAAATCGCTCGCCGCCTTGGTATGGTCACCAGCCAGAATGCCCAGCCCGCCAGCCGCAATCGGCAACGTTTCATGGAATCCAAATTCAGCGGAAAAATAAGCAACCGGATTTTCCAGCAACTGCGGCGCATGCTCACGCCCCCATGTCTTCGGTTCTTTGAGATAACTATTGAAATGCGCGAGCACTTCTTTAACGCGCTTGGCAAATTCATGGTCCTGCAAACGGACGCGCAATTCGTAATCGGAGACCTCATGCAACACCGCTACGGCATTGTGATACAGATTCTGCCAGCTCCGCGGCGAAAGCTCCTGAAAAAGCTCCTGCGCCTCCTGATTCCAGGTCCACCAGAGATTGCGGGCCAGTTGGTTCAACCCGACGATTAACTCCGTAATTTCCGTGCTCGACAAAGGTGCCTTACTCATAGGTTTGATTTCAAATGACGCAGTTTCAGTTTCTCACCGACTTCCGACCCAAACGCTAGTCATCCGTTCCGTTGAGGGCAACAAAATCCTTTTAAACTTGCTGGAAAATCACCGGCGGGAAAAACCTCCAACTGGCTTATTTTGACCAATTTGGGCAGCGGGAAACAATGCCCGGTTAGAGAATCGGCACGCGCCAGACTTTTTGCGGCTCGTTGAAACCGCGAAAGGTGACTTCCGACACTTCGGCCATCCGGCTTGAACTCCGCAGGAATTCCTGCGTTTCAACGCGTTGATAGAATTCGTCCGAAACGACTAAATCCCCACCCTGAGAACGATCCACCAACCGGGCCGCCAGATTCACCGCTGTCCCGAAATAATCGAGTTTGTCATTCGCATTCACCGCCAGACAAGGCCCCAAATGCAAAGCGGACTTCAAGAGCAAGGGCGGCGCATTTGAAATTTTGGGCCGCGACCGGGAAAGTCCTTCGTGCATTTGCCGCACCGCCAGCAACGCTTCGTCCACCCGGCTGAAAACGGCCATCACCGCATCCCCGATCGTCTTCACAATGCCCCCGTGATTATTCCGGATGGCTTCGTACAGAACCATAAAATGATCCCGCACCAGCACGTAAGCGGAAGTGTCACCAATCCCGCAATACATCGCCGTCGAACCCTTTAAATCGGTGAACAAAATAATCTGTTGCCCAATCGTGACCTGTTCCAGCGGTGAAATGACTTCGCGCGCAAATAAGTCCCGGAACTCCTGCCAATTCGTGGCTACAGCCGCCGTCAAAATATCCGGGTCCCATCCCGTGCGTTCGAGCGCAATTTCCACTGCATGCGTTAAAGGGTTGCGCATCTGCAAAGCCTGCCCCATCACTCTTTGGTCAACCGGCCAGCCGGCAAAATGATCCGGTGCACACACCAGTTCCCGCACTTCCGTCCCCTTCACCACTCCTTCGCCGCCCATCGTCACCGTTTCTTTCACTTGAGGAGAGCGCAACCGGAATTCTCCCTCCAGCCGGGATAAATCCCAGACCCGCTGTTCTCCGGGTTGCAGATACATTTGACTCACGACGTGCGGCTTTCCCCCGGGTCCAGCCAGACAAAACGTCTGCATCTCTCCAGCCCGCAAAGACTGATGAATGACAAATTTCAATTCCACCGACTTATCCAGTTCGCCGTCGTATTTGATCTGGCACACATCGCAATGAACGGCATGCCGTAACTCTGATAAATGGGTGACCAATGGCTGCCGCGTGGACCGGCAATTCGGACACAGCACTTCCCAACTTAAATTGAGCAAACCGCTGCGGGTCGCCTGTAAAAACAGCCGCAATACTTCCCAGCGGTCACAACCCCATACCCGGGCGACCGCAAACGGACGAATCCGGGAAATCTCCACCTCCGTGGATTCTTTCAATAACGTTTCCAAACGGCGAATGAGTGGTTCCGGTGCGCCCGTTTGCGCTAACTTGACCAACCCTGCTTGCAATGGTTGCTCCATTACCATGGCTCGCGGCAATTTCGGCAGCACCACCTGTTCCTTCCCGCTCAGGTGATTGATGACGTGCTCAAGAATCCCGCTCATGTCCCGCGTCGCCTTAGGAGCAATCACCAACCTGGCGATCACGGTTCCCGTCACACCGCGCGGAGTTAATTCGGACCAGGCCCGAACCCGGGTTCGGTTTTGCCCCAGATCAATAAAATCCATTCCCAGGATGGCTTCCTTCAACGGCCCGGTTTTGAACACCCGTTGCACCCGATAAAACTCATTCTCCATCCATTCAAACGGAAATTCCCGCCAATGCAGTTCGCAGCCGAACAACGCAGCCCGCCCATGAATCAGACTGCCGCCTTCCGGCAGGGGCTTCAGATCGTATTCAACAGGCGGCAAACCCAGAGAGCGGTTCAGCCAATCCGTCCTCGCCAACACCCGCCAAATTTCAGGACGCGGAAAGGGTATCTCCCGGACGCACTCGCTGATGATTTTATCGGGCATGCTTGGCCGGAGCCTAGGGCATAATCGCTGATCTTGGAAGCAGTCTTCACAAAGAACTGCATCCATCTCCAGCCGTTTGGCGGGTCTCGTTCCGTTATGCTGGCGCTCGTTTGCTTGCGGTTCACTGCCGGTTCTGGCATTCTGGGAATCATGCCCTGCGTCGCCATCCATCATCGCTTACGCGATGCGACCACTGGCTCCGGTATGAAATTGAGTCCACCCCTCTGGTTGTTCCTGCTGCCATTTCTACTGACACTATCTGCCACCGCTCAACCGGCTCCCGGCCAACCGCGCAATAATCCGAACAATCCCGAAATCGCCGTCACCCGGTCCGCTTTGAATGCGAAGCAGCCGGATAAAATCGTCCCTTATCGCAAAACCGAAAAAGGCGAACTCACGCTTCATTTCTTCCTGCCGCCGGGTTGGAAAGCCACGGACAAACGCCCGGGCATTGTATTCTTTTTTGGCGGAGGCTTTCGTGCCGGAGCGCCGAATGCCATGTATGGCAAAGCTGCCTACCTCGCTTCCCGTGGCCTCGTCGCCATCAGCGCCGATTACCGGACTAAAAATTCTCACGGTGTGAATGCCGATGCCGGCTTTGCCGATGGCCGCAGCGCCCTGCGTTACGTCCGCGCTCACGCGAGCGAATTCGGCCTTGATCCGGACAAATTATTAGCGGGCGGCTCTTCTTCGGGCGGGGAAATCGCCGCCTCACTGGCCTATGGCCTGGGGCCGGATAATCCTGAGGATGATAAAAAAGTTTCCCCGGTTCCCGCTGCTCTGGTGCTCTTTAATCCGGCGGTCGTGCAACTCAACAATACCGCTCTCATTGAAGGCACGGCGGAGGAAAAATTAAAAATCGAAAACCTCACTTCACCCATGGTGAACCTGAAAGCCAAAGGCCCGCCCATGATTCTCTTCTACGGCACGGAAGATTGGCTCCTCCGGCCCGGCCGGAAACTGTGTGAGAAAGCCATTTCCTTTGGCACTCAATGCGAACTCTATACCGCGGCTGGACAACAACACGCCTTCATCAATGCGTCCCCCTGGCATGAAGCGGTCATCCGCAAGGCGGATGAATTTCTGACCGCTTTAGGTTATTTGACCGGAGACCCCACCATGAAGGTCGATCCCCGCGCCGAATTGGTCAAAATATTGCCGCCAGCCACCAGCTCGGCAACGGATGACAAAGCGGTTCGGATAAAACCATAGCCTGGTCGCATGGCCTCCGCTTTTTCTCATGCTGTAGCAGCCTTGGCGCTGGGAGCCTGCTTTTATCAGCCTGCCATTCCGAAACGGGTTTGGCTTGCCGGAGCGGTGTGTGCAACGCTGCCGGATTTAGATGTCATCGGTTTTGCCTTCGATATCCGTTACGAAGATTTCCTCGGACACCGCGGGTTTACTCATTCACTTCTATTCGCCGCCTTGCTGGCAGCCGCCGTGACAGGGGTCTGGTTCCGGAACGGCGTTTCCGGGCTAAGCGTAAAACAGCTTTGGCTGTATCTCTTCCTGGCCATCGCTTCTCACGGCGTGTTGGATGCCTTCACCAACGGCGGACTCGGAGTTGCTTTCTTTGCTCCCTTCAATAACACGCGCTATTTCTTTCCCTGGACACCCATTGAAGTTTCCCCCATCGGCATCGATTCCTTTTTCTCTCAGCGTGGCTGGCAGGTCATCCAAAACGAATTGGTCTGGATTTGGCTGCCAGCAGCCCTGTTTACGATTTTCGTGCTGGGTGGGCGACACCAAC
Organism: Verrucomicrobiota bacterium; assembly: GCA_048497895.1. GTDB lineage: Bacteria > Verrucomicrobiota > Verrucomicrobiia > Limisphaerales > JBEHZA01 > JBEHZA01. Next base: position 6,013 of record JBEHZA010000059.1, read on the forward strand.
TTCGGCGTCTGAAAGCGGACGGGTGATGAATTTTACCCAAAAAAAAGAGCCCGATTAAATCGGGCTCAAGTAGGTTTAAAAAATAAGGACGCTTAGTTCGTCGGCTTGGTCACACCAATGACACCGTAACCAATCCGGGCGCCAGCGTTGCCGACCGGTTGGCCACCGTCATCAATCTTGGCATGAACCACCACGCCCCGCCCTAGAATCGGGTTGCGCTGGCCCACCAACGAAATGTTATCCACGGAAATCTCATAATGCGCTTTGCCCTGGGCATCCGCTTGCAGATTGCCGAGATCGCCTGCATGCCGTGACGAACTGCTGGTCAGCCCGTGCTGATGCCCTTCGGGATTATAATGTCCACCGGCACTCGATCCATCCGCTGACGTAACATCGCCAAACTCGTGGATATGAAACGCGTGAAAACCGTTCGGCGTGAGACCTTCCACATCCGCCACCACTTTCACCAGCGGCCCAACCTGGGTAAACCGGATGACGCCGCTCACTTTGCTGCCCGCCGTAGGATTGATTACCGCCACCAGTTGATTCACTGCCGACCAGGGACTCACCATGCCCGTTGACGGAGCCACCATTGCTTCCGGTTCCACTTCATGGTGATGATGCCGGTGGGTCGAGCAACCCGCTGTTAAAATTAAAGCGGGCACTGCGAGCAGTAAGAACAGGGTGTTTTTAGTCATAGTAAAACTCATTTTTTACAGCCATCGCGCGATGGCACATGAATGGTAACGGATATTTCAGGTTGCTGAAGATGCCTCACCCGCAGGTTCCGGTCAAGGCACGGACTTTGAAAAGCTTATCTCCAGTTTAATTAGCGAGGCGGCGAACGAGAAATACCGGGATAGCGCCGTATTTCTTGGCGAGCTGCTTAGTGCCCACATAATCACAGGTAAACCCGGCCACTGCATCTGCTGCGGAAAGCGCGGCGAACGCCTCACTCGCGTAGATTTGACCTTCCTCAGCGATCGGCTCAATCCGTGCCGTCCGGTTCACATGCGAGCCATTATACGTCTTCTTGCGCAGCACCGGATCATAACATTCGAATACCGGACCAGCATGCAGCGCGATGCGGATGCTCAATTCCGGCAACCCCCACAATGACCAATCCGTGCCGCGCACCAGATCGCGCAAATTCAAGGCAAACGCCCCCGCATCCACCACATGATCGAACACGCAACAGACCGCATCACCCCAGGTATTCCGGTGAATGGGCGGATTTTTCATCGCATCCATCATTGCCGCCACTTTGCCCAGGAAATTATCCACGAACACCGGAATCTGAATTTCAGAAAGTTTGGTGTAACCGACCACGTCCGCAAAAATCATCGCCTTAATTTCCTGCGAAGCGCGGGTAATCATGCGGGTTTCCGTAAACTTTTCCGGAACCGGCTCACTTGCCAGGGTGCTGCTCTCAGCTGCCGGAGAAACTGTAGCCGCAGGCGGGTTGGTGGAAAGTGAAACCACTTCCACCTTCATATTCCGTTTGCTCTGCCAGAAATCCACAAACGATTGTGTGCCTCCGCGGCCATCCCCCATCAAACCGTCCCAAACCACCAGCGGCACCACGTCCATGCCGAGGAATTGGCTCTTCAACAGGGCCAACCCACTCAAAGCCTGATTGCAAAAATCATATGCCGCGCCGTCATTCGCGTCCCCCAACTCATTCAGCACTGTCACCGTCGCCGCATTCTCTAGAATCCGGTCAAAGCGGCTGCCCCAATCTGTGCCGGGCAGAATTTCCACACTGGCTTTTTTAAAATCCTCTTTCTTGAAGGGCAGCACAATGTTCACTTCCCCGCCCCGCGCCAACAGTGATTCAGCAAAAATCATGTCGCCGCCGCACGCCAGTGAAGAATAGCCCACCTGCACCTTTAATTCGACCAGATACCGGTCAATTTCCGCCCGGATTTCCGGTTCAATCGCAAATGGAAACCGCGGATTCTTGCGGTTCGGCCGGTCAAACATATGTCCCGAAAAAACCGCAATGCGTGGCAGCGCAAAACAATGATCCAGCCGGTGAGAATCGCCTACGATATGCTCCAGCAGCAAGCGCGCCTGACTGCGTGTGCGGCTCAATACCACCGAACTCATGCCGCTCTGTCCGCAACCCCGCTGATAATATTCCTCCGCCATTTCGAGGTCTCCCATGATCAGCGCCGATTCCGCCAGGGTCGCTTCCAGCCAGTACCGTTCATCCGATTCCGCACCGATGTGCTCCAGAATGGTCAGGCAAAGATCAATAACCTCTTTCGCCAATTGCGTGGCGATTTCCCGCTCGCCGTAGATCAGCCCCATGGTGGCCGCATTAATCCCGGAGTAATAACCGCGGTTGCGCTTGTAGCCGTCCAGATACAGTTCAAAACTGGTCTGCAAATGTTTGCGCTTTTCCTCAGGATCGACGGCTAATTGCCAGAAATCTTTGTGCGTGCGCGCCAGAATGCCGAGCGTTTCTTCATCCTGATGCCCCGATAAACGCAACTGCTCCAGGATGGAATTGGCACGCCGGGTAGCGCCCGTGCGGGCCAGCGCCAGTGCTTGCAATTGAATCAGGCGCAAATCGTTTTTGAAGGATTGCAGTCCTTCAACCGCAATATCGAAAGCGAGAAAGGATTCGCCCAACCGCATGGCGACATCCACGGCCCGCCGGTAAACCTGCACATTGCGCAACCAGACAATCGGCAGACGCTCCTCCCACATCCGGCGTAATTCCGCCAGTTTAATGGCCGGGTTCTTAAACCACTTGATGAGTTCGTTCGCCTTCTGGTCCAGGTCCGCACTGTTTACCAGCGCATCACGATCGGCCTTGTCTTTGCGATAACCCAGGGAAATCAGGGTCTTGACCGTCTCCATCGCTGTATTCCGGTCATACTGCTTTTCCGTCTCCACCAGTTGCTCGTAAGGGACGAGCGAAGGATGCTCCTTTTTATTTTCATCCCGGGCCGGGCCATATTTCCAGCCCTCCGACATGCGGTCACGCGCCCAAACCTCATGCGCATTCTGCGCGAACAATTCGGTCAGGCGCAAGATGTCATCGGAAAGCTGAATGTTGGAAGTATCTAACGGCCTCGGCTGGTAATTCACATTTTCCATGATCAAACATCAAATCCACACGTTACTACTCGGAGCATCCCGGAACCACCTGTCATTCAACCCTCTCGCATACCACCTGCCAACGAAGGCCCCTGACAACCTTGCTCAGTGAAATACAATTCCACGGGCGACGCAATTCCAAATCTCGCGGATTATCCCGCATAAAATCATTTGCGGGACACTGGTGCCACCGTTACTCTCCCTGCTTATCAAGCTTATGCACAAACGCACTTTCCTCCGCTATCTGCTGTTGGCCGCCGTTTCCGGCAGCCTGATCCATCTATCCACCCTGCCCGTCTCGGCCGATGATTCAAAGGCTTACTCCATTTTCAATGGCAAAGACCTCACCGGCTGGCGCAAGCCCTCGGGTGATTGGATGGCCGCCAGCGACGTCAAACTGGACCCGGCCGAGCCGAAAAAATTTACCATCAAGGCGGGAGAAGGCGTATTCGTCAACGGGGAGAAAGGCAAAACCCAGGACATCTTCACCGAAAACGAATATGGCGATGTCGAAGCTCACTTTGAATTTGTCGTCTCCAAAAGCTCCAATTCCGGCATTTATTTTCAAGGCCGTTATGAATTGCAAATCCTCGATAGCTGGGGAGTGAAAGAACCGAAGGTTCACGATTGCGGCGCCATTTACGAACGCTGGAAGGATAACAAGGGTTACGAAGGGCATGCCCCCTCACTCAACGCCAGCAAAGCTCCCGGTGAATGGCAGACATTCGATGTCATTTTTCGCGCCCCGCGTTTTGATGCCAGTGGCAAAAAAGTGGAAAATGGCCGGTTCGTGAAAGTCATTCAGAACGGCAAATTAATTCAGGAAAATGTAGAAGTCACCGGACCAACCCGTGGCAGTGCCTGGGAAAACGAAGCCCCGACCGGCCCCTTCCGCCTGCAAGGCGACCACGGTCCCGTGGCGTTCCGGAATATGTGGGTTAAACCGGCGAAACTTTACTAAGCCGGATTCAGAAAGCAGACGGGTAAAACCCGTCTGCATATTTCTTAATCCATCAAGTTCTCTTCTCCCGGTAAAACCGGTCCTCCACCATCGCGCAAGTCTGGCATCATCCAGGCTACGATCGCAGCCGGTAGAAATAGAAAACTCGCGTAGAGCAGCGTCACGCGAAGATCACCGGCCGTGGAGAACAAACCGAAGAAAACGGTGCCCGCTGCCGCCGCAATCCGCCCGATGTTGTAGCAGAAACCTGCTCCCGTCGTCCGTAGCAACGTCGGAAACAACGGCGGCAAATACATTGTAAACAAGCCGAAGATACCAGAGAAAAAGCCCACGGCCGGAAACCAGAACCATAAGAGAGAAGCGTGATCTCTCGGCTCAATGAACGTGGTGAACATCGCCGCGAAAAAACCCAGGCACATGAGGGAAATCGCCCGCCGGTAACCCAGCCAACGCGCCATCCAACCGGCAAAGAAATTTCCCACGATCGAAGAGGAAATCACCAGGAAGAATGCGGTGCTGACCAGTTTTTCCTTCTGCCCCACGGTCCAATTCGCCACGTCCGGCAGATTCCGCAAATGTTGAATGTGCCAGAACATAAACGCCCACCAGGCCGTCAGGGAGCAGGCACAAACCAGGATCGTCAGAATAGTTGTCCGCCGGACCGCGCCATTGAATAATTCCAACACACCGGGATCATTGCCTTTAGCCTCTGCTTTGGCAGCGTGCCACTCTTGCGGTTCGGGCACATGGCGTCGCACCCAAAACACCAGCAACGCCGGTAATATGCCGACTAGAAAAACATAACGAGGCTCGTAGTGCGTGAAAGATTGGGCCAGATAAACCGTGGCGCAGGCCAGCAACACGCCGATATTAACCCCCGTTTGCAATACCGCCGCAATCCAGGGACGCCACTGCTTCGGCCATGTCTCGGAGAGTAACGAAGACCCCACCGCCCATTCGCCCCCAATGCCCAGCGCGGCCAGAAAACGGAAGATCATCAATTGCCACCAGCTTTGAGCAAAGCAGGAAAGCCCGGTAAAAAGCGCATACGTCAGAATGGTCAGACTCAACGCGCGGCTGCGGCCGAGTTTATCCCCTACCCGGCCAAAAAAACCACCACCCAGCGCCCAGCCAATCAAAAAGGCCGCCTGAATCCACGAACTCTTTTCCTTCACCGCCAGGTCAGACGTGCTCGTGGCATTCACCAGGTGCATCACAAACGGCGCTGCCACCAACGTGTAAAGGTGCATGTCCAACCCGTCGAATAGCCAGCCCAGCCAGGCGGCAATGCCGGACTTCCACTGCTGCGGTGAAAGCTGGTCGAGACGGGTAATTTCCTGACCGGACGAAAGCGAGTCCGCGCGCTTGGCGGCACCGCCGGAAGCCAATTTCTCCGTATTAATCTCAGGTTGGGACATTGCCCCAGAGCCTGATTTAACCGGCAAAAAGAATCAAACAGAACTTTTCCAGTTCCGGAAAAATTTTCCGTTTAAATAAATGCGGCTCACTTTTTCAACAGCGCCCGCACCTGCTCTACTTTCAATCCCTTGACCGGTAAATCGTAACCCAGCGTATCGCCATTAGGGGTAAAACCACCTCCATCCGCATCTACAAAAATCGGATTGTTGTAGGCGCAAGGTTTCAATTTTGCTTGCGAACTGGTGCCATAACCCGTGGTCAGATCGAAGTTCTCCCCATACGCCACCACAATCAAATGGCTGTCTTCACTCAAACGCACATCAATCGTGCGATCAAATTTCACCACACCATCCTGAAACCATTGCGGATGGGATTTGCGGGTGAAATTCAGGTCCGGTCGTTGCCGGCCATTAACAAGCACCTGAATACGATCAATATCGATCCAATCCGTGCACTGCACTTTGACTTTCAGTTTAATGGAACCGCTCGCACGCGTGTAGCCACCCGCAATTGTGCCATCTTCAGCCATGACTTCCAGAAACGGCCCGGTGGTCAAAATGCTGCGTCCGGCTTTCGCATTACGGCTGATCTCGCGCCAATCGATGTCTGCCGGCTTGTCCGTTGAACTGGGAAAATACATGCGCCAACCGCCGACTCCGTTGTTATAGACCATGTGCGCGTCTGATACTGCCATGCCCCAATAATGCGCGCCGCGATTCAACAATTGCAGCCAGATGAATTCGCGGGTGTAGCTTACCACTTCCCGACCGCCCTTCTCCCGTCCCACGCTAAACGGCGCGCCGGACAGAATATTTGCGGTCATGCCATTCTGCGTTTCCACTCCATCAATCAATTGTCCGAGCGTCAGATAACCGCCATCCACCTGCCCATCGCCATCACGGTCGATGAAGTTTTCCACCATGTCCGGATGATTAATCTGCACCCAGCGATCCGGTTCACTGCCCTGATAATCCCGCAACGTAATCGCCGTGAGGCGCGGGTCTTTGCTCCACATAGGCGCGCCGTTGTCCTGAACAAACGGATGCGGTTTGAAAGGGAACGAATTGAAATGCGCACCCGAACCGGTCAATTCCATGCCGCTGACTGTGCTGATCTCGTCATGCAACCCCAGCTTTTCGATATGTGGACGCCAATCGTAAAGCCGGTTGTGCTCCGTCGTGGGCGCAAATTCGATGTGCTCCGCCGCCAGGTTAATAATCCGGTCGTCGGTGCCGCACACATTGTCGCCACTGGGAGTTGAATGATTATGAAAATCCGAACTCACCCAGCCTTTGGTATCCAACAACCGTTTCAACGTTCCCTTCACCACTTGGGTTTTGCCCGGTTCCAATGTGAACGTTTGTTCTAAATGACTGAACTCAATGCCGTGAGTCACGATTACTTTGTATTTCCCCGGCGGCACCTGCACCTGAAATTCGCCTTTCTCTGAGTGATATTGATCGCGACAACCATGCGCCCGCATATCCGGCCCGAGGCTCGGCAGCTTCGCTCCTTCCAGAGCAATGAACTGAGCTTTGCACGGAATCGATTTTCCGGCCTCGTTCCGAATCTCGAACGCAATGGCCGTAGCGGCGGAGAGCGTGGCATTGACGACAGCGGTTCCATTCGCGGACACCTCGATTTTCTGCTTCACCGCGTTGCGTCCGAGGTCACTGATCTCCACTTCGTAAGCGCCGGTGGGCAGTCGAAAGGAGAATTGCCCTTGCGCATCAGGATAAGCGGGCACCGGCTTGTTATCATCGCCGACCACACTTACGGAAGCGGTGACAATCCCTTTCCCGGTAGCATCTTTAACCGCCCCCGTAACCAAACCCGTTGGCCCGCGCATCGCCGCCACCAATCCGACCGCCTCCAACGGGGAATGGCCCACCGCCAAAAAGCGGGCAAAAGAAATCTCCTGACCCGGTTTTAACTCCAGCTCACCTGGAGGTGCTTTCGAACCACCTGTCTCGACCCAATGATACGCATAGCCCGCCTTGTCCGCCGGGTCCACTGCGTCAGCCCAATTAATTCCCCAGGCCGTACCCATTTCGTTGAACTTTGTCCACCGATCATCGACTGTTCCTTTCGCCGCCGCTTTGCTTTCGTTGCGCAAAGTCGTTACAATCAACACCCCTTGCCAGCCGTCCTTCAGTCGATACTCGTGCCGTTTATAGAGCCCTTTATTATTCGCCGCCGTAACGACTGTTTCCACTACCGCTTCCCCGTCCGAACCATCTTTGGCAATGCGCACATAGGAAACGATGCCCTGTTGCTGGGAGGGAGTGAAAATTGTGATTTGATCGTTATTTTCGTTGCGCAACGTCAGGTCATACAAGCAACCGGGCGTGATGCCCGTTTCGCCGTAGAACGTGCTCATATTGGCGCGGCGATAAAGCGCATTTTGTGAAATCACCGCCGCCACCTTGTCATTACGCAATACGAAGTCACCAATGATACCATCCGCCTCTTTGCCACGCGGCAATTGTGCCGTATCATCGGGACCAATCTCAATTGCCTGTGGCATGGCGGAACTTGTCTCGACCACTAAAAAACCAGCGATCAGGGCAACCGCGAAGTATGCGAATAGTTTTTTCATATTACTGAATATCGCTTTGATGTGCGTGTACAGCGTTTTGAACAACCTGATACTTTGATCACCTCAGCCCCGTGAACAAGCCCGCGATTGAAACATTTCGGTTTCAATCCGTCGGGCGCGAACAACTGCTTGTCCGAATAAGAATCTAGCCGCGCAAACCAACCAACTCCATCCGCTTCGCTGTTTCGCGATAGGCTTCCTCCACCCATTCCACAATCCGCGCGGGATCGGGCGAATATTCCAACTCAATCGCCACCACTCCATTAATCTCCAGTTCTTTGATCGCCTGCAAATAGGGCGTGAATTGCACCACTCCACGTCCCGGCGGCAGATCGCCATGCACCTTGCCATCGCAATCACTCAAGTGGACATGAATCGCTTTGCCCTTCAATTTCTTCAAATCGGCGGGGCTGGTGTCCGACAGAACCAAATGGCTGATGTCAATATTCGCGCGCACTCGCGGGTGATTGCATTCATCGACAAATCGCACCATGGAATCAACGTTGTTCAACAGGCTCAACCGGAATGGCTCCAATTCCAGCGCAATATCAATTTTCTTCTTCGCCGCGTAATCACCCAGACGACGGCAGGTTTCCAGTGCCCAATTCCATTGTGCTTCCGCCGGAATGACCTCGCGTTGCCAGATGTATTCACCCAGCACCAACAAAATGTTCTTCGCGCCCCATGCCTGCGCCAGATCGATATATTTTTTGCAGCGCTCCACATGGAACTCTCGCACCGGATCATTGAAATCGATCAACCCGACCGCGACCACGGGCAATGAAATGATTGGCAGTTTGAGTTTCTCACACGTTTTCGCAACCAGACTCACTTCTTTCTTTGAGATACCCACGGCTTCGGTAAAGACATCGACGCAATCAAAGCCAATGCGGGAAATGTGTTTCAGACCGGTAGCCGTATCCACACCGGCTTGTTGAAAGGCGCTATTGATAATGCCGAGTTTCATAGTTAGAGAGTCAGTAGTTGGTAATTGAGGGCATTCTGAAGATACTCACCAGCGTTTTCCAGCCTGAATCATAAACGAATTAGTTACACCCTTTTCACTCCACCCAATCCGATTCGTCGCAAGCCAGGTTCCAATTGGCAAAATCCCGCAGGGATGACCGAAAATAGCCCACCGTTTCAACGGTGGGTACCGAAACGCCGAAAGGAAAAGTCCCATCAGGGACGAAAGAAACCACGTTCCGCACGTACATTCACCTGATAACGCCTCTCAATCCCACAACCTTGCTTCATCAAATTCCACCCCGTGCTTCCTCAAAAACGCGATAAATTCTTCCTTAAAAGTTTTCACCCGGTGATGTTCGGCCTGGTTATTGATATACGCTATCGTGTCAGGAATCCCAGAAACACTGACACTGAAAGCTCCATATCCTTCCTGCCATTCAAAATCTTGCGCTTCTGGAAACGTTTCGTGAATCCATTTTGAGGAATTTCCTTTAAGCAATTGAATGGCCTTGGAGATAGCCAACGTCCCTGGCAATGAAATCAGCAGGTGAACATGATCTTCCACTCCGCCAATCGCCAGCGCCTTCATTTTGTTTTCCCGGGCGATCCCACCCAGATAAGGCCACAGGCGAGCTTGTAAATCCGGCGTGATAAGTCTACGGCGTTCCTTGGTACTCCAGACGCAATGGAGGTAACAATTAACGAATGAGTGCATGATTTATTTTCTCCTGGTTTCCCCTTCCTTTCGTCCCCAAGGGACTTGACCTATGGAACACTTCTTACCCACCGTTGAAACGGTGGGCTATTTTCTCTCGTCCCTACGGGACTGTTTTAGCACTACAGGCCACTAAAATCTCCTTCAACTCTACCGCACGCTTTTCTTTGGCGCTCATATACGCGGCTTCCACTAGGGCCATGGTTTTTAAATTGTCACGCCCGCTGATGACCGGCTCCGTATGTGTTTCGAGGGCGATTAATAACTGCGCCATGGTGCCAATGAACGCATCAGGAAACCAGCTCTGCAACCAGTGTGGTTGATGAAAAACTTCATCCCCTTTCGACGCGAACCGGATCGTGGAAGGCGTCGTGTAAGGGTCCTTGCACCAACCGATGTCGCCAATGGCCAGACCATTCGTGCCTTCAATCCGCCACTCGATGCCCACATTGCTCG
>JBEHZA010000060.1:0-16125 GCA_048497895.1 Verrucomicrobiota bacterium
ACAGATCGCTCGCAACCAATCTAAATTGACCGATCCCTTTGGCCTGCCAATACCGCACCAGTTCCATCCCTTCATCTACTACATCGGTGCCTTCGGCAAATAGACTGTCCCGGGCCGGTGCATCGGCTGCCTGGTCGAGCAGGCTGGCGAGCGCGCGACACCAAACATGCCGCGCCTTCAACCCAATTTCCGCTTGCGAGATTTCCTGCCGTTCTCCTTGGCCCAGGCACTCAATGGCTCGTTGAGCGGCCTCTCGTGCCTCGCTGGCACGGGTGGAATTGATCTGCAAAATCGCGTTGCCCCGATTCAACCAGGCTGCCGCCAACATCTGCCGCTGATTGGGAATGTCGGATTGATTTTCCAGCACAGAAATCGTTTGAGTGAACGATTCGATGGCTTGAATCAAGCTGGCTTCCGTTCCGATGCTTTCCAAAGTGACGCCCCGGTTCAACCAGGTTATGGCCAACCGCTGCCGAAACAGGGGATTGGCCTCCGGATTCAAGTGGCTCATTACGCGCAGTGCCTCGTCATAAGAGTGCAAAGCCTCCTGCAAATCGGACGCTTCCCCCAATCGCGTTAACGCATCGCCACGGTTCATCCACCCGGCCGCCAGACCGTAATAAATCCACGGGTCTCGCGTGGCGAGCAGCTTCTCGCGCAGATTAATGGCGCAATCGAAGCAACGAATCGCTTCCGTCAGATGGGTGACGCCACCTTCATTTAACAGGGTGATGCCCCGACTCATCCAGGTTTTAGCATGGTGATTGGGCAGATAGGCGGCATCTTGAACGGGAAGGCTGCTCCACAGTTGCAAAGCTTCGTCAAAAGCAGCTATGGCGTCTCTGTTTTTAGGCTGGGTGCCATAGCCGCGCAGGGCATTTCCCCGGATTATCAGCGCCTGCGCTTTCAGAGAGAGAACTGCCGGGTGCATTGCGGGCTGTGACTGCAATATTTCATAAGCTGTCTCCACTATTGAGCAAGCCGAGGCAAGGTTTTCCGGATGCGGCGTCGAAAGCAGTGCTTCCGCCCGTTTCAAACGTTCAATCACTTCGGAGAGCGCACGCTGGGTTGCCTCCTCCAATTCCGGATTCATCATAGTCTAATTTCGCCGGATGGTTCGTGTGATGGAAGCAGGTTTTTCAGAGGTTTTGCTTTCGGCCAGCCCGGATTAAAATTTAACGGTTGCCGTTAACATAGCTGAACGTCGCGCACCCGGAATGAATTGTCCACGGCTGCCCACGGTGTAGAGCGTGCCGATATATTGCTGATCGGTCAGGTTATAAACATTCAGCCGCAACGTGAAATGTTGGTTGACCTTATAAGCGAGCATCGCGTCCAGTGTGTAAAAATCAGGAGCAAGCCGCGTATTGGTCGGGTTAATGTAGGATGAACTTTGGAATTGAACGCCCCCGCCGGCTTCGAGATTCAGCGGCAATTCGTAAGTAGTCCACAAATTGAACGTATGTTGTGGCACCCCCGGAATTTCTTTGCCCACTTCCGCCGGCGTGTTCGATTTTTCGATTTCACTCTTCATGAACGTGTAGGTGCCGAAGACTTTCCACTTCTGAGTAATGTTTCCGGCAAGCGCTGCCTCCACGCCATCCACGCGTTGATTTCCCGCCAGCACCATCGGCGGATCGCCGGGTAATCCTGGTGTCCGGGCATTGGTCTTTTCCGCGCGAAACAATGCCAGGGTGGCTCCGAGTCGTTCTTCGAGAAAATCCCACTTGGTTCCCAATTCAAAATTCTGCGCCTTCTCAGGGTCCAGCAGCACCGTATTCGCTGCGAGGGTCAGTCCTTCTGCTGATGGGTTAAACGACGTGCCGTAACCGAAATAGACGCTGCCATTCTTGGCTGGCTTATACAATATCGCCGCGCGCCAGGTCAGCACTTTATCCAACCGTTCAAAGTTCGGTCCTGCTGCCGTATTATAATGGGTATCGGAGTAATCCCACCGCAGGCCGCTGCTGAGTTGTAATTTTTCGGTTGGCTTGAACGTTTCAGAAAGGTAGAGGCCAACGGAATCGGAAGTAAACACATCGCGCGCCGCTGAAGTGACGATGGTGCCGGTGTAAGGATCGTTGGGATTCGGGTTGTATAAATCAGCCAGTGGCGCGGCGCCGATGACCCGCGGATGATTGGCGGAAGTTTCGTGCGCGTATTCTATCCCACCCACGAGCGTGTGTTCCATCTTGCCCGTATTGAATTTGGCAGTCAGGTCGGTTTGGTTCGCCAGGATGGCATCCACTTCATCGCGCGACTGAGTTTGCCGCAGGACGTCCGTGGTGGCGTTGCTATTGAAACGGGGCGCGGAAATGATCGAATCCCGAAAGGTTTGTCCGTAACGGAATTGGTCGCGGAGTTTTAGCGAATCGCTGAAGTCATGTTCTGCGAGCGCGGTCCCCATATCCGTCTGAGTTCTCTCGTAGTCACGCGCCAGAATGCCGTAATAATTGCTCCATCGGACCGGAGGCGTTTGATCGGCGTACGCCGCCAGCGGGACGTTCGTCGTTGGCACCCAAGGGATGCCGTAGTCAGGATTGTTGTCTTCCTGCTGGTGCAAATAAGTAAGCGTGAGACGCGTAGGGGTGCCCAGTCCAAAAACCAGGGAGGGCGCTATGCCCCAATGTTCATTCTCTACCACGTCGCGACCGGCCACTCCGGAATCATGCCAGACACCGTTGAGTCGGACCGCCGCACCTTCGAGATTGGGCAGGGGTTGGTTAAAATCGCCCGTCACCCGGGTATAGTCTGCACTGCCGATGCCCAGCGTGCCTTCGTAGAACGGCGTGAGCGACGGAGTCTTCGTCACCAGATTGATCGATCCACCCGTTGAACCCCGCCCCGAATAAGCCGAGGCTGGCCCCTTGGATACTTCCACCTGCTCGTAATTAAACGGGTCGCGGAAATAGGTGCCCATGTCCCGCATGCCATCGACAAAGAAATCCGTCCGCGCGCTAAAGCCACGAATCAACACATTGTCGCCGTTTGGCACGCCACCTTCGCCCGACTGCAACGTGAGCCCGGACATATTGCGCAACACATCCCGCAATGAGCTTGCCCCGCGATCTTCAATAACCGCCTTGGGTATTACCTGAATCGTCTGCGGCGTATCGCGCAACGGTTCCGTGTATTTCGGCGAAGAAACGTGATCTGGTTTGTAAGATTCGGGTGTTCCCTGGATCAGTACCTCCGGCAGTCGCTTGGTTACATTCGTGCTCGTAACGACGGCGGGCGGGGGATTCGTGGTTTGTCCCTGCAACGTGCCAACCGCCAGGATTGAATTCACCAGCCCCCAGATGGCCGTCGAGCCGCCCGTTTGGGCAATGATTCCTGCGGCACGGGCTCTCAGTCCATTGTTGATCGAAGGTTGCTTTTGCATCGGGCTTATTTCTGGTAATCTTGTGCAATATCATCCATGTGTGGCAAGCGTCGTCGCTTCAATAGTTAAAAGAATGTTTGAATGATATTCCAGTGTCATTCAACGAATAACGACGTTTTTTGATCCGGAAAATTCAAGCTAGCAAATGGCAAATGATCTGCTGTCGCTGGTTTGCGAAAAACTGTCCCCGCCTTGTCATTCTCAAAGTATGGGTAGCCGGAGGCGCATTTTGAGTCGCGTGGGCGTGCATGTAAAAGTAACCCGTTTGTCACATTCCGCAAAACCCCACTTTGTTACCTTCGTCGCGACATGGCGCGCATTGTTTACAGTTGTTGCGGTGAAGGACGCGGACATTCCTCCCGCACGCTCACTATTACCCGGGAATTGTTAAAGCTCGGTCACGAAGTGATGCTGCTGGCCAGCGGCCAGGCCTACACCTACTTGCATCAGAATCTCTCCCGGGTGCATTCCATTCCCGGATTATTTCTCGTGTATGTCAATAATCAGGTAAACCTTTGGAAAACCCTGCGTGGCAACGCCGCCATCCTGCGCCGAAAACAGGCCATCGCTGATGACCTTGCCGCCCAATTGCGTCCTTTTAAACCATGAATTTGCCATGGTCGATTTTGAGCCGTTCCTGCCGCTGGCCGCGAAACGCCTCGGTATTCCTTACCTCAGTCTCGATCATCAACACGTAATCCCGCATTTAAAACTGGATGTCTCACCGTCACTCTGGGTGGACTACTGGGCTACCCGTGCGGTCGTTCATCTTACGCACACCGGTGAATCCGCCAATCTCGTTACCTCCTTCTTCCATCCCGACCCGCCGCATCCGCCGCGCACCCATTTCTTTCCACCTGTTTTGCGTGAAGAAGTCTTACGGCAACCGCGTGTCAACGAAGGTCACGTGGTCGTTTACCAAACCAGTTCCTCCTTCGGTCGTTTGCCGGAAGTGCTCAAGAAACTGCCGTTTGAATTCCGCATCTACGCCTACGAACGCTCCGGGCGCGAAGATAATCTCGTCTTCAAACCCCGCGCTACTGCGTCTTTCATTGAAGACGTCGCCCGTGCCGATTGGATTTTAACGAACGGTGGTTACACCCTCATGTCCGAAGCCTTGTTCCTCGGCAAACCCGTCTTCGCCATTCCCGTTGAAGGCCAGTTCGAGCAATGGATTAACGCTTATTATCTCGACAAACTCCGCTACGGCGTCATGTGCCGGACTGGTGAATTTGACGAACATCGCCTCCACCAATTCGTCCACCAACGCGACGTCTTCCGGCGCAATCTCGAACAACAAAACTTCTTCGGCAACGACCTCATCCTCCAAAAAATCCTCCACTACCTCGCCGAAGCTATCTGAAAGCGGGACGGAGAACCTGCCACCTTGCGGACAGCGACCATCCCCGGTCGCAGCAACGTGACTCGGTCATACGATGTGGGACATTTCAAACCTGCTCGCTTCAGCAATTTTCCGGAGGGACGAACTCCTGTAGCTCCCAATTCTTTCACCAACCGCCGCCTCTCAATACTTCAAAACCTTCGCCAAAAAATCCCGGCTCTGGGGATTCGCTGGCGCTTCAAAGATTTGCGCCACTGGTCCCGCTTCCACAATCCGTCCTTCCGCAATCAGCGCCACTTGATCCGCGATTTGCCGTGCGAATCCCATTTCATGCGTCACCAGAATAAAATCGCGCCCTTCTTCCCGCAGTTCCTTGATCATATCCAGAACTTCCGCCGTCATCTCCGGATCGAGCGCCGAGGTCGGCTCATCGAATAGCAGGAGCTTCGGCTTGATTGAAATGGCCCGCGCAATTGCTACCCGTTGACGCTGCCCACCGGACAGTTCGGCTGGCCGCTTGGAAGCATGTTTTTCCAATCGGAAACGGGATAACATTTGCCGCGCAATCGCCTCCGCTTCCGCCGGCTTATGTTGATGCACCTTTTCCAAGGGCAACGTGATATTTTGTAGCGCCGTCAGATGCGGGAATAAATTGAACGCCTGAAACACCGTTCCAATTGTCCGGCGATGCCGCAATAGCAGTTCCTCTTGAAATTGAACGCACTCGCCATTGATCGCCACTGTGCCCGAATCCGGAAATTCCAAACCCGCAATAATTCGCAACAATGTTGATTTTCCGCCGCCAGAAGGGCCGATGAGCACCAGCGTGTGCACTTTTTCCAATTGGAGTGAAACCGCATCCAATACCAGATGGCCATCGAACCGCTTCGTAATCTGGCTCAGCTCAAGTTTCATACCGGTGCTGTTTCTCCAGTTGCCGTGTCCACAGCGAGATCGGCAGCGTCAGAAGGAGATACCCTGCGGCCAGCGGAATATAACTTTCCAACGTGCTGAACGTGCGCGAATTGATCGCCTGAGCATTCCAGGTAAACTCGCTAATTGAAATGATCGAGAGCAGGGATGAATCCTTAATAAGCGAAACAAATTGTCCTGCCAGCGGCGGCAGGATCTGACGCAAAGCCTGCGGAAAAATCACGTAACGATACGTCTGTGCGCGTGTAAGCCCAATCGCCCGCGCTGATTCCAATTGCGATTTCCCCACGCTCTCAATCCCGGCGCGTATGATTTCGGAAATATACGCCCCGCTAAAGCAGGACAACGTGAGTACGCCCACGAGGTAACGATCGCTCACCCCCATCGCATCCGCCACCACGTAAAAGAAAATCAAAATTTGCACGAGCAACGGCGTTCCCCGCACGACCTCTACGTAAATCTTGCAAAAGTAGCGTAAAGGCAGAAACCGATTGCGTTGTCCCAGTGCAATTAATAAGCCGATCACCGTGCTTAACACCAGCGCCACCAGTGAAATGATGATCGTCGTCAGCCAGCCTTGCAGGAACATCTGCCGGTATTGATAGATAGAATCCCACCGCAATTTATACGCCAAATGGTGGAAGGAAAAAAAGAACCCTAACGAGATCACTAATCCGGCCAGAGCAACGTTCAGGATTTTAACGCCCAAGTGGGGCGTCATCGCCGGATTTTCCGAAGCCACAAAATAGCGTCGCCAACTCACGTTTAGAAGTAGAAGGGATAGCCCAGTTTTCGGAAAGCTTCTTTTTGCTCTTTCAGAAAACGATCTCCCAAATCTTCAAAGCCGCCGCGCGCTTGGAAATCCTTTAGAAATTGATTCACCTTTTGCTGCAATTCGGTGTCGCCCTGACGGAAACCTACTGCCCAGGATTCCTCTTGAAACGGTTTCAGGATGGCGCGGGTTGTTTCCTGATTGCGCCGCCAATTTTCGTATGTGGAGATTTGATCGTAAATGAAGGCATCCGCTTTGCCTTGCACCACCTCCAGCACGCACGCGTCTTCTTTATCCAGGACCAGCACCTTGGCATTTTTGATTTTATCAGTGGCGTAAATGTGCCCCGTGGTGCCTTTCTTAACCGCTATCGTGCGTCCCGCCACATCCATGTCTTGATTCGCTTTAATCGGTGAATTTTTCCCGACGAGCAAACAGAGTCCGGTGCGTAAATAAGGATCGGAGAAAGCAATCGATTGGGCCCGTTCTGCCGTCGCCGTCATTGAGGAAATAATGACATCGATCTTGTGTGTTTGCAGCGCGGGAATGAGTCCGTCGAACGGCAGGTTTTGAATCTCCACTTCGCGTCCGAGTTGTTTGCCCAGCGCCTTGGCGAGATCGACGCTTACGCCCGTGGGATGACCTTGTGTATCGGTCATCTCAAACGGAGGATATGCCAATTCCATGCCCACAATCAATTGGTCGTGGGACTTGGGCGCGCATCCAATCAGTCCGCACAATAAGAAGAGCAGAATTGGCCATACGCATTTCAATGCTCGCACCCGGGTGAAGTTCATACGTGCGGGCCTATTTACGCACCCAGACAGTCGCTTCGGCAATCCCTAATTGAAACTTGCGCGCATGTTCCCGAATCAAAAAGGGAAGGTCGCGCCGTTGCCGCAGGCGAAAGTCCGGATCGAGTATTTCTTTTAACGTATCCAGAGTCTTGATTGCTTTGTCTGCGCGGGTGAAGCCGCCCAGCCAGTTCTTTCGCGGCGTGTATTCCAGCAGCCATGTGTAGGGTGAGGTAATTATCAGTTGCCCGCCCGGATTGAGCAGGCCAGGCAATTGGCGCAGGCATTGGCGCGGGTTGGGCAGCCGGTCGATCAGATTCGCCATTAGAATTACATCAAAAGTGCCCAAATCGGGCCGCAATTGTGTGGCATCACCCGTTTCAAAGCGTACGCGTTGGCGCTTGATCTTCGTTGGGACTACCGCTTTGCCTCGCTGAAACAGTTCGCCTTCCTCCACGCAATTAAAGCGAAATGAACCGTGTTTACGCAGGTGATTCGCTACCGAAATGAAGCGTTCCGAAAAATCGATTCCGACCACTTCCTCACAATGTTTCGCCAATTCAAACGAAGCCCGTCCCACCGCACACCCTAATTCCAATGCTCGCGCTTTCTTGGGTAAGCTCCGAACGCTCAGGCTCTCCGTCACACAGCGTTCCGGAAAATTCCCCTGCTGAAACGCGGACGTCAGGGGACTCAATCCCTTGCCCGCCACTCCATAGTGAAACAGCAAATACTCGGATAATCCGCGATCGGTCTCGTAATAATTAGTGGGCATGCGCGCGTTTGCTGTTTAGCTCGCCAGCAATTTGCGCACATAAGCCGAGGGTTGGTAATTCTCAATGACCACTTCCGTTTTCCCGTCGCGATACATCCGCACTTGCGTAACGAGGATCTCCGGCGTTTTGGTTGAAGAAAAAAGAATATCGTCATGCGTGGCGTTTTTCGCGCTCGCAAATTTATCGGGTGTCAATTTCCCACCCAGATGGTCGCTGCGTCCGGTCGCGACGTGCAAGGTGCCCAGAATCTTTTCATCCTGAATATCGCGCCCGGAAGGTGGCAACTCCTGCGTGCCAAAACCTAATTCACCAATCTCACCCGTGACCGGATCAGACACCAGCTTGCGGTTGTGTGCGTCGATCACGCTTTGTTCGCCGTGCAATAGCGTAGCCCGTTGGATGCGCCCGTGCGCCACTTCCATGAAGCCCAAAGTGCCATCTTCATAACGCATCGGAAAAACGCCTTCCGCACTGTGTGGTACGAAATATACCTCACCGGCGGGAAGATTCGCTACATCCGGTTTATCGCCACGACACAGACCATGACTCTTCTGTGCCTCCTGTCGTTCGCACAACAGTTTCAAGGTGCGCTTTTGACCCTGCACCAGAAAATCAATTTCAAAAGAATCGGCCTGCGTCAAACCCAACCGGTATTTCTCTGCCTGTCGGCTGACTTCGTTGTAATCCACCGAGAGACCGGTCCGTAGAATGATTTCATTCAACCCATGCAGTGTCGCGCCGCGGAACCCATATTGACGCGCAAACGCGGTCAATGGCGCGGTCGCAGAATAGGTCGAAATGCACAGGATGATGTCGTAATTCGGATAAACATCCTTTTCCAGATTCAATTCGCGCCCCGTTGGATCATAGGCAATCTCCGGTAAATCCAGATTACTGCCGCCGGTGGCCTGATACGCAAACAAATCACCGCCTGACAATTGAAGTTCCGCCAATCCGCCGTTTTTCAACCCGAGATAAAAGACTTCATACGCGTACCGCTGAATCGTGAGTTTTTCGTCTTTCAGAAAGGCGAAATCCTTTACGTTTCTCGGGTCTGGAAGATCGATGAAAATGGCAACTCGCTGGCCCGCCTTGGGGGCGAAGACCGTGGTCAACAAACGCGTGAGGCTGAATGCCGGAAATTTCTGTTTATCCATATTAAAGTTATTGTTGGCGGTTGAAGCACACGTGGATAAACAGGCTTGCATCAGTGGACTGAAAGCTGCGTTTCGAACGTGTTAACCGTGATATACTAATTGCTGTCGTATCATTTCGCAACCGGCACTTGCCAAAAATTTTCACCTTTAAAAAACATAAGTAAAATCTGCTCTAACAAATGGGTTTATTAGGTTTTCTCCGTGCGGTTGAAACCCGGTTCCGGCTTCCGTGCGTCAGGATTTTAAGCGGGCACTCCGGCTTGCCTTCATGCTACTTTAATCCGCATTGAAATCAGCATTGCTACACCTTGCGCTCGCCCTGAGTTTACTTAGCGGCTCTCTTGCTTTCGGGCAGGAGCCATTGACGAATCAAGTGTTGCTCGCTCGTTGGATAACTGAACAGCAGTTTCGCCAACCTGCATTGCCGGGTTACGGCGGCGTTAAAATTCATCCGGCTGTCGCCGCAGTTGGCGCGAATGGAACGCAATACTATCGCGTCAGTCCCTATTCGGCGAACTTGGCTGTGCTCGGGTTGCTGCGCACGCGGGCTGTCGGGTGCCAGACAACGGCCCGGTTATGGATCGGTTGGTATCTCGCGCATTTGAATGCCACGAACGCGCCGGATGGAGTGCCTTGTGAACATTTTTATGAACGCGATGGAACCGGGGAGACCACGTGCGTGAAGCCGACTGATCCTCGCCTTTGCCGTTTCAATGACGCTACCGATAGCGCCGCCGCAACCTTTTTCTCCGTTCTTTGGGCGGCCCATGAAGCCGGAGTTACCAAAGCTGAATTGAACACGCTCGGTTGCCGCGAACGAATCACTCCTCTCGCGGACGCGTTGCTAAAATTGCAACAGGCCGATGGGCTTTGCTGGGCTAAACTCGATTATCGCGCGAAATATCTGGAGGATAATTGCGAGGTGTTTGCCGGGTTGCACGATCTGGCCAAACTCGAAGAAGTCGTGTTTGACGATCCGGCGAAAGCGCACATTTACGCAGAAGCTGCCGGGCGGGTGAGGGCCGGAATCTTAAAAGAACTTTACGATCCGAAATCGAAACTCTATTCGATTGCCAGATTTGAAGATAACAGTCGGCCGCCCACCAATCTGAACCAGTGGTATCCCGATACTCAAGCCCAGCTTTGGCCGCATTTATTTGGGGTAGTTGATCCGAAAGATGCCCGCACCCAAGCCGTCGTTTCACTTTTGAATCAACATTGGAACGGGCAGGGGAAGCCGGATTGGGCAACCCATCCCGAACTCATTAACCATGGCTCTATGGAAACAGGCGCAGCTTACGGCTTCCTGCTGGCGGGAGAAACCAATCGCATACGCCGCTACACCTCCGCCGTGATTCAGTATGAATTTCCGCACGCCAGGCAATCCGCAGCCTTCGCCTGGCCCTTCAATGTGGCCGAAGCAGGTTGGCTGCTGCAAATTCTTGATCGACCTGGCGTTCGCTGAAACACGCGGTTTAACCCTTGGCCTTTATCCGTGCGCGAATCCTCTTGCCGCGACTATTTCAAATTGCATAATGCTGACGTTCGGCTTCTGCCGTCTGGCGGGAAGGGTGGCTGAGTGGTTAAAGGCACCTGACTCGAAATCAGGAGATGGGGTAACCCATCCGTAGGTTCGAATCCTATCCCTTCCGCCAATTTTCATCTTCTGAAATTAGTTTCAACCTTCGATTTTTGAACCAATATTATCATTGCTTCTCAAGTCAGCTCCGGGCACGTAATTATCTGTCGCAACGGCTTTAACACATTGCATTTTAATGCGGTCTTTTTTGATCCGCGGTTGCTTTCTACCGATCGGAAAGTCAGACTGAATTTACACCGTAATCAGGGTTAACGAGATTTCCGGGTGGCTGACAATACGATGAGTCGAGGCGAAAATACCTCCAACGAAAGTGCGCGTGACGCTGAATCGGCTGCAACAGTCCGATGGCGAATGGATGCTTTGACTTACCGGTTTTGGATGCCGTTCTTGCTGGTGATTGTCGGGGGAATTTATTGGGCCTATTTCATCCGGGAACCGGTGAAGTTTACCTATCCCTACGACACGGATTTTTATCTTACGGGCACAAAATCGTTGGCGGAAGGGCAGGGATATCGCTTGGTCACGCATCAAGGAGCGCCCCGGCTGAGTCTTTATCCACCTTTGCAATCGGCCTATCTGGCCGTGTTCTGGAATCTGGGCGGAGGGAGTTATCCTGGCAATCTGCGATGGTTATTGGCGGGCATGGCGCTCGTTTCTCTGGCCACTGTATCTGTTCTTCAACTGCTTTGCGTCAGGTGCGGCGCTGGCTGGCGATACAGCACCTTGCTCGCGTGTGCCATCGGTCTATCTCCCAATTGGATTCATTTTTTGCCAAAGTTCTATTCGGACTATCTTGGCACTTTGTTCGTCGCGATCCTCTTGTTGCTTTGGGAAACTGAATCCTTTCGCCATTCTAAAAATCGTTGGCTGGTGACTGGAATCCTTTTGGCTTTAATCTATCTAGCGCGCGTCGCTGCCATCGCCTTTATTGGAGGCGTTTTTGTGATGCTCTGGTTTACGGAACGAAATCGCCGGTTGATCTTATCGATCCAATTGCTTCTGCCGTTTCTGTTGGCCTGGGGAGTGTGCAAGGCGTTGATGAATGCTGGTTCTACCGGAGGCTATATCTCTTTCATTCCCGGCATGATCAAACAGTCCGGGTTCGGCAGTTACGTGGCTCAATGTTCGTGGCAGGCCTGGCAATATCTCTCCGGCTTGCAGTTGGTTGATCTGACCGTTCCTGCACTGGCCCGTGCTTCCGGTCAACCGACGGTGCAGAGTTTGGGTGTCTCCTGGCTCGCTCAAGTGGTGCATTACGGAGCGGGTTTGGGACTGATGTTCGGAATTTTTTGGGTTACCTGGAATCGCCAGAATTCCCGCTTTAGAGTGTATGGCTTCATTGTCGCCCTGTATTTGGCGATGATTATCATTACTCCCTTCTTTGCCGGCTATCGTTATCTGATCCTGCTCCTGCCCTGGTTCCTGGCCGGATTGGCGGCGGCAATCTCGCGGATGGAATCGTGGATGCCTGTTTGGCGGTCGAAAACGAATTTCATTTTAACCGCTGGATTGCTGGGAATTATTGGATTGAACCTCGCGTTAATTCCGACCGAAGTGAAACGGCTAAAAACGGAAGGGCCTTGGGATGGCTATCAGGATATTCTGCGTTGGGTGCAAACGCGGACTTCACCGGAAAGCCCTCTCTATGTCGAAGACGGTTTTCCTTTTTTTCAATTGCACACAGATACCGGGCGTTTGCTGGAAAAGGAGGCGAAATTCTTTACGGCTGTCCACCATTGGTTCAGCAACGGTCGCGCGGTGCCGACGGGCAATCCTCCCATCATTCTACTCGAAACTTTGTCTCTTCCTGATTTCCTGTCGCGAAATCGGCCCATCTCCGCGCAAATCGAAGTCATCTATCAATCGCCGGATAAATTCTACAGTGTCTGTTCTCTGAAACGGCAAGCTCAGTGATTCGCAGACTCGCGCGACAAAATGTAAGCCGCATGTTCAGCAGGGTTGATGTCCCCAATCCGTATCCTTCAGGTCTTTTTCGTACAAAGCCATCTGTTCATCCGCTGTTAACTCTCTCTGGCCAATCGGTTCCTCGGCAATGGGGGCGTTGACGTTCTGAGCCGAGATGTTTTTCGCAGGCAATTCGTGTGGTTGGCTGGGCGCAGCCTTAAGCCCGTCGGCGTTTGGCGGATGATCTTCAGAGCGTTCTGGATCACTCATAGATGAAGCATCGTAAGCTTGAAAATGGTTTTTGTCATCTGCGTTTGTGGTGTGGTTCACGCCGGAATGGACGACCATTTCCACTCCCTTACGGAGCCAGCCGGTCAATCTGCCATTGGCCGTGCGGAGCGTATGCGTAACGGAAGCGATCATGCAACCGGTTCGGGCGACCCTGCCAGAATTCCACTTCCGTGGGCGACACCAGATAACCACCCCAATGCGTGGGCAGGGGAATTTCTTCGCCGGGATAACGTTCTTCCATGGTTTTCAGACCCGCTTCCAGAGCTTCGCGATTGGCCACCACCTGACTCTGTTCGGAAACCCACGCGCCCAAGCGGCTTCCACGCGGACGGCTCTGGTAATAGCGGGCCGATTCTTCGCGCGACAATTTGCTTACCCGTCCATTGATCCGCACTTGCCGTTCCAGTTCGCCCCAGAAAAACACCAGTGCCGCTTGTGGATTATCGGCAAGCTCCTGTCCCTTATGACTGTGGTAATTCGTGAAAAAAGTGAACCCGCGTTCATCCACCGCCTTTAATAACACCATGCGAGCCGAAGGCCGTCCGTGATTATCTGCGGTCGCCAGTGTCATCGCGTTCGGCTCATTCAGCTTCGCGTCGATGGCTTGTTGCAACCAGCGCTGAAATTGTGCGATCGGGTCGGCGTGCAGATCGCGACGGCGCAATCCGGCTTGGGTATATTCTCGACGAAAGGCGGCCAGTGACATGGGGTGTAGAAATAAAAAGAGCGAGCGCCTCACGGCGCTCGCTCATGAAATTCAGGTCTTACGCTTGAGCCGGGATCATGCCGCTCTGGCGCGCGAAATTGAACAAACCACCTGCATCGACGACCGGGCGGACATCGCCCAGCGGTTTGAACGAGTAAACTTTGCCCGTGCTTTTGGCCGTCACCGTAGCTGCGTCGAGATCAACCGTTACGACGTCGCCGGTCTTGAGTTCATCGCACAAACGCACCGTGGCTTCGCACGGATACAATTCGCCGGTGGCCACGCAATTGCGGAAGAAAATACGCGCAAAACTTTCCGCCAGCACAATCCGGCAATTCGCCGAACCGAGTGCGATCGGCGCATGTTCGCGGGAACTGCCGCAACCGAAATTGCGTCCCGCCACGATAATCGGATAATCCGCGTCGAGCTGGCCGTCTTTGACAAAGCGCGTCGGGTAAAGCGAATCCGGCAGGCCGCACATGGCGTAACTGCCGAGCTTCTCGTACTCTTCCTTGATGGTTGGCACGAGGTTCAAATACTGGGCCGGGATAATCTGGTCCGTATCGATGTTATCCCGCACTACGTAAATTGGTCCTGTAAATACAGATTGCATCCCGTGAATTTGGCGTCAAAGCGTCCGCATTTCAACCAGATTTCTTCACGAAGCTGAAGCGCCGTCGGGAATTGGAGGCAGGGCTCAACCTTCGGCCGGAGTATCCGTCGGTGCGCGACGGCTCTTGAAGACATCGGAAACGTCGGTGGGGTCCAGCGTGGCCAGGTCAAACCCGCCATCGGGAGCGCGTTCTGTAGCGATCTGTAATTGCTGTGCCACTTGTTTGGCGGTATTCAAAGCGTAATACTTGATCGCTCCCGCGCTCAGGTAGGCGTGGAAGATAATCACAATGAGGCTGTTATCATCCACATTGATCCACAGCACATTCGTGACTTCACCCTGTTGGAACATGCTGGTGAAATTCCGTTCTTCCAGCCGGTCGGCAATAAACTGGGTAGCCGCAAACGCATTGGCTGCGAGGGTGGCCAGTTCCGTCGTGTCAAAAGCCGGCTTCGCTCCGCATTCGGAGATCAGGTAGCCGGCCTTTTCGACAAACAAAGCGGTACTGGCTTCGCTTTTGGCCAGCAAGTCATTCAAGGCAAGATTGATTTTGTCGAAATCTTCCTCGATGAGTTGCGGAAACGGCGACATATCAAGCCGACTTGCGGCCGCCTTGATTAATGAATTTATGCAGCAACATGCGGGTAATCATGTTGAGCGTTTCAAAAACTCCCTCGCCCTTGAATGCTGCCCCCGTGAACGAAGGCACTTTCACTTCCCGGTTATTCAGCAGAAAGTCCATATATTCCACCGGAGCCACGTTAGGCAGGTCGCGCTTGTTGTATTGTAAAACGTAGGGAATATCCGCCAGATTCAACCGGAGGGTTTTTAAGTTATCTTCGAGGTTCGCAAAACTTTCGACATTCTCTTCCATCTTCTCGTATTGCGAGTCGGCAACGAACACGATGCCATCCACGCCGCGCAGCACGAGTTGGCGCGTCGTATTGTAAATCACCTGGCCGGGCACGGTGTAGAGTTGAAATTTCGTTTTGAACCCTTTGATCGACATGGCTTCGATCGGCAGAAAGTCGAAGAACAAGGTGCGATCAGAACTCGTGGCGAGTGAGACCAGCTTGCCTTTATCAGCGGGTGAAGAGGTTTGAACGTCAGCGTGGACACGTTCGAGGTTCGTGGTCTTGCCGCACTGCGCGGGACCGTAGTAAACGATTTTAACCTGAATTTCCTTCGTGGCCTGATTAATGATTGCCATAGTTTTTTTGGGTTCAATTACTGGTCGAGCAAGGAGGCGATTTTAGCGAGTTTGGCTTCCGGTGCAGCTTCTCCTGAACGCCCGAGAACGGCGAAATAAAGCTTCGGAGTTTTGAAAATATAGAGCGGTTTGGTCCCGGTTTGAACTTTCAGTTGGGTGGTATCCCCCAGGTTCAGTTCCGTGGTATATTGGTTGATCCGCGCAAACATGGCCGGAACAAATCCGGCTAATGCTTCGGCGTCCATTTCTGCGGGTAGCTGGCTGGCAACTTTGAGGCCGTCTTGAGTGGTGACGATCACGCCTGAGACCCCTTCGAGGGCGCTGGCCTTTTGCGCCACTTCCGCCGGTGTCCAATCCGCTTTGGCGGGCTGTCCAAGCAGTTCGCCCAATGCACTTGCTTTGACCGGAGCGGGTGCGGCCACTGGGGCCGGAGCGGTCGGTGCGGGAGTGGGGGTGGGGGCAGGGGCAACCGGAGCGGGACTGGGAGCTGCTGGGGCTGCGGTGCCCAGTTTGGCTGCAAAGACATCTGGAATATTCTCGGCCACAGCCACGGTTTTCTGACTGGTGGCGGGCTTGCGGGCCGCCATGAACAGCGGGATGATTGTTTTCAGCGGCAACTCAATCAGCACTTCATCGCTCGCAGC
>JBEHZA010000061.1:0-15367 GCA_048497895.1 Verrucomicrobiota bacterium
CTGCACGCGCTGCATCCGGTTCACGAAAGATGTCGCGGGCGACGATAAGCTCGGCATCGTTAACCGTGGCAGTTACAACACGATTGCGGCTTTCCCCGGCACGAAGTTCGACAATAATTACACGTTGAACACGGTGGATATTTGTCCGGTGGGCGCGTTGACCTCGAAAGATTTCCGTTTCCAGATGCGCGTTTGGTTCCTGAAGGAAACCAAGAGCCTGTGCACTAGTTGCGGCACGGGTTGCAATACGATTGTGGGTTCGCGCGAAAACAAAGTTTACCGTTACGAACCGCGGCAGAACGATGCCGTCAATTCCACCTGGATGTGTGATTCCGGTCGTTTGAATTACCGGTGGATTGGCCGGGAAGATCGTTTGCAGCAGGTTTCCGGCAGTCGCTTTGCGGCGAAAGCAGGAACTGATAATTGGGCGACGGCGCTTAAAGAAATCAGCGCCGTGTTGAGCAAGGCGGCGACAGGTTCCGTCGCGATTGTGGCTTCCGCGCGGCAGACGAACGAAGAACTTTACCTCCTCAGCAAGCTGGCGAAGAAATTCGCGGCGCTGACGGATTCCGTGGCGCGCGTGGGGGAAGGGGACAAGCTGCTGGTGAATGCGGATAAAAATCCGAACAGCAATGGAGCGAAGCTGACCGGGATTGCTTCGGCGACTCTGGGTTTCAATCTGGCAGCGATTGCCGAAGGCATTCGCAGCGGCAAGATCAAGACCTTGATCGTGTTTGGTGAAGATGTAACGAAGCACGGTATCGGCAAGGATTTACTGGCGAAATTGGAAACGCTGATTGTCAGCGACATTCTTCCGAATGCAACGACGGCCGCAGCGCATTACTTGCTGCCGGGCGCGGCGCATGTGGAAAAGCGCGGCTCGTTTACCAATATCAAGGGCCGGGTGCAGAAGTTTATGAAGGCCATCGAAGCTCCGGGTGAAGCCCGGGCGGAGTGGGAGATTTTACACGACCTCGTTCTCAATGTGACGGGCCAAAATGGTTTCGCCAGCATTGAAGGGTTGTTCAACCAGATGGCGCAGGAAGTTCCGGCCTTTAACGGACTGACCTGGGCTGGTTTAGGTGATACCGGGGTGACGGTTCAGATTTGATTGAGTCATGATCGAGCATATCAATAATTGGTATAACCACCTTGGTCCGGCGACGCAGTTGATTTTAATCAGCGCGCTCAAGATCGCTGGCGTTCTCGGCGTGCTTTTGACGACGGTGGCTTACTCCGTGCTGGCGGAACGGAAAATCTCGGCGTTCATTCAGGATCGCGTGGGCCCTAACCGGTTCGCTTTGCCGCTTATTGGCAGCATCCCGGTATTGGGACCATTTTTGACAAAGCTGGGTATCTGGCATCCGTTGGCGGACGGCCTGAAATCGTTCCTGAAAGAAGATTTTACGCCGGCTTACGTGCGGAAGGCTTATTTCTGGCTGGCTCCGGCGATTACGCTGATTCCTTCGTTTTTGACGATTGCCGTGATTCCGTTTGGTTCGCAATTGGGCCAGCAGAAGATGGTGATTGCGGATTTGAACATCGGCATCCTCTACACCTTCGGGATCGTTTCGCTGGGTGTGTATGGCATTGTGCTGGCCGGTTACGCTTCCAATTCCAAGTATCCGTTCCTCGGCGGCATTCGTTCCAGTGCGCAGATGATTTCGTATGAAATTGCGATGGGGATGTCCGTGATTCCGATCTTCATGCTGGTGGGTGACTTAAATTTGAGCAAGGTTATTGAATTTCAGACCCGGCACGGCTGGTTGATTTTTTACACGCCAATTTCGTTCGTCATCTTCCTGATTTCCGCTTTTGCTGAAACCAATCGTTTGCCGTTCGACATGCCGGAATCGGAAAGTGAACTGGTCGCCGGTTATAATACGGAATACAGCTCGATGAAATTCGCGCTCTTCTTCATGGGTGAGTATGCGAACATGATTGCGGCCTCAGCGATGATGGTGACGTTGTTTTTCGGCGGGTGGACGTTGCCTTTTTGGGGGTTGGATAAAGCGCCAGATAGTATTCTTATGGGTTTGGCGCATATTGGCATCTTTTTCGGAAAAGTGCTTGGTTTCATGGTGATCTTTATTTGGGTCCGCTGGATGTTGCCGCGCTTTCGCTACGATCAGTTGATGGATTTGGGCTGGCGCCGGTTTCTTCCGCTGGCTCTCGCGAACATTGTGATTTACGCCGTGATTCTGTGGGCCAGAAGTTGAGTATTGCAAATAACCGCTGCGGCTCCGGCTGTGGCAGTGAACTAACATGATTGTCAAACGCAACGAGTTGAATGTCTGGGAACGCCTGTATCTCCCTGCGGTTTGGGGTGGTATCAAGGTGACCTCGCGCCATTTCTTCAACACGATCACCGGCAAGACCAAGGTGACGCAGCAGTATCCGGAAGAGCCGACTACCGTGCCGCCGGGTTACCGGGGCGCGCCGTATCTGGTGAAGGATCAGGATGGGAACACGAAGTGTGTCTCCTGCCAATTGTGCGAATTTGTTTGCCCGCCGAAAGCGATCAAGATCACGCCTCCGGGTGATTCTGTCAAGGTGGCCGATCGTGCCAATGCGGAAAAGATGCCCAAAGAATTTGAGATTAACATGCTTCGCTGCATCTTCTGCGGCTTTTGCCAGGAAGTTTGTCCCGAAGAAGCGATTTTTCTCATGAAAGATTTCTCGCTCACCGGACTGAGCCGCGGGGAAATGATCTACAATAAAGAGAAACTTCTTTCGCTGGGCGGCGTGCATAATGACCAGATCAAGAAGTGGGATCACAAACTCAAGGAAGCTCAAGCGCAGGAGGTTTTTAAACCGCTGTGAAGAAGGATTAAAGAGCAAGCCATGACACAGGATATCTTTTTTTACATTTTCGCCTGCCTGACGCTGTTCTGCGGCTTTTTAGTCGTTTACAACCCGTTCACGCGTAATCCGGTGACGAGCGCGATGTTTCTCGTGCTGACGATCGCTTCGATGGCCGGGCTGTTCGTGTTGTTGCACGCGTTCTTTCTGGCCGCGGTGCAAATCCTCGTTTACGCGGGCGCGGTGATGGTGTTGTTCATCTTCGTGATCATGTTGTTGGATTTGAAGGAAGAGGAACGGCGCAAGATCAAAACTTTCGGCTTGGTTTCCGCCATTATCGGAGTTGGAGCAACGATTGCCCTGGTGGCCAAAGCGATCATTGATACCAATTTGAGCGCGCATTTACCCAAGCCGCAACTGGAAGGGGCGACGGCTCCTTTGGGCAAGTTGTTGTTCACGCAATATCTGCTGCCGTTTGAAATTCTCTCCCTCCTGCTGCTGGTGGCGATGGTGGGAGTCATTCTCTTGAGCAAGAAGGATTTGAAATGAGCCTGACGCCCGTTGGATTGGAACATTATTTGTTAGTCAGTGCGGCGCTGTTCAGCCTCGGATTGCTGGGGGTAATCGCGCGCCGCAATCTGATGGTGATTTATATGTCGCTGGAATTGATGTTGAACGCGGCCAACCTCGCCCTGGTGGCGATGTCCCGGTTCAATAACAATTTGAACGGCCAGATTATGGTGTTTTTCATCATAACGGTGGCGGCGGCGGAAGTGGCGGTGGGGCTGGCGTTGATCGTGGCGTTGTATCGCAAACGCCGCAGTGCGCATGTGGAAGACCTCACCTCGATGAAACTGTAAGGTTCGAACATGGTCGAAAAATTTGCCTGGCTGGTATTATTGTTGCCGTTGCTTTCCGCAGCGGTCATTGCCCTTTTCACGCACAAGAACCACAAGCTGAGCGCGCAGATTTCCATTGCCGCTGTGCTGGCGTCCTTTGTTTTCAGTTTGCTGTTGCTGGCCTTGCTGCCGGAGACGGCCTCGGATTTCAAGGTCAACTGGCTGACCGTGGGAGATGCCGCCAAGGAGCATGGGATTCGGCTGGTTGTGGATATCGGGCTGCACCTGGATAACTTGAGCAAGCTGATGCTGTTGATTGTGACGGGCGTGGGCAGTGCGATTCACATTTATTCCTTCGGCTACATGCACGATGACCGCTGTTTCTCGCGGTTCTTCGCCAGCCTGAGCCTGTTCACCTTCTCCATGCTGGGGATTGTGTTGGCGGACAATTTCCTGATGATGTTCATTTTCTGGGAATTGGTCGGTGTTTCCAGCTATCTGCTGATCGGTTTCTGGTATGAGAAAGCTTCGGCGGCGGATGCTTGCAAGAAAGCGTTCCTGACCAATCGCATTGGCGACCTGGGTTTCATGCTGGGCATTCTGGTGGTTTGGGCGACGCTGGGCAGTTTGAATTTCGGCAAGTTGCAGGAAGCGATTGCCGCTGACACGGGGCGCTGGGCCATGGTGTCAACGATTGCCGGGTTGCTGGTGTTCTGCGGGGCGATGGGGAAATCGGCGCAGTTTCCGCTGCACGTCTGGCTGCCGGACGCGATGGAAGGCCCGACGCCGGTGAGCGCGTTAATCCACGCGGCGACGATGGTGGCCGCCGGTGTTTACATGCTCAGCCGGGTGTATTTCATTTTCGATCTGCCGGCGTTGGAAGTCATCGCCTGGATCGGTGGTTTCACTTCGTTACTGGCGGCGCTGATTGCGGTGCAGCAAAATGACATCAAGCGCATTCTTGCTTACTCGACGCTTTCCCAACTCGGCTACATGGTGATGGCGGTCGGTTTGCAAGGACCGCAAGTTGCAATGTTCCATTTGACGACGCACGCGTTTTTCAAGGCGATGCTGTTCCTCGGGGCCGGTTCGGTAATTCATGCGCTCCACCACGAGCAGGACATCTGGAAAATGGGCGGTTTGAAGAAGCACATGCCGGTCACTTATTGGACCTTCTTTATCGGAACGCTGGCCTTGTGCGGCGTGCCTCCGTTCAGCGGGTTCTACAGCAAAGACGGGATTCTGGCGCAGGCATTCGAGCATAATATTGCCTTGTATGTGGTCGCCACGCTGGTGGCTGTGCTGACGACTTTTTATATGTTCCGGTTGTTCTTCGTCGCGTTTGAAGGCCAGCCCCGGTCAGAAGCGAGTGAACATGCGCACGAATCTCCCGGCGTCATGGTCTGGCCATTGCGGATTCTGGCCGTGCCGTCAATCTTCGCGGGCGTATTAGGCATCGACCATTACATTGGTGCGTCATTTCCGGCTCTGGGTGAGGCACATGGTCATTCGTTCAACGATTTGTTGCTGGGGCCGTTCGGTCACGCACCGTTGGCGGCCATCTTTGGTTTGCTGGCGGTAGTCGTGGGTTGGACCGCTGCCTTTGTGCTGTATTCCGGAACCAGTGAAGACCGGCTGCCGCTCGCTTTCGGTTGGGTGGCGCGGGCCATGCGCAACCGGTTCTATTTTGACGAGGTTTACGAAAAACTAATCGCCGTTTCGCAGGAAGCGCTGGCGAAATTTGCCGATGGCATCGATCGCTGGATTATTTCCGGATTGGTCGTTCGCGGCGCCCACGGCTCGGTGGAATTATTTGGCCGCGGGTTGCGTCTGGTGCAATCCGGCAACCTGCAAACGTACGCGTTCCTGTTTGTGATGGGCGCGGCGGTGGTGCTTTACTTTGTCCTTGCTCATTAAGCCATGTCACTACTCTTAACGCTCATTATATTTTGTCCGCTGGTGGCCGCGCTGTTGCTGGTGCTGGTGCCGAAAGATTACCGCTTTGTGGCGCGTCTGATTGCGCTGGGAGCCACGTTTATTTCGATGGTGCTGGCGGTGTCCCTGTTTTTTAAGTTTGAAACGGGAAAAGCCGGTTACCAGTTCGTCCATTACGTGACGTGGATTCCGACGTTGGGCATTAATTATCAGGTCGGGGTGGATGGGATTAACATTGGCCTCGTAGTCATGGGAGCGATCGTGGCGTTTGCGGCCACGTGTTGTGCCTGGGAAATTCAGGAGCGGCAGAAGGAGTTCTACATTCTGTTGCTGGTAATGATCACCGGAATTTTAGGAGCGTTTGCGTCGCTGGATTTGTTCTTTTTCTACTTCTTTCATGAACTGGCGCTGGTGCCGACGTTTATCATGATCGGGGTGTGGGGCCGGGGACAGGATAAGAATTACGCGGCCTTCAATATTACCATTTATTTGAGCTTGGGCGCGTTGATTGCCTTGATCGGTTTGATTGCGCTTTATCTGCAAATGCCGGTGGGGGATCGCACCTTCGATATTGTGAAGATGACGTCGTACTTCCAGGGCAAACCGATGAAGGAAGCGGTGCAACAGTTGATCTTCCCGATGTTGATGTTCGGGTTTGGCATTCTGGTTTCGCTGTGGCCGTTTCATACCTGGGCGCCGCTGGGTTATGGTTCAGCTCCTACTCCGGCAGCCATGTTACATGCGGGCGTGCTAAAGAAATTCGGTCTTTACGGACTGATCCGGGTGGCGTTGCCGCTGATGCCGGAAGGCGCGCAAAGCTGGCTGCAAGTGCTGGCCGTATTGTGCTTGGGCAATATCGTGTTTTGCAGTCTGGTGGCGATTCGCCAAAAGAACCTGAATTATCTGATCGGTAATTCGAGCGTCGCGCACATGGGCTTTATTTTCCTGGGGATTGCCAGTCTGAATATTCTGGGGGTTACGGGGGCTGTGATGGTTATGGTGGCCCACGGATTTCTGGCGGCCTTGAGCTTCGGTTTGAGCGGCTATTTCTATCAGCAAACCAAGACGCTCGAAATGGAGCGGATGGGCGGATTGCTGCGCAAGATGCCGTTTGTGGGCGCGGCCTTGATTATGGCGATGATGGCTGGTTGCGGCTTGCCGGGCTTCGCGAATTTCGCCGGTGAAGTCATGGTGTTTTTCGGCGCGTGGAAATCCTTCACGTTTGTGACGACGCTCGCTTGTTGGGGCGCCTTGATTCTAGGCGCAGTCTATATGCTGCGTGGCATTCGCACAGTTTTGCATGGCCCGGTTTCCAGCGAATGGAACTCGGTGCAGGATGCCAGTTGCTGGCGCAAAGTGCCGTTCGTCCTGCTTTTGCTGGCGTTGTTATGGGTCGGGTTCTGCCCGCGATTGTTGACCGAAAAAATTCAGCCCAGCGCGGCGGAGATCGTTAAAATGGCCAACGGAATCAGAATGGTTACACCTCAAAAAGCGGCAGCGAAGATCGTGGCCAAGGTTCAGGTGGAGCAATAAGATCGGATGAATACTTTTTCCTTCATGTTTTTAGAAATTGGCGTGATCGCCCTGGCTTTGGGGTTGTTGATGCTGGATCTCTGGGTCGCACCGGCGCAGAAGCGGTTGCTCGGTTATGGGGCCGCGGCGTTGCTCGGTGTTTTGCTGATTGCCAGTTCCGGCCTGGATTCCAGTAATCCGGTTTCTGCCTTCGGCGGCATGTATGTGGTGGATGGTTTGGCGTTGTTCTTTAAGCGGTTCTTTCTGGTAGCGGCCATTATCGTCATGCTCATGGCGGTGGAGTTTTCTGACCGCATCGAATCGGGAATCAGCGAGTATTATTCTCTCATCCTGTTCGCGTTGGCAGGCATGATGTTTGCCGCTTCGTCCAATGATTTCACCATGCTGTTTGTCTCGATTGAGTTGCTGACGGTGACGTTCTACGTGCTCACGAGTTTTCAACGCAACCGGGTAACTTCCCTGGAAGCCGGTGTTAAGTATTTGATTCTGGGCGCGCTTTCTTCCGGTTTTCTGGTTTACGGGATCGCTTTGGTTTACGGCACTTCCGGGACGATGAACTTCAGTGTGCTCACCAAGCTGGCGCCAGCCATGGTAGCCAAGCCGGTTTTCCTGGTGGGCTTGTTATTCGTGCTGGTGGGACTCGCGTTTAAGATCGCGGCGTTTCCGTTCCAGATGTGGGCGCCGGATGTTTATCAAGGCTCTCCCACACCCACGACGGCTTTTTTGGCGGTTGGGTCCAAGGCCGCAGGCTTTGTGTTATTGCTGCGCTTGCTCTACGTGGCGGTGCCCAACGTGACTTTGCATTGGGAGAAGTTGTTAATGGCCATTGCAGCGGTGACGATTCTTTACGGCAACCTGTGCGCGATTCCGCAACGCAACCTCAAACGCATTTTTGGTTATTCGAGCATTGCCAACGCGGGTTACTTGCTGCTGGGCGTGGCAGCGGCGAGCACGTCCGGTTCGACCGCGGTGCTGTATTATTTAACCGGCTATTTGTTTACTGTGCTGGCGGCCTTTACGGTGATCGCGGTGGTGATCCGTCAGGCGGATGCGGATGACGTGACATCGTTAAATGGTTTGAGCGTGCGTTCGCCTTTGCTGGCTACGACCATGACTTTGGCGATGGTGTCGCTTGCCGGGGTGCCGCCTCTGGCGGGCTTTTTCGGCAAATTCCTGTTGCTCAAAGCGGTGGCAGAACAGGCCGCTTCGTTCCATTTATATTACGGTTTGCTCGCGCTGGTGATTCTCGGGGTGCTGATTTCGTTCTCTTATTATTTCGGAGTTGTGCGGGCGATTTATTCCTCCAAGACGACGACCGATTTAACTCCCATCACCGTTTCCAATCCGATGAAAGGCGCTTTGTATGCCTGTATTGCAGGCATGCTGTTCCTCGGACTTTATCCGGGCACGTTGTTGGATTTCGCTGAAGCTGCCGTTAGCGTTTTAAAATTTTAAGGCGACCCGCTTTTCAACGGATCGCCTTCACTTCAAAAGCAGTGGTGACGACTGCGCTTCGCCAGTGGGCTTACGCCACCGTGCGCATTTGCACTGCGTCCACAATTTCTTCGCCAGCCGAAATGGAACTGATAACGACCACGGTTTGGCCGCGCTTCAGAACTCCCTTGGCAACCAGACCTTTCAAGGCCGGTTCAATGGTCTTTTCCGGCGACGCATGATTGAATTGGGTGATCATTGACTTAACCCCCCAATTGATCGCCAGAGAATCGGCAATCGCCGCTCCTTCGCACATGGCGATGATGCGGGAGTAACGTGGACGCATCCAGGCCGCGTAACGGGCCATGTGGCCGCGCACGGTGAAGACGAGAATGGCATCGGCCCGCAATTGATCTGCCATGACGACCGCGCTTTTCACGAGCTTCTGGCGTGGGCTGGTCAGTTCCGCATTTTCCTGAAAATCGGCGCCGCCGCTGCGTTCGATCCGTTGTGCCACTTTATCGAATACTTCGAGGCATTTGAGCGGGTATTTGCCCACGGTGGTTTCACCGCTGAGCATGATGGCGTCCGCTTGTTCAAACACCGCGTTGGCCACGTCCGTAATTTCCGCGCGCGTCGGCACGGGATTATCGATCATGCTTTCGAGCATGTGTGTGGCGACAATGACGGGACGACCAAGGCGCAGGCAGGCTTTGACAATCTTGCGTTGAATAATCGGCAATTCTTCGTACGGACATTCGATGCCTAAATCACCGCGCGCGACCATCACGGCATCGGACTCAGCGATAATCGATTGCAGATTTTTGACCGCCTGTTGATCCTCAATTTTAGCGACGATCAACGGCTTGTGTTTGACGTGATCCACCACGGCTTTCAACTGGCGGATATCTTTGGCTTCGCGCACAAACGAGAGCGCAATAAAATCAACATTAAGTTCCAGCCCTACTTGAATATCGGCCAGATCTTTGGCGGTTAGCGCCGGGAGACTTACTTTCACGCCGGGCAAATTAATGTGCCGACGGCTGCCAAGTTTGCCGGGGGTGAGCACCTCACACTCCACTTTATTGGCGTGTTTGGTGAGGACTTTCATGTGGATTTCGCCGTTGTCCAGCAACACGACGTCGCCCACGCTGATGTCATCCACGAAATTCTCGTAATTCACATCCACCGAGTGCAGTTCTTCGCTCTTTTCACCCCGCACGGTGAGGGTGAATTTTTCTCCTGGTTTGAGATCCAACGGCACTGGCAGGTCGCCGGTGCGGATGGCGGGTCCCTGCGTATCCATCAGGATACCCACTGAAACTCCGCGGGCACTGGCGGCGGCCCGGATATCTTTAACCACCCGGCGCACCCAGTCATGCGGTGCGTGGGACATGTTCAGCCGAGCGATGTTCATGCCGTGATCGATCATGCGACCGAGCATTTCGGGTGAATCCGTCGCGGGGCCCAAAGTTGCGATAATCTTTGTTTTTCTCATAACCAAAAAACCGTCGCAACTTACGGCAACGGAGCGGAATAAAAAAGGTTATTTTCCGGATTCCAGAATCAGGGGTTGAAATTTCGGAAAAGGGGCTTGATATTTAGGGAGGTCGAACGCATAAATAAACCGGTTTTTTTAACTGAAAATTAGATTATGGCTGATCTCGCAAACAAATATACTCAGAATGTAACGGGGAAGTATTACGTCGATAACCAGTGCATCGACTGCGACCTCTGCCGTGAAACCGCTCCGGAAAATTTTACCCGTAACGATGACGGTGGTCATTCCTACGTTTACAAGCAGCCCACCTCGCCGGACGAAGAGAAGCTTTGCCAGGAAGCCATGGAAGGCTGCCCGGTCGAAGCCATTGGCAACAACGGCTAATCGTTTCGCTCTTTAACATTAGCGCCCGCAGATGGAAGTCTGCGGGCTTTTTATTTTTTGCCTCCGCACTTCACAGCTTTAAGACGTTCCACCGCAGCAACTCCAAAGCCTGTTGTGAAGTCACATATTTAAACGTCTCCCGATCGTAACGGTTGGTGGGGTTGAGCACAAACGTGTGCCTGGATGTCGCGAGCGCGATGAACACAGTGCCCACCGGTTTGGTTTCCGTGCCGCCGCCTGGACCAGCAATACCCGTAATCGCCAGAGCGTAATCTGCGCCGGTCTGCGTACGCGCGCCTTCGGCCATCTCCCGGGCGGTGGGTTCGCTCACGGCACCGTGCGTGGCCAAAGTCTCAGCTTTTACTCCGAGAAATTTCTGTTTGGCCTCATTGCTGTAGGTTACCAGTCCTGCCAAAAGTATTTGAGAAGCTCCCGGAACGTTGGTGATACGGTTCGCGAGGTAACCGCCCGTGCAGGATTCTGCCAGCGCCAGCGTTTGGCCGTATTCTGTGAGCAGGCGCACGAGTACGCTTTCCAATTGATCATCGTCCACCCCGTAGATGTGCTGGTCGATTTTATCACGAATGATTTGCTCCGCTTCCTGCACCGTGGCCTCCGCGCCGCAACCCCGCGCGACCAACCGCAAATCCACTTCCCCGACGCGCGCGCAATAACCGAGATCCATGCCCGCATCCGTCAAATGTTTGAGCGGCAGTTCGATTAATTCCTCCACGCGCGATTCTCCCAGGCCGGTCGTCTTTAGCGTGCGGCAAACAAAAGCGCCCTCCAACGGCAGTTTCGCCTGGATCACCGGCAGTGCCTGATTCGTGAACATGGGCTGCAATTCCCGCGGTGGCCCCGGCAGCATGATGATCCAACTCGTGCGCCCATTGCTGCGGAACGGATTCGGCGACACCTCCATGACGAGTCCCGGTGCGGTGCCATGAGCGTTGTGTAATACCTGCGCGCCTGCCGGAACCATCGCTTGCACCAAAGTTTTCGGCGGCATCGGGCGTTTGCGATTCGCAAAGAAATTCGTCACGTGCGCCACCACCGTGGCATCTTCGCGCAACGGCTTGCCCAACAGTTCCGCAATTAAATCGCGCGTGACATCATCGGACGTTGGTCCGAGACCACCCGTGCAAACGATCAGGTCCGCGTGCGAAAGCGCCTCGCGCACGGCGTGTTGAATGGCGGGGCCATTGTCGGCAATAGCCACTTGGCGGTTCACCACGTAACCGTTGTCAGCGAGCCGCCGGCAGAGCCACTGTTGATGCGTATTGAGCACCCGGCCGAGCATCAGCTCGCTGCCGGTATTAATGATTTCGATATTCACAAGGCATTGGCCGGAATGCCGGCCGGTTTGGATTATACTGTGGATTAAGTAATTTGCAAAAGCGTGGGCGGATTGCGGCCAGCGGTGGGCACACCCTGCGTTGACTTGTCCTGCTGGCGTTATATAGTGGAATCATGCCTTGTGCCGAAAAGCACGTTGCCAAACAGAAGTTTTTGGATTTCCTGGCCCGGAAAAATCTGCGAATCACTTCGCAGCGCCAGGCTATTGTCGATACCGTTTTCAGCACGGACAAGCATTTCACCGCCGAACAATTGCTCGAATGGTCCCGGGAACGGGATAAATCGGTTTCGCGCGCCACGGTTTATCGCACGCTTCCCTTGCTGACGGAAAGCGGCCTCGTGCACGAAATGGATTTTGGCAAAGACTACAAATTTTACGATCCCAATTACGCGGATCATCCTAATCACAATCACTTGATCTGCCAGGATTGTGAAAAGATCGTGGAGTTTGAGAGCGATAAAATTGAAAAGATTGAAAGTGAGATCAGCCATAAGCTGGGCTTCGCCATGAAGAGCCAGCGGTTGCAGATCACCGCTTCGTGCGAAGAACTCAAGCGGTTGGGAGCCTGCAAAAACAAGGCGTGTTAAGCACGGCGCGGTTTTTCTTCTGAGTAGTTTCATCGCGGCAGCACGAACCGGTACGGGGCTTCTGCTTTACACGGGGTGGGGCGGCCATCCACGTAAGCGGGCTTAAAGGTTGAGTAGCGGGCGGCAAACAAAGCAGCGTCATCGAGAATTTTGAAGCCCGAGCTTTCTTTAATTTCAACTTTATCCAGTTTTCCAAATTCGTTGATGTAGAGAGTTAAAACGACGGAGCCCTCCTGACGTCGGCGCATGGCCAATTCCGGATATTCTGGCCTGATCCGGCGATCCCAGCCCGCTTGTTCCACCAAACGATAATTCGCCCCCGTTCCCCGTGCCGGTCCCACGTTTAAGGACGCATTGGCACCCCCGGTTTGATTGCCGACCACTGCATTCGAGTTCGTTGATATTGCTGTTGCCAGCGGTTGATTAGTAGTTTTTGAAGCGACATTCGCAGGTGCAGCTTTCGGGGGTGCTGCCACAGGTTTAGGCAGCACGACGTCATCCGGTTTGAGCTTTTCAGTGACCGGTTCCGGTTCCGTTGCCGCCATTTTTTTAGGTGCTTCGACGGCGACCGGCTTCGGTGGTTCCGGTGGAGTAGGGGTGGTTACCGGTTTGCTCGCGGTTGCTGGCGCGACCGCTTTGTTCGCTGGTGCAGATGCTGGTTCTTTGGAGACCGGACCATCCGCGAGCGTCACTTCTACGTAAACTTTTTCTTTTGGTGGTGGCTTCGGATGTGAGGCTGGATCGCTGATTCCAAACAAAACCAATGCGTGACAGATCAGGGCAGTCACGACACTTGTTTTACGATCCAGGTCCATGAGCGTTGATGTTCGCCAGCCTATTTCACTTTCGCCGGCGGCGTCTTAGTTTCTATCGCCACCTTCGTTATTCCCATCTTGCGCACTTCATCCAGCACTTTGATTGCATGGCCGAAATACGCTTTATCATCGCCGTTAATGAAGATTTTGGGATCGGCTGTTTGGGCTTTCAGTTTCTGCAAATAAACCGGCAACTGTCCCGGTACCACGATCTGTTTATCGAAATAAATTTCTCCCTTTTCCGTGATCGTGATCGAAGCATAATCCTTGCGATCCTGCGCCACGCTCGTGCTCGCCACCGGCAAGTGCACCGGAATGCCCTTATTTTTAACCATCGAAAGCGACACCATCACGAACGTCGCCAGCAAAAAGAAAATAATGTCGATCAACGGAATGATCTCGATCCGGGCCTTTTTATTCGCGCGAGGGGAGGGGATATTCATAGCGGGCGAAAGTTATTTGTCCACGTTGGCCGGCGCATTCCCGGTTTTTTCCAGCAACAATTCCAGGTGCGACGCCGAATCTTCGATTTCGTGCCGTGCCTCTTCCAAGCGCGCATTCAGATAATTGAACGGAATCAATGCGATGATGGCGATGCTTAACCCGAACGCCGTGGCGATCAACGCTTCCGCAATGCCGCCCGTGATCGCTTGCGGCGCATCCAGTTCCGCGCCGCCAAGCAATCCGAATGCGTGAATC
The DNA here is from genome assembly GCA_048497895.1 of Verrucomicrobiota bacterium. GTDB lineage: Bacteria > Verrucomicrobiota > Verrucomicrobiia > Limisphaerales > JBEHZA01 > JBEHZA01. Next base: position 13,887 of record JBEHZA010000061.1, read on the forward strand.
ATCCCCGTCACCGTGCCTAGCAAGCCGAGCAACGGTGCCAGCGTGATAATGGTATCCAGCGTTGCCAGCCCACGATTGAACCGCTTCAACTCCTGTCCCGCCGCGCGCAACAGTGCGTTCGAGAATGATTTTTCGCGATGCGTCAGGCCATAAACCAGCGTGCGCGCCACGAAATCCTCGCTGTCTTTGCCTTTTTGAATCGCGCGTTCAATCGACCCATCCTCCACGTGTTCCAGGATGCGCTCCACGATTTCCGGCTGCCGTCGCCGTTTCTCCCGGCTGATAAACAGCAGGCGTTCGATGACCGTGGTCAGGGCGACGAACGAAGTGATGAGCAACGGCCACATGATGGGACCGCCTTTGAGAAATACCTGAATCATACGTAAACGCTTTTGTGACCGGGCTGTTCAAAGCCGCATGCCATTTGGATTCAACATACTCCAAATGAGAGACTGCTCAAAGTGGATTCTTGTCACCCAACGCGAGTGGCTGTCTGCGCCTTCCTCCTTGTCTCCATTGGACGAGGGGCGGGGGAAGGAGCTTATGTCAGTACGTCGCCCGCCCACCGGACAGATCAAACACCGCGCCCGTGCTGAACGAACATTCCGCCGAGGCCAGCCACGCTACCAGCGCCGCCGCTTCACTCGTCAGGCCGAACCGTCCCATCGGGATTTTTGAGAGCATGTAATCGATATGTTGTTGGGTAAGTTGTTTCAGAATATCCGTCTGAATGACTGCCGGAGTAATGCAGTTTACAATGACTCCCGTCTGCGCCAGTTCCTTCCCCAAAGATTTTGTCAAAGCTACGACCCCCGCTTTGGCCGCACTGTAATGCGCGGCATTCGGATTTCCCTCTTTGCCCGCGATCGACGCAATATTCACGATGCGCCCATAACGCCGTTGAATCATTCCCGGCACCACCGCCCGGCACACGAGAAAGACCCCGTTCAAATCGATGTCCACCACGATCTTCCATTCCTCCGGCGTAAACTCCCACGTCTTCTTGTTCACCCCGGCGATGCCCGCATTATTGACCAGAATATCAATCGCGCCCAATTGCTTCACCGTATTGCTCTCCGCTGCTGCTACGGAGTCCGCTTCCGTGAGGTTCACCGTCGCCGTATGAACCGTGCCACTGCCGCCGAGCGATTTCGCCGCTGTCGCCAGCGCTTCCGCATCCCGGTCCCACAAACTGACCTTCGCGCCGGAAGCCAGCAGGCGTTCGGCAATGGCATACCCAATCCCCCGTGCGCCCCCGGTAACGACCGCACTCTTTCCGTGTAAATCGATTTGGTTCATAACTCTTTAATAATGTATTGGCTCGCCTCCGACGATGTCCAATCCCAGCCTCCACTGGCAAGGACTTTGTCGTGCTCCAACCATCTCCCTCAATCGTCATAAGCCATACAATCCCATACAACCATGGTAGGGTGAGACCGAGGGCACGGTAGGGAAGTGGTGATCAAGCTGACCGGCCCGGG
>JBEHZA010000062.1:0-15276 GCA_048497895.1 Verrucomicrobiota bacterium
TTCCCCTTCCGGCTCCTGACCCAATAGTGCGACGGACGAAACTCCCGAAAAGCCAGTTTCCAAAACTTGTTTAAACCGGTTCCGCGCGTTAGTTTAAGCCGCAATTACTGCGATTACACCGGAAGCAGTGGGGATTTATTTAGCGCATGACCGATTGGATCAAACGGATCGACAGTTATTCTCAGTCCTTTTTGATGGCCGCCAGCGGCCTGCTGCTGGTAGCCATCGCCTTGCTGGATTGCACCTCAGGTGCCGAGATTTCCTTTATACCCCTGTATCTGCTGCCGGTCATGGTGGGAACCTGGTTCGTCGGCCAGAGGTTTGGCGTCGTCATGTCCATCCTCAGCATTGCGGTCTGGATAGCGAGTGAACTGACCACCGGACCACGCTATTCCTCTCTGCTGGCGCCCATTTGCAACGCGTTCATTGCGCTCGCTTTTTATCTGGCGGTAGTCAGAACTCTCCATAGCTTGCGCCGGCTGCAACGCGACCTGGAAGCGCGGGTGCTGAAGCGCACCATCGCGTTAACCAACGAAATGCAGGAACGCTTGCGCCTGGAAAGAGAGTTGTTGGAAATCAGCGAACGCGAACAACGGCGCATCGGCCATGACCTGCACGACAGCCTGTGCCAACATTTGACCGGCACCGCTCTGGCCGGCCAGGTGCTGGGAGAGAAGCTGAATGAAAAGGCGCTACCCGAAACCGCCGATGCCCATCACGTCGTGGCCTTGATCGAGGAAGCGATTGATTTGACCCGCACGCTGGCCCGGGGCCTGCATCCCATGGAATTGGAGGGGGAAGGGTTTGTGGACAGTTTCCGCGAACTGGCCAACAGCATCGGGGAACGTTTCAGCATCGCGTGCAAATTTGAATGTCAGGAACCGGTGGTGATTCGCGACCCGCTGCACGCGATTCATCTTTATCGGATCGCGCAGGAAGCCATTACCAATGCCATCAAGCATGGCAAAGCCCAACACATCATCATTCGTATGGGCACCCGGAACAATGTCACCACTCTCTCCATCAGCGATGATGGCAGCGGCTTATCGGAAAGCGCCCGGGATGTGCGGGGAATGGGATTGCGCATCATGGCGTATCGGGCGAGCATGATGGGAGCGGTATTTGGGGTTGAGCCGCAGACGCCACGCGGCACGCGGGTCATTTGCACGTTACCGGAGATGAACCCGGTTGCCCCTTGAATTCATGGAAGCGAAAACGAAAATTCTGTTGGTGGATGATCACCCGCTGGTCCGGGAATGGCTCGCGAATCTGATCGAGCAACAGTCTGATTTGCAAATTTGCGGTGAAGCAAGTTCCGCCACGCAAGCTCTGGAAAAGGTCAAAGCAACGAAGCCCAATATCGTTATCGTAGATCTATCTTTAGAGGGCGGTTCCGGGATGGAATTGATCAAAACTCTCAAAGCGGATCATCCGGAAACAGTTTCGCTCGTGCTCTCCATGCACGATGAAGCGATCTACGCAGAGCGGGCTTTGCGCGCTGGCGCGCGCGGCTACATCATGAAGCGGGAGGCAACCAAACGCGTGCTGCAAGGCATTCGCACAGTGCTGGGCGGACAGGTTTACGTGAGCGATAAAGTTAACCGCCTGATGGCCGAACACTTCATCGAGCGGCGCTTGCGCCCGGCGGGACCGCCGATTGCTCAATTAAGCGATCGTGAGTTGGAAGTGTTCAAATTAATCGGCCGCGGTCTCAGCACCCGTCAGATTGCCGAAGACCTTCAGATCAGTTTCAAAACCGTTCAAGCCTTCTGCGCGCGCATCAAAGAAAAGCTGAATCTGGCCAACGCCACGGAACTGATGCGGGAAGCCATCCTCTGGCAGGAGAGCGGGCAATCGAAATAAGCGCCCGCGCATCCGGCGATTCGGCTTGTCGCCCGGACGTAATTTAATAGGCTGGTTCCATGATTTCCCTGAAACCGATGTCGCTGCGCCCGGCTTTGAAATGGCTGCTGGCGGGCTTAACCTGTAGCTCTCTGATCTGTCAGGCTGCTGACCCCATCCAGCTCAAACTCTGGCCGGAAGGCGCACCCGGCACCGTCACACCGCTTACGGAAGCCACCAAAAAGCTGATTGCTTCCTATGGCAAAAGCCCCACGCGGGTATCAGAAGTGATTGATCCCGAAATCACAATCTATCGTCCGGAAAAGCCGAACGGCACATCGGTCATCGTCGCCCCCGGTGGCGGCTATATGTTTCTCTCGTATGCTCATGAAGGCACGCAGGTCTGTGAATGGTTGAACACGTTGGGTGTTACCGGCGTCCTGCTCAAGTACCGCACACCCACGCGCGATGACACTTTAAACTACGAAAAACCCGTGCAGGACGCGTTGCGCGCCATCGGTCTCGTTCGTCATCACGCGCAGGAATGGGGGCTTGATCCCAAACGCGTCGGACTGCTCGGCTTTTCCGCTGGCGGCAATTTGTTGGGTCATGCAGCGCTGGATCGCGGCACGAGAAGTTATCCGCAGAAACCCGATTTGGATGATCCGCGCGGACCGGATTTCGGCATCATGATTTACGGCGGCGGCTTTTTGGATAAGACGGACAAGAGCAAGTTCATGCCCGGCTTCAGCGTGCCCAAGGATGCACCTCCCATGTTCTTCCTCGTCGCGCACAACGATGGCAATAACCCGGTGGAAGCCGCCATGCTTTATCTGGAATACAAAAAGCTCAACCTGCCGGCCGAACTGCATGTTTACACCAAAGGAGGTCACGGCTTCGGCATGCGCAATGACAAGAATCCCGTGAATGAATGGCCTGCCCGTTGTGGCGAATGGCTCAAGAGCATGGGCTTGCTGGAGGCTAAATGAGGGCCGCAGAAATGGCCAGTCAGCAAACTTGATGATTAGTTAGGTTGAGAAAAAACAGTTTCTGGCAGTAGTTTTCTAAATTCCATTTTACAAACACGCCCGGCGGAATTAGGATGTGCCCATGAAAATCCCCGTCCGTTCTATCCTGGCATCCATTGTTGTCGGCCTGATGTTCGTGGCTACCACCCAAGCCGCTGAAAAGCTCGGGCTGGAGCCGTCCATTAAAGAAATCAAATCCTCTTCCGCCTCGGAATTCACGATCACCTATAAATGGAAGGTGACGGAAACGCCCAAGGCCGATTGGCGCGTCTTCGTGCATTTCACCGACGATAAAGGCGAAATCAAATTTCAAGACGATCACGAAGCCAGCCCCGGCACATCGCAATGGAAACCGGGCGACACCACGCAAGGGCCGAACACCGTTGCCGTGCCGGATGGCATGACCGGAACTTTTGAAATCCGCATGGGCTTGTTCAATGAAGCCAGCGGTGACCGCGCGCAACTCAAAGGCAAAGACGACGGCACAGCACGCATCGCGGTCGGCAAAATTAAAGTCGGCGATGGCAAGGTGGAGTTCATCCCTGCCAAGTAAATTTGCCGGCAGAATCCGGTATTTTTCTTACTCGCATTCATCCAACTGTCACCTCACGGCGGCAGTTGGATGAATTATTTACGCTGGCGTACGTCTATACTGAGACATGCTGCTTCGCAAATTTATCTCGTCCATGTTCGGATTCGTCGCCTCCGTACTGGGCGCCGTGTCTATCTTCGCCGCACCGGCTGTAGTTCCAACCCAGGTTGACGTTTCCTATGGACCGAATCCGCATCAATTAATAGATATTTACACCCCGACGAATGGCAGCGGGCCGTTCCCAGTGTTGATTTGGTTCGGCGGTATCTGGCAACCCGCCAAGCATGCGCCGGACCCGAACCGTTTTCTATCAGCTAAAATCGCTGTGATCGCCGTCGAGACGCGCACGCTTACGGATGGCATGCAGGAGAAGGCCGATCCGCCAGCCGCTTACGTGATGAATGATGCCTGCCGCGCCGTGCAATTCGTGCGCTTGAACGCCGCGAAATGGCAGCTTGATCCGGCACGGATTGCGGTTGGCGGCGGTTCACAAGGATCGTTGCCCGCGCTCTACGTCGGTTGTGTGGTGGACCGCGCTGATCCGAAAGCGAGTGATCCCGTCGAACGAATTTCCACGAAAGTTAAATGTGTCGCCGCCTATCGCAGTCAACCCAGCATCGATCCGCAACGGATGCAGGAATGGGTGCCCGGTGTAAAGTGGGGCGCGCCTGCCCTGGGTTGCAGTTTTGAAGAGTCACAGAAACGCCGTGAGGAATTGCTGCCGCTGCTGAAGCAGTGGTCGCCGGATTGGCTGCTGCATGCCGGGGCAGCGCCGATCTATTTTGAAAACAATTGGGGCCTGACACAGCCGGAAAAGATTACCGAAGCGGATTACAAGGTTCATTCCCCCGCGTGGGCTCTGGGATTCCAAAAGCTCGCTCAGCAGGCAGGCGTGGTGTGCCACGTAAAATATCCGGATCATCCGACGGAGGGTTATCAGGACATCTGGGATTTCATTGTAAAGGAATTGCAATCACATACACCATGATTACGCCCCATTCGCTTACCCGCCGGAGTTTTCTGACACGCACAACGGCGGTCGCCATGGGCATATCCGCCTTGTCGGGACCATGGGCTCATTTCAGTTCCTGTCAGGGAAGCCCGCTGCCTTACGACCGCACTGTGCGTGACCGGTTGTGGATGTGGGGGCATGATGCCGGGTCGCTGAAAAAGACCTATGGGTTCGGCGAACGCGGTGGCGACATCCTGCCGGGCGAAGCGATCAAATACATGGGCATCCCGAATGTCTGCATGGTGCGTTTCACCGGCACACCGGTACCGCCCTTTGATGATTATGCGAAGCAATTCGCCCAGGCTAAACGGTTGACCTGGAGTTTTGTCGATGGAGATCGCCGTCTCACAACGGAACAGAAAAAAGTGTTGGCGCTGGATTTGGCAACAAAGCTGCCGAATTTAACCGGGCTGGACATGGACGATTTCTTTCTTGGAACTGCCGTGCCCAAGACGGAGGGCGCAGATGCTCCCGCTCATCTCACGGTCGAGCAGGTGCGGCAAATTCAAAAAGAACTGGCACAACGGAAACTCGATCTCTCCCTCGTCGTCTATTCCAATCAATTGAACCCGGCGATTCAGCGTTATCTCGAACTCGTGGACATTGTCTATTTCTGGACGTGGCGCGCCCGTGATCTGGAAAATCTGGAAAGTAACTTTGCCGCGTATCGAAAAATGGTTCCCACGAAACGCACCCGGCTGGGAATTTATATGTGGGACTTCGGCGAGAAGAAGCCAATTTCGCTGGCCATGATGGAGCACCAATGCCGCCTGGGACTGGAATGGCTCAAGCAAGGCAAAATTGAAGGTCTGATCTTTCACTGCACTCCGCTGTGCGATATGAAACTGGAAGCGGTGGAATGGTCAAAGGACTGGATTGCCAAGCACGCGGACGAAGCGGTGTAAGCGCGAACGGCGTTGACCATGAAGGCGGTCTGTGGGCAGGATACGGTCATGAAACATGCCCTCGGGTTGGCACTTGCCGTCAGTTTAATTCTTTTATCTCCCTCGCTAATAGCCGCGCCAAAAGCCACGGCGGCAGCCCGCAATCTGGAGTGGGCCGCGCTCACGCTCGATAAGATCGAGAAAGATTTAGCCGAAGTGATCGAGGAACACAAATTGACGGATACCAACGCGCTGGCGACGGCGTTTCAAACTTCCCGTGGCCGGATCGCCGTGCTTAAAAAAGCGATTGGGGTCACGGCTTCCGCTTCGGATGCGTTCAGCAAATCGATGGATTTCAGCCGGAACATCAGCAGCGCGGCGGACTCCCTCTTTGACCGGATCAGTGATTTGAACGCCAAACGGGAATCGTACCGCAAGCTGACGGAGGAGAACCCGATTCTGTTGAAAACGGATATTGGCACACGGTTTAATGAAGGTCTCCGGTTACAGGCCGGGCTGATATTGCGGGTCGAAGTATGTCAACTGGGCGAAAAGCCGCTGGAGGCCAATGAAGCGGAGGGAGAATTAAATTTACAGGCCATGCGTTGCGAACAAATCCTCGACACCGGTTGGGATGAAGGAGGGTATCTGAACCGGAAAGAGGAAATGGTCAGGAGCATTCGTGAAGGTGGCAAGTCCATCAGTCTGGCGCCGCTGGACGAAGTGCGGGAAAAAGTTCGCGCGGTCAAACGGCAGCAGCATGAATTGGCCATCGAGAAGCAAAAGCAAGCGAACCAAATCAGCCACGCCAACCTGCAATCCCAATTGCTGGATCAACAGACGGAAAAGCTCAGTGGAGTGGCAGATGAGGCGCGTCAGGCATTTGATGAAGTCCAGGAGAAGATTCAGCAGTCCATTGATGAATAGCTGGCTCGTAGAAACACCGGACTGAAAAGTCCGGTGAACCAGCAGGTTGGAAAACCTGCTCTACGAGTGGGAAACCCGACGGGTGGTCATTCAATGGATGCGGGAGGCAAACCTTGTTCGCGCATGAATTCGGCCAACGCCCGGTCTGAGGCTGACGATGACTGATTGAGCGCGTTATAAACTCCGGCAACATCCGTGGCGGAACGGTTTTGGCCAAGTTTGAATTTACCTTCCAAACGGGCGATCGGGATTTGAAAGCCGACAATGGCTTTCAACATTTTACCGACATATTCAGCCGGTAAATCACCACGCCACGCGTCCGGACCATCGCCTTCGTAGAACCGGACCGTGCGGTTAACGATGGATTCCAACTGCGTTTCATCGGTGATCACCTCGGGAATGCCGTAAGCGTGGACGACGGCGTAATTCCAGGTCGGCACAGCGACCGGAACCTCATACCAACGGGGTGAGATGTAGGCATGTGGCCCATGAAAAATCACCAGCGCTTCCTGGCCACTCGCAAAATGCTGCCACTGCGGATTCGCGCGCGCCAAGTGCCCCACGAGCTGGCCATTCGGCCCGGCCTCCGTTTCCAGCAGGAGCGGCAAATGACTGGCAAAGGGCACACCATTCACCTGCGTAATCACCGTAGCAAAACTGTTTTGCTCAATGAAATGGTGGAGCTTCGCAAGGTCCTGGATGTGGAAAGCAGTTGGAATATACATGTTCAGAAAACAGCCGCACCATAGCTCTGCCATTGCCCAAAGCCAATGCTGAATGCACCCGTCCGTCAACATTCCGGAGATCAAAAAAACCGTTCCGGGAACGCGGAATCAGGAACGGATCATGGGTCTTTGGGAAAAGCGCCGGTATGACAACTGGCGCAGGTGGGATCGAGGTTGATGGAATCAATGTGGAAGAACTTCAGACCTTTTAAATCCACTTTTTCAAGCTGAGCGTCGGAACCTTGCGCTACAATGGTGTGGCAGGCGTTGCAATCGCTGGCTCCCAGTGTGCGCTTGCCATCAGCCGTTTTGTGTTTGCCATCGTGACAACGGAAGCAACCATCGGTCTCCTTGTGGCCAAGAAAATCCGGATGCGCCCGCCAATCCGTTTTCATTTCCGGAAAGAAGCTGCGCTGATAGATTTGTTGCGCCTCAGCCGTCAGCGCCGGCAAGCCGGAATTCTTTGGATAACGCGTTTGCAAACTGGCGCCGATCTTTTGCAATGCCTCGCCTTCGGTGGCATAGGAGGCTGTCAACACCGCCACCAGATTCGATTCTACCCAGGGAGTTTTGGCGTCAATCAAACCCGCTGCCAGCGCCCGATCGACAGCCGTGTTGGGTGAAAGGAAATTGTGCGCGGGACGGTTATGGCAATCCATGCAGTCCATCGTGCGCACGGCCTGACTGGCCGCACCGGGTTTATAACCGGCAGTTGCAAACTCCGTTACTTTGCCGTGTGAATCGGTAACACGCACCCAGGGAATGACCAGACGTTGTTCATCGGCCGTGACATACTCCACGCGATTGGATTCACTCGTGTGCCAGTGAATGCCACTGCCGTGCCCACGGGCGGCGCTGGCGCCCCCGACATTCAGCACCAGGCGAACAGTGAATTGCGTGTTTGTTTCATCTGCAAGGAAATGGGTGAAGGTGCGTTCCAGATTGCCGGTAAATTTTTCCGGCCAATGACATTGCTCACAAGTGTCCTGCGCCGGACGAAGATTTTTCACCGGAGTCTTGATGGGCCGGTCCATTTTGTCCGTCAGCGCGCAATAGAGTTGATGCACGCCGTTGATTTTCGATTTTATGTAATATTCCGCGCCGGGACCGACGTGGCATTCCACGCATTCCACCCGGGCATGAGGTGAATCCAGGTAGGCGGTGAATTCCGGTTTCATCGGGCCGTGACACGCTTGTCCGCAAAATTGCTTTGACTCTGTGTAATGATAAGTGCGGTTGCTGCCAAGAGCCGTCAGGAAAAGGAAGCCGATCCCACCGATAATAAAGCCAAGCAATACCCGCTTATCATGCGGCCGGCTCAGGTCAATCACCCACCGGGTCGGAGCCAGCGGCTGGCCAGCCTTGCGCCAATGCCTCCGGTTCCACCACGCGCCGATCAAGGCGAGAAAGGCGCCAGAAAAGAAAAAGCCCGGCGCAACCACGTAGGCCAGAATGCCCATGTACGGATTGCCGTGATGCGCAAAAATATCGATGGCGAATAACAGGAAGAAAGCAAAGATGCTGCCCACCGCCACAATCAACCCGGCCACACTGATCCAGTTGTGGAAAGGCCGGAACCGTTTTGAAGGCTCTGGAGGTTCAGATTTCATTCGGCTTCAACCTGGAACAAATGACACCGCACGGGTGAGAGCACCACCGCGTCACTTCTTCATCGAACGCACGAGCGCGACCAAATCTTTTACTTCGTCAGCGCTCAGCTTTTCCTTGTACGCAGGCATTTTATCTTTTTTGCCATCCTTGACGCCTTCGGTGACGATGCGAATCATGTCTTCATCCTTCATTTCCGCCTGCACTTTGGCGTCCGTGTAATCCTTCACTTGCAGTTGGCGGCCCATCTTGGTTTGGCCTTTGCCGTCCGGCCCATGGCATTTGGCGCAATTCGTATCCCAATTGGACCGGGCATCCGCCGCGTGAGTGAGACCAGTGATCAGACTTAAGGCGGCCACGAAGGTGAATAGTTTCAGATATGAGTTCATAGTGAGCTAAGGTTGATTGAAGGGTTAGAAACGATACTGGATCGAGGTTTGAATGCCCTGGGCTTCGTAATTCAGCGCGCCCCCGGAAGTTTGATCGCGATAGCTGGAAAAGGCATAACGCATCGTCCAACGGAGATTGCGGGAAACCTGCCGGGTCAGAGCAGCGCCAACTTCATGTTCCTTCGCGCCCGAGCCGTAGGGCATTCCTACCGCAGAATTATCGACGTAATTGTTGGCTTCATAATACGAATAGGTAAGTTGCAGATCCGTCTTGTTATCGAGGGCAAAGCCAATGGTGCCATTGAGGGTCCAGTAATTGTTCGGCGAGGAAAGGATGACCCCGGACATGGCTCCAGACAGGTCTTCCACCGGACTATGCGTGGTATCAAGAACGTAATTGCCTCCAGCCTGGAGATACAACCGGTTCCAGGGCGTCCATGAAATAGTCTGCCCGAACACGTGCCGTTCATTCACCCCGCTTTGAACGGGTGGCAATTGATCCTGATGGGTATAGACGCGGTTCAATTGAAAATCGTAACGGCTGACGAGCGTGAGCAGCGTAAACGGACGCCACGTCACCCGAAAATTGAGGTCATGCACGTCGAAGTTCTGCGTTCCGAAATAGGCCGGATAACGATCCCCGCCAACATTCGAGGTGGAGTCCCGCAGGTTGTGATAATCGTTATCCGAAAGTTTGTGGTAATATTGCACGGCAAAATTCGCGCGCCGGGTGGGATACCAGTTCGCGCCCAACGAGTATTTTTGCACCAGCCGGTTCCATTCGGTGTCCCGGAACAGAGTCGGCGGCAGGTTCACATTCGCGCCAAACTGCTCGCGCAAATCAGCTTGATCCTCGGAGAATTCCAGCCGCGCATAGAAGGCCCAGTTGGTAATGCCTACGTAACGGACATCCAGGCTTTCCGTGACGTAGAGCGCCCCTTCGTCACTGTTCGCAAATTGCGTGGTGGCCGAGGTCACTTGCGGCGAGTTACCGGTCACAGTGTTGTCCACGGAAGCACCGCTGGTATCAGCTTTTTCCACCCGCACAGCCGGAACGATGTACCAGTTCTTGTTCGGAGAGCACATGAGGTTCAAGTTCAGCACGTATTGATTCACATCCGATCCGCCGGCCAGATTTACGAACCGCGTATCCGCCGCAGTCAACGGCGTGATCACCGGGGTGTTCAAGCGATCACCCGACAAGGCCGAGTGCAGCGTCGTAAATGAGTAACCGGTCGTGAACTCCCATTTCTCGCTTAACTTCGTGTCGGTATAAGCATGCACGTTGAACATGTCCGCCTTCACGCCTTCGTCCTGCGTTAAGATGCGGCTGGTCGTCCCCTGATTGGGTTGCTGAATGACGTTCCGTTGGTCCTGATTCCATTGAAGTTCGTAACGGCCACCCAGGCCGAAATCGGTCTCACCCAGGCTGTGCTTTACATCCAATGCAAATAAATGCTGCGACTCATCCAGCACGCGAAAGGCAGGCACAATCTTTTTTTGGCTTCCTCCCGGCCCAAGCAGAGTCTGACCCCAAATGGTAGAATCCTTATCACCCGTGCGGGTTTCGTAATCGTAGCGAAAAGTGACGACCGGTTTATCCGGCAGAGTTAAGCCCGCCTCCAACGAGAAGTGCGAGCGATCGACCGCGAGGCGATTATCATAAAGTCCGGGAAAACTCAGGCCGTTGGAAGGCAGATAGCCGCCGGTGCCGTCATAATATTCCCGGTATTGAGTGTAACTGAACCGGACGTAGCCCTTGTCGGGATGGGATAGCTCCAGTTTAACGGAGTAATCGTGGTTATCGAGCATTCCCCGCCCGTCAACGCTGAACAGCCCCTGCTTGTCCACCGGCGTTTCAAAATGAAAACTTTCAATCCCGCCAAAGATGCCCGGTTGAACCCCCTTCTGTTGCTGAAATTGCGCCCGGTTCCCTTTTACAAAATTGCCGCCCACCCCAAATTGAATCCAGTTGACCAGATCAGCCTCATCCGGGGCGGCTGGCGGAGATGAATCCGCTGGTTTGGCCGGAGCTTTGACCTCGTCAGCCAAAGCGGAGCCGGGGCCAGACAGGCAAATGCCCAATAGACACGCGCTCACCCCCAGGACCAGGCCGAACCGCTGACCACTCGTGAGATTTGCTTTCATGGCATCATTGAGTTGAGGGTTAGAAGCGCAGTGAACGGTTAATTTGCGAGCCGTGGACAGCCTCATGGCAACCCGCGCTCCAGCAGGTGCCCCGCGTCACAAAGTCCGAGTGGTTCTGGCCGCCAATCAGGAGGACGTTGCTGCTCAACTGCTGTTGAAAATGGCATTTGAGGCACAGAATCTGATTGCGTTCGGCCAGCATTTTTTGGTTCACCGAGCCGTGGGGTGCATGGCAGGTGGCACAGCCTTCACGCATGGCCTCGTGTTCAAAAACAAACGGCCCGCGCTGTGCGGTGTGACACTTGAAACAGGTCTCATCACCTGAAGCCAGCGCGGTGCCCCCGCCCTTGATTGCCCGCCCTTCATGCGGATTGTGGCAATCGGAACAACTCACCCGGCCATCTTCCAGCGGATGATGATGGGGAAGACTGAAGGTGCCGCGTTTATCCAGATGGCATTGGAAACAGGTCTCGGGCGATTTACGCGGATTGATGATGGTGTGCAAAGCGCCACCGCTTTGATTGTGGAGACTGCCGGGACCGTGACAGCTTTCGCAGCCGGCCTCACCGGCATTTTCGCCCCGCGCCACCAGGCGGGCGTGATCGGCCGTCTTGAACTTGCTGACAATGTCCTTGTGACAATCGGCGCAACTGGCTGAACCGACAAATTTAGCGCCGGGTATTTGGGGCGGCGCCATCACGGTGCGCTCCACGGTGGCACATGAGACGACGGTCAAAACCACGGCCACAGCGCTGAGCCAGGCCAGCAATTGCTTTCTTCGGTTTTTCATATGGCCTCGTTTGTTATTCCGCCGCTCGATCCCGCTACTCATCCGATTCCTGTTTCACCGGAGACGAGCATGTCGCAAAAGGTGAAATGCCTGCTCACCATTTTTTGGCGATTTATACACCAAATCCGCTCAACCCCCTCAATAGGACAGAAATCACAAGCCAATCCTGGCCTGTTGAAAGAGGTTCTGAAAAATCATGCGGTGGCGGACAGCCCCCGCTCATTGACTGGGAGTTTAATACGGAAGACGGTCTGTTTTGGGTTGGCTATTCTGGCCTATAGACTCCTGACGATTTCATGGTAGGCTTGGCCGCTCGTGACAGGGGCACAATGATTGCTCCGGCGACGAACTATTTTTGTATGCTGACGATTCGTGATTTGAAAATGACTCTGGGAGGACGCGTCCTCTTCGAGAATGCGACTTTCCAGGTAAATAGCGGTGAACGCGTGGCGCTGGTGGGTCCTAATGGCGCGGGTAAATCGACGCTGTTCTCGCTGATCCTTGGCCAGAAGGAACCGGATTCCGGGGTGATCGAACGGGACATCTGGACGAGTGTCGGCTTTCTGCCGCAGGAAGCGGAAGCGCACGGCGATGAAACGGTGCTGGATGTCGCCACGGGCCGGGTCGAGGAACTGCCGCGGCTGGAGAAGCGTTTGCACGAAATGGAAGCGGCGGGGGATGTTTCCAGCGCGGAATATTTTGAAGCGCACGCCAAGCACGACGCGCTGGCGGACCCGCAGGTGGACACGAAGGCGAAGAAGATGTTGCGCGGGCTGGGCTATCGTGATGACGCTTTCGACCGGCCGGCGCGGGAAATGAGCGGCGGCTGGATCATGCGCGCGCGGCTGGCGCGATTGCTGGTAATGGAGCCGGACCTGCTCTTGCTGGACGAACCGACGAACCACCTCGACCTGCTCTCCCTGCTGTGGTTGCAGAATTACCTGAAGAATTATTCCGGCGCCTTGCTGCTGATTTCGCATGATCGCCAGTTCATGGATGAGGTCATAACGCAAGTGCACGAGATTTCGGAGAAGAAGCTGATTGCTTACACGGGCAATTACACAGATTACCTGCGGCAACGGGAGGAACGTTACGAGCAGCAGTTGGCCGCGCATAAAAACCAGCAGAAGGAAATTCAAGCGCTGCAGGAGTTCGTGGATCGCTTCCGCTCGGTGACGTCCAAAGCGTCGCAGGCCATGAGCAAACTCAAGCAAATTGAGCGGATGGAATTGATCGAGAAACCAACGCCGCCGAAGAAGCCATTCCGTTTCCAGATTCCGCAACCACCCCGCGGTGGGCAACGCGCCGTGGTGCTCAAGGGCATTCACATGGCCTATGGCACGCACACGGTTTATGAAGGGCTCGATCTCATGATCGAACGCGGTGAACGCACGGTATTGGTAGGCCCCAACGGCGCGGGTAAATCGACCTTGTTAAAAATTCTCGCGGGTGTAGTGGAATTTCAGCAAGGCGAGCGCGATATCGGGCACAATGCGAAAATCGGCTATTTCAGCCAGCATCGCGCGGCCACTCTGGACCCGGAAAAGACAGTGTTGGAAGAAGTATTGGCGAGTGCGCCGAGCATGCGGGAAGATGAAGCGCGGGCCATTCTCGGTTCGTTCCTGTTTCGCAAGGATGATATTTTCAAAAAGACTGAAGTGCTCAGCGGTGGTGAAAAGACGCGACTGAACCTGGTGAAATTCCTGGTCGATCCGCCGAATTTATTGCTGATGGACGAACCGACAACGCACTTGGATATTCACACGGTGGAATCGCTCACGCTGGCGCTGGAACGTTACGAGGGAACGCTCGTATTCATTTCACACGATGTGCATTTCATCCGTCATCTGGCGACGAAAGTGTTGCATGTGAACGCGGGCAAGATTACGGCGTATGTCGGCGGTTACGATTATTTCCTGGAGAAAATCGGCGCGCTGAACGATGAGCGCGCGGCGCTGACGACGGCGTGAGATAACTCTCACAGAGAAACCTCGTCCATGCTTTTGGCGATGATGAAACCTTCAAACCCAACTGTGGAATTCAAAATCCAACATTTATAACCTATCGCTTCCAGAGCAGCCCGGTACGTGGAAGGGTTTTCATTCCAGTGAACATAACCGCCATGGAGACGCCACCATTCCGTCAATTGGCCGCCAATCCGCTTGAGCAGATCTTCGAGCGAAACCTCTGCGATATGGTTGAGAATGGCGCCGCCAGTATGAATGAAATGATACGCCGCAATTTCTGAAAACTTGATGTTTGAGACTATCCTGGTGTGATCGGGATAGTCGTAAATCAAATGGAGGACTATTTCGTCCCCAAAGCGGGACACCGTGTAACCCTCAAGATGGAAATCATGGTAGCGCATGGTCACAACCTAACCAACATCAGAGGGCCGACGGTAGCGAACGTAGAAGTAAGTGTCATTCGAGGTCAGGCTCGGCTTATTTCGCGCCAGCGTGTTCGACGGTGAATTTTTTGATCACCGCGATTTTATCGCGGAAAATCTTTTCTCGGATTTGGCCGTCGGACTCTTTGCCGCCGAAGGGGATTTCGCAAATGAACTTGGAACAATCCGCCGTCACAACGGCCATGTTCGGAGCGAAGCCACCCTCTTCGGGGCCATTGAAGCCTTGTTTCACGGAGTCCGGAACTTTGCCGAGTTCAGTCTCGTGCCGCACGAAGACCAGCACGAGCGCTTCGTTGAAGACATCGTAGAAATGGGCGAGGCCACTGTCGCTGCCGCCCTTTCCCATGGGATAAGCAGGCTTGAGCATGACGTCCCACTCCATGATGAACCCAAGGTGTTTCTTTTCGTCTTTCGCCTTTTTCTTGGCGGCTTCCAGATCGTCCAGCGAGAAGGCGAGTTTTTTGGTGAGGTAAACGGGCTGATCCTGGCGTGCGAATAGCAGGCCGGATTCAAAGGGATCGTAATGATACTTCTGTTTGATTTCGTCCGACAGGTTGCTGAACGGAACGGTCACACCGCTGAGGCCGGCGGCGGATTTCTGGACAAAGAAAAGGCCGTTGTGCTTCACCGAAACGGACTGGATGTTTTCATACTTCTTGCCATCCAGAGTGGTGATGTCTTCCGCAAAAGAAAGGTGGCCGGCGCAGCCGATGGCCGCAAGGGTCAAAAGAAATTGGGTCTTCATATAAGTACTGGTGAATCGTCCTTGTAACGACGATTTGACTGTGGATTTGCAGAACTATTTTGTCGAGGTTAATTGGCGGACAGCGACCGTCCCGGTCGCAGCAAGGTGACCCAGTCAAACAGTATCAGACATTTCAAACCTGCTTGAATAAGCGGACATCGCTGCGACCGGAGACG
>JBEHZA010000063.1:0-15122 GCA_048497895.1 Verrucomicrobiota bacterium
GGATGATCCTTTTTTTGAGCGGCTGGCTTGACGGTCTCTGCGTCCTTGCTGCCGCAGCCGGTCAGGAAGGTGAGGGCCGCTGCTCCCACGAGCAACCCAAGGCGTAAAAAAATAAAGTTCTTCATCAAATATGGAAAAATTGGTTAGTTGTAGATATTAGTTTGGCGGTGCTTGCGGATGAAATTGAAGGAAGCACTCGATTGGCGGTATCCCCTAAAGCGGGGAGGTTTAACGGAGCTGTAATTCGTGAGGACGGATTTAAATAAGGAGTTGAGACTGTGAACACCGACGCTGGGATGGCCGGGGAAAGGCCACTGAACGGGGCGGCGAAAGCCGGATTGGTTTTGGGAGCCGGAGCCACGATTCTGCTGTTCTACCTGTTTGCCACCGTGACGCTGCTGGCACTCGCGGTTTTAATTCTGTTTGAGTTGCTGCTCCTGCTGGTTTTACTGCGCTTTGGTCTCGCCAGCCTGATGACGCAGTTAGTGGAACGACACGCCCGGTTGATCGTCCTGTCGGTGCGGAGTTTATGGCTGCGCAAAGGGGTGGATTACCATTTGACGTTGCCGCCGGGAGACGCGCCGAAATTATTTGAAATCCTGAAACGATTGTCGCAGAAGCTGGCCGTGGCCGTGCCGCAAGAGGTTTCACTGGAAATGAGCGTGAATGCCTGGGTGCGATTGGGAGGTTTCCGGCGTGGCTCGGGGAAAACCAAGTTGGGGATCGGCTACGATTTAATGGCGGGTTTGACGGAGTCGGAGTTGGAAGCGGTGCTCGCGCATGAAATGGCGCATGCGAAACTTGTCCGGCGTGGTTATAAGCGGTGGCTTTCCAGCGGACTGGCGCGGGCCGGGAATTTAACGAACGCGCTCTCGGCTCAGGTGGAAGCGTATCGTCGGGCGGAGCAATCATTTGAACTGGCGCAAATGTTTCTCCACGCCGCGGATGCGTTAACCCGGTTGGCCGCCCGGTTGGTTTCGGCTTATTCAAGGCAAGACGAATTTGAAGCGGACCGGGGCGCCGCTGAACTCTGTGGCGCCGCGCCGATTCGCGCCGCGCTGATGAAGCTGGACCCGCTGGCCCATTTGACCGCGCGCCTGCCGTGGCGAGAACGAATGGCCCAACTTCAATTGGGTGATGGGTTCAGCCAATGGCTGGTCAAGGAACTTGCGGTGGAAAACCATGTGCCTGAACCCGCAGCAGAAATCCCGTTCTTCAATAAATACTCCACCCATCCCTCGCTGGTGGACCGGCTGACGGCCTTGCCGCTCACGCCGGAAGCAGGCGAATTAAAATCCGCCCCGGCCATCGGGCTGCTGGCCAATCCGGATGCCGTGGCGGAGAAGTTGATGGTCGAAATCCAGCGTGTGCTGGCCGAAGAAGAGAAGAAAGACAGCAAAGAACTGCAACGCTGGGTGAACAAGCAACAAAGAGCAACGCATGTCCGGCCGCTGACGGTGGTTGGTTTTATTCTAATAATCGCGGCGTTGGGGGTAGCGGTTTACCTGGCGTGTGTTGGAATATCGCCGGGGCCGGTAGTCGTGAGCGTGGGCATGTTTACGGGTGGAATCTGGGTTTGTCGCCTCGGCGGTTATCGGGATCGGCGGCTCTTGCCGGTCCCGGATTATGAATTGCTGAAGCGTGGCTGGGAATCCATGAAGGACATTAAATCAGCGTTGGCACCACAAAAAGAAATCGAAACTGCGATGCGGGGACAGTTTGGAAATGAACCGAAGCTTCGCCTTCGGGGTGAACGCTATTTGGCCGAATCCTATGAAGCGCTGAACCAGTGCGAATATGTCCGGGCGCATGTGGCGGCGCGATTATGCCTGGAGGGAAATCAGAAATCGACGGAGGCCTGGCTGGCTCTGGCCGTAGCTTCAGCCGGGTTGCAACAGGTGGACCAGTCCGTGCGGGCTATTAACTTTGTTCATCGAAGCGTGGGATTAAAAACTCCGGCTACAGTTTGGGGCGCCGCGTGGACCTTTTTGTTGTTGGGTGAATGGGCGCGGGCCGAGGGCTTTCTGGAAAAGGCACTGAAAGATCGTCCGGATGAACCCACTTTTCTCACGCTGCGAGCGTTGTGCCAACTGCGGCGAAATAAGTTACAGGGCGCGATCCTCAGCGCCCGTCAGGCCTGCACGCCTGCGCCCCGCAATAAAGAACATGCGCGTTTGTTGATCGACCTGTTGTTAAATGGCGGTTATTTGCGGGAAGCCCGGACCCGGTTATTCGAGCTGGAAGCGGCAACTGCGCATGATCATGAACTGATGTTTGCCTTTGTGCGGTTGCATTTGTTGCAGCGGAACATAGACGCTGCGGATCAATGGACGGAAAAACTTAAAGCCGCCTCGCCCGGGGCAAATATGCTGGTGCGTCTGGGACATATTTACGAGGCGGCACGCAAAGGTGAGAAAGCGGCGGTCTTGTATCAGCAGGGACTGGAAGCGGCACATTTTCCGGCGGCTTACCTGGGTTTGGCCCGGCTGGCCGCCGAAGCTCAGCACAAGGATCAGGCCCGGGGTTACAATCTACAGGCTTTAGACCTGAAAAAAACTCCGGGTAAAGATGCCGTAGGACCATTACCACTATTTGGCCAGGCGATCACGCAATTGCTGGCTTTGGAGGAGCCGTCATTAAATTGTCAGGCTTGGCTGGCTGCGTTTCTGGCGAATGCTT
Organism: Verrucomicrobiota bacterium; assembly: GCA_048497895.1. Lineage (GTDB taxonomy): Bacteria > Verrucomicrobiota > Verrucomicrobiia > Limisphaerales > JBEHZA01 > JBEHZA01. The sequence goes on from JBEHZA010000063.1 coordinate 2,680, forward strand.
CACCCAGCGCATTGGCAAACCAATCCCTAATAATTTTTGCGCCGACACAAACAGAAGCGGAACAGTACCTGGAAACGCTTCTCAAAGCTATGCAGCCTGGGAGCCCTCCTCCGTCTCCGGGCTCCATTCAATGGTCGATGGCTTCCCGGCAACAACAACCGGAAGGGCCGGTTCGGCCCGGGGTGCAGTACGTTTTGAGTTAATGTTATCTGCAGTATCTACGGGCAAAAGGTTGGCCACGATTTTTCAAATGCGCTTTTAGCCCTTCCCTATCCGAACGGGTAGTAGACCGGATGCCGGGAAAGTATAAGGTAGCGGAGAACCCAGGCAGAGCCACCCAACGAAGTAGCGTTACACCCGCGCTACCCCGCAAGCGGTCATTCCGCGAGTCCCAGGTGGTTGTGTCGAACCAACCCAAACTATGAAGCTCAAACGAAATACCCTCAGTCCTCAGCGGCGAAACTTCGGGAGCCGTTTGCTCCAGGTGGCCAGAGCAGTTCTTGTATTGACGCCCTTTCTGATCGGCAACTGGTGTCCGGCGCAAAGTCCGGTCACAGTGACGGTGGATCGCTCCACTCCGCAAGGCACGAGTCAGTATTATTCCTCGTTCTCACAAATCGATAACAGCCTCGATTATCCCTATGGCAGCAACGACGGACTGGCGGTGACGAATGCCCGGACGTTGGTGGCACAGGGCATTTCCTTTGGAAATAATCATATCATGGGCTGGGGCGTCTCCGATCCATGGCCCAGTCCCACTTCCGCCACGCCGACCAACTGGAGCGGGATGGATGCGCATATGCTGCGGATCATCAATGCCGGTTGCACGCCGATGATTACGCTGTGTGAGGCGCCGTGGTGGATGAAAGGGGCCTACCAGAGTGATGGCACCACCAAATTGATTCCGGATATTAATGGCGATTGGCTGGCGCATACTTATACGAATGCGTTCACCGATTTTCGCGGTTCCAATTATGCCGCGGGCTACGTCAGCCCTGATCCGTATGGCTGCCGGATTCTGGACAGCCAGATGAGCAAGTGGCTATTGATGGTGTCGAACACTGCGGCGCGTTACATGGTGGCTCCCTATAATGTGCGGCACTTTCAGGTTTGGAACGAGTTGAAGGGATATTGGAATCCTGTGCTCAACCGGTGGGCTTACGAAAATTCTGCCGGCAATACGAATGGCTACAACGCGCAGCATGGCTACACCTATCTTTACAATCAAACGTACTCCAAGCTGACGAATGTGGCGGCTTCCCTCGGCATTGCGGCCACCAATTTATTTATCGGTGGGCCATATCCGGTAATCTCCAGCGGCTCCGCTTCCAATATCATGAGCAATCCCTCGGCGATTCACGGGCCGTGGGGCGTATTGGATAAACGTCCGCTGGATGTGATCAGTTATTGGCTGACGAATAAGACGGGTGCAGGTTTCGTGTGCATGGACGGTTACAATGGCAATCAGTTCGGCACGGATATTACGGATGTTTTTACGGCCTGCGAAAAATTCGCAGCGATGAATAACTGGATTCGCACACAACCCGGTGGAGCGACATTGCCGATCGTTTGGTCTGAGTGGTACAGCGACAGTGACACAACCGGCGACGATGATTTTGATAACGCGCTCGGCTGCTATTCGGCGATTCAACAATTGAAGTCGGGCGCTTCCCTTACGTTACTGTGGGGTGGGCAATATTCTTCGGCCACGCGGCCGCCGTTGTGGACCAGCACGGCTCAGGCCGGCGGCGGTCAGGCCACGCCGTGGTATTACAGTTACAAAGCGCTCAACGATTCGTTTGGCTATGGCACCCCTTTCTATGCCACGACGCAATCCTCCTCGAACATGGCGATCCTCGCCAGTTCGCTCAAAACCATGCTCGTCAATAAAACGACCAATACAATCACGGTGAATATTGATAATACCAATTTCACGCTGGGCCGTTACGAAGTGAAGTTGGTGGATGTGCCACCGGCCACACCGACGGGCTTGAGCGCGATGGCGGGCAATGCGCGGGTGATTCTAAATTGGAATACTTCCAGCGGAGCTACCGCGTATAATCTGACGCGTGCCACCAGCAGTGGCGGACCGTACACCAGCATCGCCACGGTTACAGGCAACAGTTACACGAACACGAGCCTGGCTAATGGCACCACGTATTATTATTCCGTGGCGGCGATTGATGCAGGTGGTTTCAGTCCTTTCTCGGCGTATGTGGCTGCGACTCCGCAAGCCATCACCTTGATCAAGGACGATGCGGATGCGAGTGGCATCACGATCACTGGCGCCTGGACTTCCAGCACCTCGACGACGGGTTACTACGGCGGTGATTATTTGCATGACGGTAATACCGGGACCACGGGCGGCAAAAGTGTGAAGTTCACACCCACCATTACGGTTACCGGGTATTACGATGTTTATGCGCGTTGGAGCGCCAGCTCCAACCGGGCCACGAATACGCCCATCGATGTTCATCACGCAACCGGCACGGCGACCTTTACCGAAAACCAACAATTGAACGGTGGAAGCTGGGTGTGGCTGGGGACGTTCAAGTTTAACTCGGGCACGGCGGGCTATGCCCTGGTGCGTAATGATGCCGCTAATGGCTATGTCATTGCCGACGCGTTTGAGTTTGTTCTGAAATAAAGGTCTCGACCGGTTTCAAAATCATGAGCGCGTGCCGGGTTTCCGCCTGGCGCGCGCATTTTTGCACAGACAAAGTAAGAATGCCTGCGTATCCTGCCCACATCCCATGAAGCTTGTCGCGGCATGCCTGTCCAGTCGGCACAGGAGCGGTAATTTGGTCGCCTCGATGGTGTTGTTTGGTTTCGTCTTTAACGTGCTTGCCGCTCCGGTCGAAATTCACAATGGCCAGTCCGCGCTGAAGCCGCTCCGTTCACTGAACTCCGCACAGCAAATCCGGGAACTTTCACCGGAGCAGGCGCAACGGGGCTATCCGGTGCACTTGAATGCCATCGTGCTGGATTATAATCAGAACACGTTTAGCGACCTCATGATTCAGGATGCCACGGCGGGTATTTATGTGGATCAGATCGCGGAGAAAGGTTATCGGCTTCATCCGGGCCAACGGATCGAACTGGAGGGAGTGAGTGCGTCCGGTGAGTTTGCGCCGGTCGTGATTCCGACGCGCATCAAAGTGGTTGGTGAGAGCGAACTGCCAGCGGGCAGGCCCGTATCATTCGATTATCTCGCGACGGGAATTGAAGACGGGCAATGGGTTTCCGTTCGCGGCATTATCCGTTCAGCGACTGTCGATAAATCGGTCAACTATGATCGGCTCGTGATTGATCTCTCCACGAGCGGGAGTCATTTGATGGTACGGATGACGCAATTTGATCCAGTGGCGGTGGAACGATTGGTGGATGCGGAAGCGACGATTACGGGAGTTTGTTTTCCCTGGTATAATCGTAAACGTCAATTGCTCAACGTGCGGCTATCCGTGCCCGGCATGGCGCAAATTCAGATTGAAAAGCCGCCACCGGAAAATCCGTTCGATATTCCAGCACGCCCAATCAACAGCCTGATGCAATTTGATCTGTCCGCGCTGCACGGGCACCGGGTGAAAGTCAAAGGTGTGGTTGTATTGCAGCAACCGGGCCAGGCTATTTCGATTCGTGATCAGGATCAGGGCTTATGGGTGAAAACTCCGCAGACACAAATCGTCAACCCGGGAGAAGAGGTCGAGGTGATCGGTTTTCCCGTTTCTGGAGAATATTCGCCGGTGCTGGAAAACGCCATGTTCCGGAAGACGGGCCAGCAACAACGACTGCGCCCGGTTTCACTGACGGCGGAGAAAGTGCGCGAGGGGAATTACGATGCGGATTTCATTCAATTGGAGGCGCAGTTGGTGGAACAGTTTCACAATGCCACGGAGCAGGTGCTGGTGTTGCAGGAGAACGGCATTCAATTTCGCGCGCACGTGAAACAAGCCGCTGGCCGGAATGAACCGCTGCCGTTGCAGCCGGGCAGCCGGTTGCAACTCGCCGGAGTTTGTCTGGTGCAACTTGGCGATCAACGATGGCCGCAATCGTTCCGTTTGATTTTGCGTTCGGCGGAAGACATCACCGTCCGGCAACAGCCTTCGTGGTGGACGTTTCAACGTATGCTGACGGCCTTGGGGATGGTGACGCTGGTGCTGTTATGCGCGATGGCCTGGGCGATTACGCTCCAGCGGCGGGTGCGGGCACAAACGAAAATCATCCGCCAGAAAATTCAACGGGAAGCGGTGTTGGAAGAGCGCACAAGAATTGCGCGGGAATTTCACGACACACTGGAGCAGGCATTAGCGGGCATCGGCATGCAACTGGAGGCGGTGGGGAACACATTGCTGGCCGCGCCGGAAGAATCGCAACGCATTCTGGAAGTGGCTCGTACCATGGTGCGGCATAGCCTGGATGAAGCGCAGCGGTCCGTGTGGAATTTACGTTCGGTGGCTTTGGAACGGGCCGACCTGACTACGGCGGTGAAACAACTAACGGAACAGAGAAATGGTTCCGGCATCGAGATTCAGGTGAAGGTTTCCGGAACCCCGCGAACACTGCCGAATCGCGTGGAAAGTCATCTGCTGCGCATCGGTCAGGAGGCGACGACAAACGCGCTCAAGCATGCTCAGCCCAAAGCCGTGCAGATTGAGCTGTCGTTTGGAACCGAAAGTGTCCAGCTCTCCGTCACGGATGACGGCCTCGGCTTTGATGCGGAAAATGCGACGTCCAGTGAAGTGGGGCATTTCGGTTTGCTCGGTATGCGCGAACGGGCGGAAAAAATCGGTGGCACACTGACGATCACGAGCGGGCTGGCCGCAGGCACGAGAATTCAAGTGCTCGTGCCCATTCAACCATTCCTTGCGGAGTTACGCCATGAAGAGGAAAATTAGAATCCTGATCGTCGATGATCATTTTATTGTTCGCATTGGTTTGCTGACCTCCATCCGGATGAATCCAGACCTGGCCGCGGTGGCTGAAGCGAGCACGGGCGCGGAGGCCGTTCAGCAATACCGGAAACATCTGCCGGACATTGTGTTGATGGATTTGCGGTTGCCCGACATGGATGGCATTGAAACAACGACCGCCATTCGTCAGGAATTTCCAGAAGCGAAAATTATTATTATCTCCACGTTTGACGGAGATGAAGATGTGTACCGGTCCTTCCAGGCCGGCGCCTCCGGTTACGTGCTGAAAACGGTGCTTGCGGAAGAATTGGTGCGTGGGATCAAGGCGGTTTACGCGGGCGAACGGTATGTGCCGGCGCTCGTGGCGCAGCGGCTTTCCGAACGCAGTCCGCATGCGGATTTGACGGTGCGCGAACACGAGGTGCTGCAATTACTCGTGAAGGGATTAAGCAACAAGGAAATCGGGGAGATACTCGGCTTCACGGAAAACACGGCGAAATTTCACGTCAAAAGCATCCTTGGAAAACTGGATGTCAGCGATCGCACGGAAGCCGCGACGGTGGCATTGCAGCGGGGCATTCTTCACCTCGGTTAATCTGCGAAGGCGCTGAACAAGGCGCGCATTTCCTCCTCGAACTGTGCCGGGTCCGTAAGCGTTTGACCGATTTCATCCCGCAGCAGCGCGCGATAACGTTGGCGCAAACGATGCACGGCGACGCGGACGGCCCCTTCATTCAAGCCGGTTTCCTGAGCGACTTCAGCATAGGGGATGCCGCTTTTGGCCGCGGTCAGAAACGATTTTAACTGTTCAAAAAGACGTGCTTTTTCCGGTGCGCTATTTTCTGCGCGCAAGCGGGCAAGGACGCGTTCCAGCAACGCTACAGCCCACGCGCGGTCGTAGAGTTTGTCCGGACTGAGGTGATCCGCCGGGTCGATCTGGTAACGGGTGTCCGCGCTTTGCCAATCCAGTGAAATGGGGGTGACGCCGCCGCCGCGTTTTTGGCGTTGCGTGCGATCCCATTCATTGGCGAGAAAATGCTTCAATGCGGCGAGCAGGAAGGCGCGGAATTTCCCTTTCTCACTGCTCACGCCAGCGAGATAGTTTTTTTCCAGCAATCGCGCGAAGAAGGCTTGCGCGAGGTCTTCGGCATCTTCATGGGCATAACCACGGCGGCGAATGTAGGCGTAGAGCGGATACCAGTAGGTGCGGCAGAGTTCTTCGAGCGCCTGCTTGCTTTGTGGTGTGCTCTGTTGCCCCGCCGCGAGCACGACGGTCCAATGCGTCGTAGCGAAGAAATCGCGCGGCGCACCGGGGTTTGGCGACAAAGGTTCGGCTGACAAAATGAACGGTTTATTTATCTTTAGTTTGGAAAACGAGCAAGTAAGGAACGGCCGGATGTCCCTGGCGGTCCTTGAAGTTTTTAAAATTATTGCTGTTCAGCCAATAGCCGTAGGTCTTGTTCGGTTCCAGTTTGACCTTGAGCACACAGGTTTTCCCATCGGCCTCATACTTGGGGCGGCCAATGACTTCGGGCGAGGAATCTTTCCAGGCCGTGGCCCAACTCCAGGAACGGTCCGTCATCTCTTTGCTGAAGGTGACTTTGATTTCGCGTTCGCCCGGAGCCAGGTCTTTCGTGCCCGATTCCGGTTCGCACTTCACCACGACGGGCGGCATGGATTCAAGGTCTTCGCTGCGGACGTTGAGCGTAAGCAAGGTGAAAGCACTTAGGATCAGGGTTGTGAGCAGGAGGATTTTTTTCATGGATTTGAGGGTTGGTTTTTCCGAAAGCAACGGAGGCGGCCACCTTTCAAGGTGTGGCGGTGCGGGTTTGAAAAATGAGCAGGTAAGGAACTGCGGATTGACCAGTTCTGGCTTTAAAATTCTGGAACTTCTCTGAATTCAGCCAATACGCATATGTCTTACCCGGTGCGAGCCGGACTTTCAAAATGCAGGTTCGTCGAGCAGCGTCATAGTGCGGCGCCTCCACGACCTCGGCATCCGATCCGGTCCAGGCGGTGGACCAACTCCAGGATTGATCGGCCATCTCCTGGTTGAAGCGGGCGCGGATTTCCACAACGCCGGAAGCGACGTCCCGCTGGCCGGAAACAGGTTGAGTTTCAACGATGACAGGAGGCAAGGAGGCTAATTTAGGATCATCCACGGTCACGGAGATAATGCCGGAAGACGTTTGTTTTCCTTTTAGACTCGACATAAACATTTTCTGAATTTCTTGTTCGGTCAACGCTCGATTATAGAGGGTCATAGCATCAATCAGTCCGTTGAATGTGGAAATTGCTTCGCCGTTGGACAGGCCGCCTACTTCACCACCGATGGCCAGATCATTTGTGCCGGGAAATACACCCTGATCATAGGCCAACGAATTTTCCAACACGCCGTTCAAATACATTTTCAGCGTTTTGCCATCATAGGTTCCAATGAAGTGCGTCCATTTTTGGATGGGTATGGGATGATTGCTATAGACAACGCCGCCTACATCCACGCCGTCGGCGCTGGCTCCCAACACAGCCAGGCCATCGTGGGTGGAAATCCCATAACTTCTTTGATCGCTACCCGGCACGGCGTCCCACTTGTCAATAATGGCTTGAATGTTCCCACCCTTACCGGAGGGATAAACCCAGGCCCCCAGAGTGAAAGAGTTGGTGAAATGAAAAGCAGGAGCATCCGGCACGCGGACGTGAGCACTCTTTGCATGGAAATCCAAAGTGTGTCTGCCGCTTTCAGTTATTAGAGTCGCTCCATTAAGCAGTAAACCAGGTTGACCATGCAAAATGTTCGCGGTATCGCCATTGCCGTCTGATATGAGGCTGACTCTTTGAGTTGCTGCGGACTTATTATTCGATTGGCTGGCGGAATCCGTGATGGGCCGGATTTCTTTGACCGGGTCCGTGTCACTGAGCATTTCGAGGGCATTGATGTCGGCCTCATTTACCAGCCGCGCCAGCAAGCGCAAACGGCGGGGCGAACGGATTTGCTGATCTTTGGAATAACGTTCGACGCGGGCTTCCCAGAGCGTCTGGTAGGAGGAATCGGTCAGCGTGACCGGTTCGGTCTGGTAGATCATTTGCCGCACGGTTTCGTAGGGGATCGCTGTGGTCAACCGGCTCGGAATTTGGACGTGCGGCGGCACGTATTGATCTTCGAGAATAGTAATCGAATTATCGCCGTGACGATTAATCGAAAGCACCAGGTCTTTCTCGACGATTTCACCAATAGAAAGCGAATGATCTTTCAAATACGCGGTGCAGATAAATTGGCTGGAATTGGTATCGTTGGCATCTTGCAGCCCGTAAAGGATGCGGGTGGAAGTCCGGGGAGTGACCCGCCAGCGCCAGTGCAGTTCGCCTTCATATTTGGGAATGAACTGGACCTGCGCGGAAAGTTTTGCCGGGAGCGAGTCAGCTCTTGGAGTTCCAGGAGGTACATGACCGGTGCTGATGAGCGGCGCAGCATTACCGGAACTTTTTCGTGACCATTCGATAAAGCTGTAAACGGAATCTTCAATTGGTTTGCCACTGCCGTCCTTGCCCAGATGCCGTTGCAACGAGAATAAAGGCAAAGCGCCTTGTGCTCCGCGCAAGCCGCGGGATTGCTGGAGGTAAAATTTTTCGATTAAACGGGCGGCGGCGGCGGCGGCCTGCTCATCCGGCAGGACGAAGCCAATCGCAAAACTGGATTTCCCACTCAATAGATTGGTGCCCTGGAGCACTTTTCCGCGGCCGGATTTAGGGTCCGCCACCAATAAGCAGTCCAGGGCGGGGAGTTGGGAGTTGGCCGTGTATGAAATGTCAGACCGGTTTCCGTAGAGGGATACAAAGAAGGCGTCCCGTTCCGAAAACTTCTCGCAAGATACATTGATCAGCACTATTTGACCGTTGTGGGTTACATGGGTAACTCGCAGCGAGAGGTTGCCCGGCTCGCTTTCAATGGAACTTTCGACCAGAGCCGGAACCCAAACTCCACCTGGCACGTAGGTTTTCAGCCATAATAAACCGATGATCAATAAGGTAGCCGCGCCCAGGATTGATAACAGGGTGTTGGCCCATGGTGATGGCCGAAGGGAGGCGGCCTGAATGCCCTGTGCCTGCGCCCAGGCGGTGCTACACAGAAATTTAGCCCCTCGTTTCCACCAGAGCGGGTAAAAAGCGAGGCCGATGATCAGGATGATGGGGGCGATAATCCAATTCAACGGAACCGGGATCGGCAGAAACCAGATCACGGTAAAGGGCAGAAAGAACGTTCCGGCATTCCAAATTCCAAACCAAAGTCCCAATCGATCGGCTTTCGCCCGTTCGGCGGGCGTCAGGTGGGCCGCGATTTCGTGCATCTGAGACGGTCCACCGATGCCCCAGCGGGACAGCAAGGGAAATATCTCAGGTGACGGGGCGGCGGGAGTTTTAACTTGAGCGGTGGTGGCGATGGTTTCGACGGCGGTCTTCACCTGGCTCACGTGCTGGTAGCGGTGCTCCGGCGCTTTTTCGAGCGCGCGGAGCACCACTTCATCCAGCCGCACATCGATTTGCAGCCCGTGCAGACGGGAAGATGGCGGGCTGAATTTTCCCAGCGGGAGTTCCCCGGTGAGCATTTCGTAGAACACCACCCCCAAAGAATAAATATCGGCGCGATGATCGACCGCTTGCGGGCGTTCGGTTTGTTCCGGCGCCATGTAGTGCGGCGTGCCGAAGGCGTGTTCTGTTTCGGCAATCGAAACATCCGGCTCGTGCCCCATGATTTTGGCGATGCCGAAGTCGGCGATTTTTACGCGGCCCTTTTTATCGAGCAGAATATTTTCCGGTTTGATGTCGCGGTGCACGACGCCTTCATCGTGAGCGAACTGGAGGGCTTCGCAAATCTGCGGAACAATCTGGAGGGCTTCACGCGGAGAGAGTTTTCCAGCGCGTTCCAACTGGCGCAGGGTCAACCCATCCACAAATTCCATGAGGAAGAAGGGCTGGCCGTTGACCTGGCCGAATTCATGGACGGTGACGATGTTGGGATGGCTTAATTTCGCCAGGGCACGGGCTTCCCGATTGAAACGGGCGGCGAAATTAGAGTCTCCGGCCTTGTGCGGCGGGAGAATTTTTAAGGCAATAATGCGATCAAGCGCCGGTTGGCGGGCCTTGTAAACCGCGCCCATGCCGCCTTTGCCAAGGAAGCCGAGAATTTCCAGTTGCGGAAAGAGACGCGCGACTTCCTCGACGTCAGGGGGTTGAAAGGGGGCGGTTCCGGCCTGGGTGGCGGTTTCCTGAGCTGCGCCCTGCTGCAACAGGCAGGCCGGGCACAGGCCATCGAGCGCGCCGGTGGATAACGGCGTGCCGCACTGAGGGCATTTCCTCGCACCTGACATATTCGGATTCGTTGCAGCATCATTCATACACCCACCTCAGAAGCGAATCCGAGAAAATGTTACTGGGAAAAGAGCAAATAATTTTGGGACGGACTCAGAAGGAGTTAATGATGGGGGTTGGGTATCCGAAAACGAAAGACCGGCTGGGAGGAATCGATTTATTGGCCTCCTCTTTTTAATTTTCTCCTCCACGGCGGAGGAGAAAAAACCTGACGTCGCGGTTTCAGGTGCCGCCGACCTGTTTGTTTTTGTCCACCACTTTTAATCGCGCCCGTGAATGATGAGACGCGTTTGGCCTGACAAGGGTGCGTTGGGCCGAATTATAGTTCCTTTCCCCTCATCCTGACCTTCTCCCCAGGGAGAAGGGATAGCTGGCGAATGTTTGATTAAAATTCCTGAGCCCGTTGTGTACTTACAGCTATGGGATGTTGTGTTCAAAACGAAGGCATCCGCAACGAAGCTGAAATGAGGAAAATGGTTCTCTTTCTCCCGCAGGCTTGAAATGGCCAGCACTGTTTGACCGGACCACCTTGCTGCGACCGGGGACGGTCGCTGTCCGGGGGCTTGACAGATAATACTACCGTGGTAGTATTACCGGAGTAATAAGGAATTTCCACATGAGCAAACCCAAGGTCCATCGGCTCGGCGCGTTGCAACACAAAATCATGAAAGTACTGTGGGAGCGGCGGGAGGCGACGGTGGCGGAGGTGCACGCGGCACTCGCGGCGGAAGCGGATTTCGCCTACACCACCATCGCCACCATGCTGCGGAAAATGGAGGCGCGCGATTTGGTGCGGCATCGCAGCGAGGGGCGCACCTTTATTTATACGGCTGTTGTCGCGGAGGAGGCGGTGGCGCGCAGCATGGTGAATGAGTTGATTGATCGTGTGTTTGAAGGGAGTCTGGCGGCGGCAGTGAACCATTTGCTGACGACGCGGGAAGTGAGCCGCGACGAGTTGTCCAAACTGGAACAATTGATTGCGGATAAGAAAAGGAAGAAACCATGAATGCGGCGTCTGCTTCGTGGTGGCAACTGGCGGGGGTGCTGGCGCTGGAGACCAGCGTGGTGGTGCTGATCGCCGCGCTGGCGCAGGCGAAATTGAAATTCGCGTTCTGGCGGCGCACGGTGTGGCAGGCGAGCCTCCTTTGCGTGGGGCTGCTGACGCTGATCGAGTTGTCTGGTGCGAGCCGTAAACTGGTGCAATGGTCACAGGCCCGTACACTGGCGACACCAGAGACAACGGTGGTGGAAGCGATTCAACCAACGACGCCACCCGTGACAGCGCCACCAACGATTTTGTCGATCCAGCCGGAACCGGCTTTCGATTTACCGTCATCGCTGCCAATGACGCCGGCCGCTAAGCCGATGCCGTTAGAATCAACGGTTGAAGAATTGCCGGTGGCGGGTGTGTGGCTGGGAGTGGTGTGGTTATTGGGAACAGCCGGATGGTTGTTGCGGATGGGACTGGCGCGGTGGGCGTTGATGCGTTTTCGTTCGCGGCAAAGCGTGACGTTGAGTCCTTCGTTATATAATCGGGTGCAGGCGATGGCGCAACGGTTGGGGATGCGGCGGCGAGTGGTGGTGCTGGAAGCGCCGGACTTAACTTCGCCGATTGTGTTTGGTTTGTGGGTTCCGGCCATCGTGCTTCCCGCACGGTTTGATGAGCGGTTCAGCGCCACGCAACAGGAAGCGATGCTGGCGCATGAGCTGGCGCATCTGGCGGCGTTTGATCCGTTGTGGTACTGGCTGACCGATTTTACGGTGGCGTTCTTGTGGTGGCAACCGTTGATCTGGTGGCTGCGCAACCGGTTGCAGGGGGCGAGTGAAGCGGCGGCGGATGAGGCGAGCGTACTGGTGCAGGATGGTCCGGCGGCCCTGGCGGAATGTCTGGTGGCGATTGGCCGGGAACTGACGCAGCCGTGTCCGCCGGAAACGATCGGCATTGAAGGGAGCCAATTCCGCTCCCGGCTGGGAGTGCGGGTGGAGCAATTACTTAGTCTGGAGGGGGCAATGTGGCAGCAGCCGAACCGGCTGAAGACGAATCTCGTCAAGGCGATGACGCCGCTGTTGGTGCTAGCGATTTTACTGCCGGGTTTGGCGAAGCTGCTGCCGGATTATTTTATCGGCCAGGAAACGGCGTTGAGTTTGTGGCAGCGTTCCTGGCGT
>JBEHZA010000064.1:0-14906 GCA_048497895.1 Verrucomicrobiota bacterium
GTTTTTTAAATAGCAGGCCGGAGGGCGACCCATCTTCCTGCCTGGCTTGCAGCCAGGCAAGGAGGATGGAAAAACAACATACAAGGAGGGGTTAGGGATGGGTTCGCTTCCTGTCCGCGTGTTCTGCGTATTCCGCGGTTCATTTGGCATTTTTTCCGGATTTTTTTTTGATCCCCATCAGTGTGAATCCGTGTTCATCTGTGGTCTGAAATTTCCCCCGGTCCGCATTGGCTATTCCTTCGGGTTTGGTTATTCGGTAATTCGTCATTTCCCCGTCTTTCCCTGAAAATGTCAAAGAGCGCACCATAAAACTCAGTTCCAGCGGGGGGATAATGTTCAACCAATCCAGCCTCGCCTCCTTTTTTGCGTTACATCAATCGCTTCAGCTTCAACCGACAACTCACTTATATATCATCATTCGCTCCTAAACACAAATGCTTCCTTGCCACCTGAAAAATAAACGTCCAATGCCAACCGCGCCATTACCCCATCTGAATCAACAAGCCCCAACCCTTGGCTGACGCCGCCACCAATGCGTCCACCATGAATTTGACGTAAGCAAAAAAACCTTCATTGAAACAGTTTTCCAGGGTTTTGCTGTCGGAAAACTCGATCAAACGGTCCAACGTATGCTGGTCGCATCGACTGTAGAACTGCTCCCGATACCCTTCAAAATCCACTTCGGCAATCGTTTGGAGGAATTCAGTAACCGATTCCGGGCTGAGGCTGATGGCGATTACTTCCAGACCTTCTCTTGGAAGATCCATCCGGTAGCCATTAAACGTGATGAGTTGATTCATGAACTTTTGCGCCCGCGCATCGATTTCCGGGTCAACCTGTTCGCATCCGCGAATCGCTTCCCACGCTTCCGCTACCATTACATAATCATTGTTCGATTGAGGAAACCAATCCAACTCTTCGGCCCATCCTTCGTCATTGTCGATGGCTTCGGGCAGATCCAATTCCAATGAGCCTGCTTCCAATCGATTTAAAACCTCGTGCCAATCGGCAATATAGATAGTGACTTGCATGCTTCCCTCACAGCTCACCCGCTACGGTTTCTCTACGATCTGCGAATCACATAGTTTGGGCGATGACGAAGATACTTAACCGGTCTTCCTTCAGACTCAATTCAAAAGCGGAGGCCAATGATTGCTCCTCCTGGACGTTTATCTGCCTACCACTTTTAAACACACCCTTCGTGGGGAACTCTTCATTCTTCGGGTTTCTTTTGCTCATTCGTCATTCGTGCTTCGGATTTTACAGCGTCCGCCGCACCTCCCCAATCATCTCCGCCGAACGGCTGTTCACAAACTGCATCGCCCGCTTCACTTTCCCTTGCGCCAGATCGTAATGATCGTGAATCCGATTCAACGCCGCCGTTACCCGCGCCGCCGGTTCGGTATCGATATCAATCAACCATTCCGGCAAGCCAATATCGCGAAACATCCACGCCTTGTAACCATGCCGTCGGGTAAAGAAATGAATCATCGGCGTCCCCATCGCCAGCGCCATAATGCACGAGTGCGGTTCCACGCCGATCACCGTATGCGCCTGCGCGTAGAGCGAAACCGCCTCATCCGCATTCCAGAACGTCTGCCGATGCACCACGTGACTGCGAATCTCCTCCGGCAATTGGTCGAGAATCATCGTTTTCATCGGCCCGATCTCCTTTTCCACCTCCGGCACCAGCGCCACCCGCAATCCCGTCCGCTTGACCCAGTCGATAATGATCTCGCGGACCTTCGCGCTCCACTCCACCGGCCCGCCTGGTAATCGCTCCAATTCTTCCCCCGGATTCTTGCTGATTTCCTTGTCTGTGCGCAAAATTACGCAAACGAACTTGCGCGGCTCCAGCCCATTCGCGTGCATGAATGCCGCCGCTTTCGTGTCATCCCGCACGTCGATCCCGAAACAACCATCCGGCCCAAACTCCAGCACCGCTGGCGTCACTCCTGCACCGCGCAGAAAGTGCAGCGATTCATTATCCCGACAGAAAATAAACGCCGCCTGCGAAAGCAATCCCGGCACCGTTGTCGCATCCTCCGTGCGAAAGCCGTCGAACGATTGCCCGTAAAGGCCGAACGGTTTTTTCTTCGCCAGACACGCCTTCAATAGGCCTGTCGGCGGTCCCCAATACCGCGTGAAGTGCATCCCGGAATTCTGGATAAACAAATCCGCCCCATTGAAAGCCGCCTGCAATTCCGGCGTCGAAGCCACTCCATCCGCCCGCAGTTCACCGCCCTCCAGGAACGTCACCCCCGGAAACCGCCGATGCAGCATCGCCACCACCTCCGGATTGAACTTTCGCAACCAGCACGTTACCCGCGCTTCTGGAAAATACTCCGTGAGATAACGCAACGTCCCCGGCGTATGCCCAATATCGCCAATATTATGCGTGGCCCAGCCCGAGTACAACAGAATCGCCGGACGCCGTCCCGCACCCGACAGAGCAGGGGAAGTCTCCGCCGCCCGCAACGAGTTCAGAGCGACACCCGCTGCCCCCATCGCCGCCATCAACTTCAGCCAATCCCGCCGTGGGATTGCATGAGGAAAAGATGCGCCTTCAGTCTCAGCCCAGCTCTTGGAAGCAAAATTCAATTTCATATCGTTGTGCGTGGAAGAAACGAAACCGTAACGTCCCAAAAAATAAAAAGCACCAGAAAACCAGCCGTGCGATTGAATGTGGTGAACCAGAAACTTGACTGTGCGTGCTGAAATCGCCGCAGTTGCTCATTTCCTCTACCCCATTGGCGGACAGGATTAAGTTGAGGGGGTTCAGCCTCGCGCAGCGCAAATAATCCGGAAGGACGAGTTCCACGAGCCATAGAAAAAGCTTCGCATCTTTAGGATGCGCGGACTGGCATTCAACGTAACGGGAATGCAATTGCAAGTGACATGGTGATCGAATATAGACAGTTTATGCAATCGGGAGCAGCCTTCCACGTTTTTGTTCAAGAATCGGAAAGCACAATTCTTGCATGCAATGGTTTAAGGATCACATGAGTAGCTTTATCCATTAATAGAACAATATGAATGACAGCTATGATTTGACGAAACTTGGTCCAGAAGCGTTCGAACATCTCGTAAATAGTCTTGCTATGCGCGTTTTAGGCGCAGGGCACACGGGTTTCGGTCCAGGCGCAGACGGAGGAAGGGACGGCTATTTCAATGGCGAGGCTACTTATCCAAGTCAAGCAGATCGGTGGTCAGGTGTTTGGTACATTCAGTCAAAGTTTCATAAACCCCACTTGTCAAAGGATGCGCAAAAATGGTTGATCAATCAAATCGATGAAGAGTTAAAACTATTTTCCGCTCCAAATTCTAAGCGTCTTTGGCCTGACATTTGGATTGTCGTCACAAACATTGACCCATCGGGAACGCCGGAAACGGGTTCATTTGACAAAGCCTTCGATCTTGTAAAAACGATCCGTCCGAAGCTCGCCCCTCGGTTTCATATTTGGGGAGGCCGGAAAATATTGGATTTTTTAAGAATGTACCCGGATGTTGCAAATCATTATGGGCATTTTCTTACACCCGGACATATTATCGCAGAGATGTATGCTCAATTTAAGGATGAACGTGTAGGGGTGGAATCGATTCTGCGCTATTTTATAGTGCGTCAATTTGAGGAACAACAGTATACAAGATTGGAGCAAGCTGGATCCGACACTGAAGCAAGACCCGGAATACATAAGTTGTTTATCGATTTGCCTTTCCGTGCTCCTGAATATGATATTGCCGGGTTCGTTACGGGTTTTATAGGGCATGCTGCGGCACGATGCCATCGGTTAGATGTGAATCAAGTAGTAAGTGAATGCTTCACTCGATGGAGTAGACATCCTAACCGGGCTCGCGTGTGGTTCATAAAGGGTGGTCCTGGCCAAGGGAAATCTACGGTGGGGCAGTTTTATTCACAAATTCAACGAGCTGCTCTAATCCTTGAAAACGATGCCTTACGCGTCGGTGCAGCGATCAAACAATTAGCGCGTGAAGTTAAAGCTGCGGAGGCTACAGCAGTCTTTTGGCCGACGGTTCCAAGAATACCGATTTTCGTAGAATTGAGGGATTATGCGCATTGGTTTGGTTCGACGCAAGCGAATGAACCCCGCGGTATCCTAACTTATCTTTCAAAGCGAATTACAGTTGCCATGGAGCAGATGCTGTATGTCGGAACACTTAAAAGAGCGCTTGGCTACCGATCATGGATTGCCATTCTCGATGGATTGGATGAGGTTCCTGACGATGTCAAGGATGCTGTAGCGCGCGAGGTTAAGCACTTCGTGCATGAAATTGCTATTGAGGCAAATGCAGACTTAATGGCTATTTGCACATCTCGACCTCAAGGGTATTCGGGACAATTTTCGGACATTGATGGACCGGTGATTGAGTTGAGTTTCCTTGAACCAGATGTCGCATTAAATTGTGCAATCCCGGTAATTAAATTCGGCCGCAGTAAAGTCGAATCCGAGCGCGATATTCAAACGCTTCGATCCGCAATTCAATCGGAACCTGGCAATGTTCGCGAACTAATGACAACGCCGTTACAGTCCCACATCATGGCGGTAGTCATCCGCGAGGGCGGCAAACCACCAGATCGACGGTGGCAACTGTTTAGCAATTTTTACCAAGTAATAAAAAGACGTGAAACAAATCGTGACCTCCCGGATCGCGCTTTAGCTAGGCTTCTTCGCGAAGATCATCAACTTCTCAAAACGGTCCACAATCGACTCGGTTTTGTTTTACATGCTCGTGCGGAAACAAGTCGCGGTGCTCAAACCAGTCTCGACCGTGCCGAGTTTCAAGGAATTATCGAGCAAGCAGTATCTCTGATGATCGAGACGGATTCGAATGATTTGGTTCAAGTGTTGATGCGTGCAACAACCAATAGACTCGTGTTGGTAAATACGCCGGACGATGGTGAACATCTGAGGTTTGACATTCGCCCGTTGCAAGAATTCTTTGCAGCTGAATTTTTATATGAGTTGGTAGATGTAAAACAGCTTAGAAATCGACTTGTATTAATATCTGGCGACGCACACTGGAGAGAAGTGATGCATTTTCTCCTGAGTGCATTAGTTGAAAACGGGAGACTTACCGAATTGGATGTCGCAACTCAAAGCTTAACGGCTATTGATCAACAAGAAGATGATTATAATAGGCGCATTTTGAGTCGTCGATTGGCAAAAGGCGCTTTGATCGCCGCTCGGTTGCTTCACGAAGGGGTGCTAGAACAAGACAAGCGTGTCAGACAGCAGTTTCAAAATTGTCTCGAACCGATTGCTGGTTCATTGTCCTACAGTGCTCTTACTTCGCTTTCGAGGATTCGCCAACCTAGTTCGCTGGTTTGGGTTTTGGCTTTTATGTTCGACAGGATAAGGGAGGCTGATAAAAGCGAGAACATAGGCGCGGCTGTTATTCTTTGTATTTTGCTTCCCGATTCAGACACACGCTGTGATGAGATTAAAATACACCTAGTAGCGGCACCAACGGATTATACATTAGCTGTGATTAGAATTTACAAACAATATGTCGAAAGTTCAAAGATTACGGTACCCAATTGGATACAAGATGTGTGCTTATCAATGTTACTTGGTGAATCTTGGCGCAAGCTGGCCGCGCTTGATTTTGGCAATATTATTGAATTGCTTCAAAGCACAATCCATCCGCTCGCCGTTGCAGGAAGGCATTCTCTCACAAAGTATCACACCGCGTTGTTGGGAATTTTGATAAAACGGGTAGATCCATCAAATAGCCATGCTTACGCATTCGCGGAATTTGGCGTGTTGAGGATTGCGCATCCTAAAGTGGATTTGTGTAGTGGAGAAATTGAATGCGGCTTCTTGGGAAATGAGTTGCCAGATGAATGTGCTACCGCACCTGGAATTCTTCAGGGAATATACAAGATTCTGCGTTTTGCAGATACTCGAAGACCAAGTGATTTTACCGATGTAATCTCATTTTTCTCCGAAAACTTAACAAACTTTGCAGTGTTGCCGGCACACATCCGAGCTTACACGCCAATCAATGATGGGAGTCCCGTGGAGACGCAGTTTGCATGGTTTTCCACAATGAAGCCAGAAGACTGCGCGCAATTTGTTTCTTCTTTAGAGGGCAAATCGTCGCAAGTTGGAAAGGTTGGATCGGTAGCCATTGTCGGTGGCGACTGTAAATTGGACCAATGGCGGGCTTTGGTCTATACACATCTTCATTTTGCTTTCGTGATTTGGTGTGATTTTTATTGGGCGCGTAGCGGCAGATCGCGGCCGAACATTTTGGATTCAGGTGATGCGGTTGATCTGCTTGTTACTCAATTATTGAAGTATCCAATTGAATTGCTTGCGAGCCCATTGATTTGGGGACGATTATTCGCTAAAGCACCAAAGCGTGAAGCTGAATTGCGTTATGCTATTCGCAAGGAGACTAAAACGGATCGTAATATAACGGCAAACCCAAACGATGAATGCCATGTATTTGCTTTACAATTGCCAGATGAAGCTTCATTGCTCCCGTACATTTTGGCGAATCTTACTCAGGATAGAAGTTCCCTCTATTCATCCGAAATTGGTGGTCAAAGCGTATGTGCGATGATCGCGCAATTTGTGCCAAATCGTTCACAATTGGATGGAATAACTGAAAATCTGCAAGAATCCCGCCAAATTCGAGCATGTGCATTTATTATGAGCTGTTTGCACGAAACTGCACCGGATTTGCTTCAGAAGCGAGCTGTTGAGCTGGCTGAAGTCTGGTATCCTGAATCACCGGGTTGGTTGCTTAATGCAATTGTGTTTTGTGCAGCGCGCCTCGAAAAAGTGGACGAAAAAGCGGCGGAACGAATCGTTAGCCAGCTTCTGCTCAAAAACCGAGAAAACTACTTTAATCGAATGATTATTGAACAGCTTTTAACTGATTGGCGAGAGCGTTCCGCTGCAAGTATTAGTACAGCCGGGGTTCAAGCGAATTGGTTGGCTGGAACTGGTTAATCTGTGTGGGGAATCGAGGCCGATTGCAAGAATTTGAACGGTCGCTGACAATTTCTCACGGAAGTCCGCTACTTCGCTCATCGAAATAACTCCTCTGCTTTTGGATCCCATTGATGATCATGCTGGGTCCAACCGTCTTTCGCGGGCGGTGGAAACCCCGTGCGACAATAACCACGCCGGGCTTCAAAATCAAAGATCGCGTGTGGATACCGATTGATGAGCAATCCTGCCTTCTTGTCGTCCTGTGACCAGACCAATTGAACCTTGGAAGGTAAATGCCTGTCGGTGACGGCGGCGACGTTGTAAATATGGAGTGTATCGACAATTGGATTGTCGGTGCGGGAGGTATCCAACGCGTAAAAATATCCAGTCTCACCGTCATCTTCGAACACCACCACAAATGGCGGCGTGGGCGCCGCGCCCTCAATCACGGCTGGCTCTCCGACTCGAATCTCCTGCTCCGCTACAAGTTTAATGGCCATATTTGGTAACTGTTAGTAAGGGTCAACGAAGCACTCAGATACGCGGGATCCAACGCATAATCGAGTTGCCTGGCTTGTAATCCTGAGCCATCTTCCGCAGTAAATAATCACTGGCACTGGCGGCTTGTTAGGCTGCATAGTCATGCTTGATTCCTGCTCCGGTCAGGCAATAAGTAAATCAAAACAAATCCGAAAATGCTAACGATTCCAACGTAGCCCAACCAATACGGCACCGATGCCAATCTTTGCTTTCTTGATGGAGTCTGGCTTCATGATGATACTCCGCCGCTAACCATGCTTACGCCAAACCGGTGTTTGGCCTGGTTTAGAATCAAAGCTGGAATCAGCCCCTCGCATGGGATTATGACTAAGCTGGTTTGGATTGCGAAGGCAAGAATATAGCTTGGTCTGATCCGGCGACAGTCATCCATTTCCACCGAGCCGAAAACGTAATCACTTGGATCGTTGTCCTTTTAAGATTCTTCTCTGAACAGCCATGTCCGTCCAAAAACGCATGAATTGGTTGCTTGCACCCGTCAAAAACATTTGCGAAGTTGTGCCCGTGCAGAGGCTTAACGCCACTGCCGAATTGGTTGCCGGTGTGGCGAAATGGCAGACGCACAGGACTTAAAATCCTGGGACCTTAAACAGTCGTGTCGGTTCGAGTCCGACCACCGGCACCAACTTCTTTGACCTGCACGATAAACGGCTGCGCTTCACAGCATGTTCGTCACCCGTCGTTCAACAGGGCGTATCTCCGTTCATGGCCACGCACGCTTAAGCGACTACGGGTGGTTGGAGTTGCAGGTCGTAAACGTAATAGCCTGAGCCGCGCTGCCAGCCCTCGCGTTCGTAAAGTGTCTGGGCCGCGCGATTGGTCTCAGCAGTGCTGAGTTCAAGGCGAAGGGCGTTGGCGGTGCGGCCAAAGTTGGCCGCTGCCCGCAACAGGCCGGAACCAATCCCGCTACGCCGGGCATCGGGACTGACAAAAAGATCATTAAGGATGAAGATTCGCGCGGCCGAGACCGAGGAGAAGCTGGGATACAACTGGGTGAAACCGACGGCGCGTTGTTGCTCATCGAAAGCGAGGAAAATGACGGACTGCTGGTGTCGCAATCGTTCGGATAAAAAAGAGCGGGCGAGTGCCAGGTCGGATGGTTGGCCGTAGAACTGCCGGTAACTATCAAACAGTGGAATCAGCGCATCCAGGTCGTCGAGTTTAGCCTGACGGATATTTATTCCGGAACAACTGTGCGTTGCCGGGGACTCAGTAATGCGCTTATCAGTGGAGTGCTGGGAATGGCTCATAAGCGTGAAGTTGGCAAATGTTTTAAGCGGCTGGCTACGTGTTGAGCGGCACTCTGTTGTTTTTCGTACTTTATTTCAAGCTGTCCTTGCGGGTTCAGAAACGGTCACGCGATCTGCATCATTTTCCGGGGTAATATTGCTTTTTCGCGCGCATCATTGCTCAATTTTTGTCAACGGATGAGCAAGATTGGGTAAGCAGGAAAAGCGTGCTCAGTGGAGGATGACGCTCATGAACCTCACGAATGTTGAAACCAGAAAACGGACGGATTGTGCCCTGTCCCTTCGCCCCCAGTTTAAAACGCGGGTTTTGGTGCAATGCGTTCGGTTTCGCTGTCTCGGCTATCTGGACTACGACGGCAAATGGAGGACCGCTTACGGTAACGAAGAACTGCCTGATGTCGTTGGCTGGGAACCATTGTAAGGTCTGAGGCTCTATAAATTTCTGACAGCATTATCCACATGCAAAACGGTGGCTGGATTGCCTGCACATATCTGCGTAAGGAGAGTATTCGCATTCGCGATTTGTTCGTTGGCCATGGTTCGGATGGACGCTGGCATTACTCAACCTTTCACTTCTGCTTGGGTAAGGTTATTTTACGAACGGAGAGCCAGTCAGAATCCTTGGACACTTTTGCGAAGACGAATGTTTTGCCTCATTTGTCAGGGCATTCAGACCAAAGTCATTAAGAGATTGTGCTCAAAAGCCTTAATGAACGTTTCTTAGAGCGGTCCGGTCTTCTATTTCCCGCTTCCAAACTGAGCACGCGTCCGCTAGGTTTTGAAAGTCTCACTGGGGTGCGACACCGTCAGTGGACATAGTTATAGGGGAACGGCTTATCTGCTCATAGAGCATTACGGGTGACGGGCTGGACAAGATTGTATTTCATTGGGTGAAATATCATGGCACTTCGATTACAGGCCCCGCGCGGCGAGCTGAAATTCTGGTCTTCCGTTTGGATAATCTGCGGCGCGTTCGCCTCGATATTTTATGTGTACCGCGGACAAAGTTTCAGTTTGTTTCTCACGATTCCGGTAGGTCTGTGCGCCGTGGGGCTCTGGCTTCGAATCAAACTTTGCGGATATCTTCTTTTCGGGCTGCTGGTGCTCACCTGCATGGCGGCTGTTCCGTTAATTTTCCGTGGGGGTGGTTTCGATTTTTACCGTGCGTTTCGCGTTTGCCTCAGTGTCTATTTTGCGTATTTAGTTTTTTCCTGGCTTCGTGAATACGATGATCAGGGCGAAGAAAATGAGGACGCTTAACCTTACAGTAGTCTTTACATCCAGCGAGCACGAAATACTAAACCCAATTGAAGATGGCCGTGCGAAAAAACGAGCTATAAACAATCGCTTAAAAACCTAAAGCCATGTCCAATCGCAACTTTACTTTCATCGGCGGGAATTCCGGTCCGTGGCGGATTGTGGACGTTCGGCCAGTTATGGGCGCGAGTCTGGAACTAGCGCCGCGCTTGGAGATTCGCAATGAAGACCTCGTGTCGTTGCCACCGGGCGCCCGTTGGCGGTTGCGGAGCGTGACCAGTAATCAACGTTACACCACGCGGCCGGAGCAAAATCAATTGACCGCGGTGCAACCGGTCATCGGACGTCCGGAAGCGACTTGCGCGGCGCTGATTCCGATTACTAAAAATGCGGCCTGGTGGGCGCTGACACAGGATGAGCGGCGTGAGATTCTTGAGACGCGTTCCGCGCATATCGCCACTGGATTGCGCTATCTGCCCGCAGTAGCCCGCCGGTTGCATCACTGCCGGGATTTGGGTGAGCCGTTTGATTTTCTTACGTGGTTTGAGTACGCGCCTGCCGATGCACCGGCTTTTGAAGACCTGGTAGCCGCGTTGCGTCGTACGGAGGAGTGGAACTACGTGGAGCGCGAAATTGATTTGCGGTTGGTCCGCGAAGACTCGGCATCCTGACAAATAGGTTGAAAAACGGTTCGCAAGACGTTCTTCTGTTTCTCGTTCACCACTATGAATCGAAGAACTTTTATTATTCAGACCAGCGCCGCTTTGGGCGCGGTTGCTCTGCTCGGCTTGCCCACTGCGAATGCTGCGGACGCACCAGAGGTTCAGGTCGTCGTTTATGGTGGAGTGCCTTGTGGTATCGCTGCGGCGATTGCGGCTGCTCGTGAAGGAGCGAAAGTGGTGTTGATTGAGCCGACGCAACACGTAGGCGGCTTGAGCACCAGTGGCATTAATACGGCGGAGAGCGAGCACATGCTCAAATGGACCATCGGCGGTTTCGCGGATGAGTTTTACCGGCGATTGGGACAGCACTACGGCACTGGCAAGGCGGAATATTTCTTTGAATCCAGTGTGGCCGCGAAGGCGTATCTCGACCTGTTGCGTGAGGCCGGGGTGACGGTTCGTTTTGGCGCGAGTGTCGATCAGGTTCAGAAAGACGGCGCGAGGATTACGGGGATTACTTTAACCGACGGCACGAAATTAACCGCACGGGTATTCATCGACGCCAGCTATGAGGGCGATCTGATGGCGCGGGCAGGAGTGAAGTATGCCGTCGGGCGCGAAGCGAAAACGGAGTTTAACGAGGAGGCAGCGGGTGTCCGGTTTGATAAGACGCCGCGTCAGGCCCGTACCGTGGATGAGCAGGGGCGATTACTGCCCGGCATCAGCGGCTGGACGAAGGATTTGAAAGAAGGCGAAGCACATCGCGGGGTGATGAATTATAACTTTCGTCTTACCGTCGCCAAAGATCCCCAATGGCAAGTGCCGATTCCCGCTCCGCGTCATTACGAGGCGAAACGTTATGCGCTGCTCGCGGATTGGCTGCGGGACAAGACCGCGCGCAATCAACCGGTGAAGCTGACCGATATTCTCGATCTCTACGCGCGTCGTAATGGCAAGTTTGAGCTGAACAATAAGCAGGATTCCATTATCTCGCTCGGCCATTTTGGCGGTCAGTTTGATTGGCCGGAAGGGAACTATGAGGCGCGGGCGCGCATTTATCAGGATCACCTGGATTACACACTCGGCCTGCTGCATTTCCTCGCCGTGGATGAAGCCGTGCCGGTAAAAGTGCAAACTGAAATGAAAGCGCTCGGGTTGCACAAGGCGGAATTTGCCGATAACGGCAACCTGCCTTATCAACTCTATGTTCGCGAAGCGCGGCGCATGCGCGGTGCGTATGTCATGACGCAACGCGACGTGCAGGAAGATCGTCATAAGCCTGACAGCATCGGCATGAGCAGTCATTTCATCGATTGCCACCACGTGCAACGGCTGGCGGTCAACGAACATGAATTCGTCAACGAAGGCCGCATCTGGCGCATCGGTTACGCCTATCAAATTCCGTATCGCGCGCTGACGCCGAAGCCCGCCGAATGCGTAAACCTGCTGGTGCCGGGAGCGGCCAGTTACACGCACGTCGCCTTTTGCACACTGCGTCTGGAAAGCGTCTGGATGATTGTCGGCCACGCGGCTGGAGTTGCGGCGGTCCAGACAGTTAAAGCCGGAAGTGAAGTGCAAAAGATTTCCGTGCCGGAACTTCAAACGAAACTAGTGGCGCAACATCAGGTCATCGACTTCATTCCCGGCCAACCAGAAAAGGGTGAACATCTGAATGGTCCTAAGGAGTTTTGAGCGGGTTCGGGTTTTATTAATGATTTTCTCCTATCCGTTTTACACTTTCAATTCCGCTTGACTGATGGTAAGCATATTGTGTCCGCATGGAGGACACGCTTATGGATATCTCCATTATAATGCTGGCCGTGATGATTGTTCCGATGATCTACTTGTGTGCAGCACCTGAATCCAGGCGGTCACGCCGGAAAACCGATCGGCCCAGGATTTGGGATAGCACGCCGGGGTCGATTTCATTGTTTGGCTTTTTTGCGGGAGGTGATTCGAGTGCTTCGCATCACGGCTACGATTCACATCATGACGGAGGATGGCATAGTCACACTCATTGCCATGGGTTCGATAGTGGACACTCCAGTGGTGGAGATAGCGGAGGCCATGGTGGTGGCAGTGGCGACTGTGGAGGTAGTCATGGTGGATGAATTTGTGAAAAGTAATTTTAAGCGAATACAGTGAGTTGGGCGAAATTTGCGATTGAAGCATTAAAGCGGGGTGAAACGGTTCAGATTCGACCGCGCGGCCATTCGATGCGCGGCAAGGTCAATGATGGTGATCTGGTTACTCTTGAACCATGCGATCCGGCGGTGCTTCAGCCGGAAGACATCGTGTTGGTTAAAGTCAAAGGACGTGATTATCTGCATCTCATCAAGGCGGTGAACGGTGGAAGATTTCAGATTGGAAACAATCGCGGGCATATCAATGGCTGGGTGGGGCGCAACTGCATTTACGGCAAAGCCACGAGAGTTGAACGGTAACCGGGCAGAACCTTTATTCCCCGCCGGTTCGTCTCCCACATTAACAGTTCACTTTTCCCTTGGCGGGGCAGGGTGGCCTGCCATAATTGGCGGGTAACCAATTAACGACTCGAACTGTCTTTTTTACATGAACAGACGTGAAATGATTTATCGTACCGGTGCCGCCGCGCTTGGGCTCGGCTTGCTTCCTCTGGCGACCGGTTGCCACACCACCGGAGCCGCGAATTACGCCGAATGGGTGCCGTTAACCGGCGGGCCGAAACGTAAGATTTTGTTTTTCACGAAGTCCTCCGGCTTCGAGCATTCCGTGATTAAGACGCCCAAGGAAGGTGGTCCGAGTTTTGCCGAGAAGATTTTATTGGAATTGGGGCCGAAGTATAATTTCGACTTTACGTTCAGCAAAGACGGCAGCCTTTTCAACCCGGCTTATCTCGCGCAGTTTGACGCATTCTTTTTCTACACCACAGGTGACTTGACCAAGCCGGGCACGGATAAGAACCCGCCCATGTCGCCGGAAGGCAAGCAGGCCTTTCTCGACGCCATTAAACAGGGCAAAGGTTTCGTCGGTTCCCACAGTGCTTCAGATACCTGTCATTCCCAGCCGGATTCGGAAGACAAATCATCCCGCTACCGGACTTTTGGCGCGGCGGCTGATCCGTACATCCACATGCTCGGCGGCGAATTCATCAAGCACGGCGCGCAACAAAAAGCCACGATGCACGTCATTGATTCGAAATTTCCCGGCCTTAATCGCCACGCGCAAGACTTTGAACTGCAAGAGGAATGGTATTCGCTCAAAGAGTTCCATGACAACCTGCACGTGTTGCTGGTGCAGGAAACGGCCACGATGACCGGTAATGAATACAAGCGCGGCTCCTATCCGGCGACCTGGGCGCGGATGTATGGCAAAGGCCGCGTTTTCTACACCTCCATGGGCCATCGCGAAGATGTTTGGACCAATCCCTTGTTCCAGGATGTTTTGTTCGGCGGCCTGTCATGGGCGGTGCGCAATATCGATGCGGATGTAACGCCGAATCTTGCCACTGCCGCGCCGCATTACGGAGATATTCCACCGCTGACTCCGCCGCCCGCGCCGAAGAAACCGGCAGCCGCGCAGCCGAAGACGTAAGCGCTGGGAAATGACGAAAACCGAATACCTAAATCCGAAAGAAATCCCAATAACTAAGCACGAAGGGGATGGGATTTAACAGGAGTAAACGGAGAAAACTGAGTGGAAATCTCTGTTTTCTCTGTTCTCTCCTGTTGAATGGTGAGTGAGGTTATGAGGTTGCAGAAAGAGGAGTTTTTAAACCACGTCCGAATACAGACGGATTAAAAAGGCTTTTGCACCGCCGAACTCTTTCATCGGATTTCTCATTTCTTTATTTTCCCTTATCCTGATTTATCTGTGTTCATTCGTGGTTGTTTCCCCAGCCTGAGTGAGGTTATTCAAATCCGCTTGCGTGGAAGCCTGTCTGGCGTAAAGTATTCCATGACGTCCAGCCCTGTTTATTTGAATGCTAAAGCGAGGCGTTACGTCTGTTAGAGAGACGGTAGATTAAGATTTTATTTTGCTATGGGACATCATGCGCCACGCCTGGAAGACCGGTTTCAGACTCGCCGTCAGTTTTTAACCCGTTGCGGCATGGGCATGGGCGCGCTGGGCTTCGCCACCGCCATGCAGTCGGCGGGTTTGCTCACACCCAACCTCCGCGCAGAGATCGACGCGACTTCACCGCTCGCGCCTCGTGCGCCGCATTTCCCGGCCTT
>JBEHZA010000065.1:0-14821 GCA_048497895.1 Verrucomicrobiota bacterium
AATCAAAAACCCGTCCGGCACAGAGGCCAGAAGGGTATTGAAACGATCCGTTGCTTGCTTATTCAGCCAGCACCTTGGCCCGTTGTTCGTGGTATTCCTTGGGCGTAATCTTGTCGGACTTATACAAATCCAGCAGGTCCTTAAGCTTTTGCTCCTTGGTTTTGGAAAGCGGCGGTTTAACCGCATCCACAGCCGCCGTAGCCGGTGTCTTGCTGGTGGAAGGCTTAACTGCTTCTGGCTTGGGCTGAACTTTGGCACTTGAAGCATCCCGCTTCGCCTTGGCTGCGGCTTCCGCATCGGCTTTGCGTTTGGCTTCCGCATCCGTCTTGGCTTTTGCTTCGGCTTCGGCAGCCGCTTTCTTGCGGGCGGCGGCATCTGCCTTGGCCCGGGCAGCCGCTTCAGCCTCGGATTTCTTCCGGGCAGCTTCGTCTGCTTTGGCACGGGCTTCCGCATCCGCTTTCGCCTTTTTGGCGTCCACTTCGGCGACCACCGGTTTGCCAGCTTCCGCTTTCTTCTTGGCCTCAAGGTCCGCCTTTGCACGAGCATCTGCGGCGGCCTTCTCTGCTTTCACGCGGGCTTTTTCATCAGCCGCTTGTTTCGCTTCCGCTTCGGCCTTGGCTTTCGCTTCCGCTTTCGCACGGGCTTTTTCTTCGACCTGACGTTTTTCTTCCGCTTCTTTCCGGGCCTTTGCTTCCGCCTTTAATTGCGCTTCATGCTGTTTCGCGGCTAAAGCATCCTGACGGGCTTTTTCTTCTGCCAGAGCTTTCGCCTCTTTCTCCTGCCGTTTTTTGGCTTCAGCTTCGGCTTCAGCTTTTTGGCGGGCCATTTTTTCTTCATTGACCGCGGCGGCCGGCTTCTTGGCTACTGCTGCTGCTGCAACGGCTTTTTCATGAGCCGCTTTCTCTGCCGCTACCCGTTGTTCTTCGGCTACCTTTTTCGCTTCAGCATCGGCTTTGGCCTTCTCGTGAGCCGCTTTCTCCATGGCTTGCTTCTGCGCTTTTTCATCGGCCAGGCGTTTTTCTTCTGCGGCCTTCTTGGCTTCGCCTTCGGCTTTCAGGCGGGCAGCTTCCCGTTTCCGGGCTTCTGCATCAGCCTCTTCTTTTTGCCGGGCAGCTTTCTCGGCCGCCAGCTTCTGGGCTTTGACTTCCGCTAAATGTTTTTCTTCAGCCACTTTCTGGGCTTCGGCGTCCGCCTTGGCTTTAGCCTTGGCCGCTTCGGCATCCATTTCGGCTTTCTTTTTGGCGTCCGCTTCGGCTTTCGCATGGGCTTTTTCTTCGGCCTGTTTGCGGGCCTTTTCTTCGGCCATACGCTTCTCGACCACAACTTTCCGGGCCTCTTCTTCAGACTTCAAACGGGCAGCTTCTTTCTTCTTCGCTTCCGCTTCCGCTTTGATTTTTTCCCGGGCGGCTTTTTCTTCCGCGAGCTTGTGCGCCTTTTCGTCCGCCAGACGTTTTTCTTCCGCTACCCGCTTCGCTTCGGCATCCGCTTTCGCTTTGGCCTTGGCGGCAGCCGCTTCCATCTCCGCTTGCTTTTTGGCATCAGGTGACGCTTTTTTCGCAGCCTCTGCATCGGCTTTCGCTTTGGCACGAGCCGCTTTTTCTTCCGCCAGTTTATGCGCTTTTTCGTCGGCGAGGCGTTTTTCCTCCGCTGCCTTCATCGCTTCCGCCTGCGCTTTGGCCGCCTTTTTGGCTGCGACTTCCGCTTTCGCTTTTTCCTGCGCGGCTTTTTCATCCGCTAAACGTTTTTCTTCCGCCTGCTTTTTGGCTTCGGCTTTGGCCTTCACGTCGGCTTCCGTTTCAGCCGGTTTTTTCGCGACGGCTTTGGCCCGCGCTTCAGCCCGTTCTTTTTCAATTTGAGCTACCTTGGCTTTGGCTTCCGCGTCCGCCTTCATGCGGGCTTCTTCACGGGCTTTGCCTTGTTGCTGAGCTTGAGCTTCCGCTTTCGCCCGGGCTTCAGCCCGCGCTTTTTCAACTTTGTCAGCTTCGGTAGCCGCAACGTCATTCTTGACGACCGGAGGAGTCAGTGCCGCAGGGGTTTCTTTGACGGTAGATTTGGTCTCCTTTTTAACCGTCTCGGCTTTCTTCTCTTCAGTTTTAGCTTTGGCCTGGGCCGCTTTCTTGGCTGCTTCTTCCGCAGCCTTGGCGCGCGCCTTTTCTTCGCTGATGCGCTTCTCTTCAGCCTTCTTGCGGGCATCCGCTTCCATCTTGGCCTTAGCTTCGTTCTTCTTCTTCAGCTCAGCGTCAGCCTTGGCTTTGGCTTCCGCCTTTTTCTTTTCTTCGGCCTGCTTCTTGGGATCAACCTTCGGAGCCGTCACGGCGGCAGGAGCCGCATTCACTTCATGCGGGCGGACAATTTCGCCGCGGGTGCGGGCCAGAGCTTCGGCTTTGGCCGCCGCTTCTTCCTTCATTAAAGCATCTTCACGCATGCGGTTCAGCGCTTGCGATTTCGCCTGGGCTTCCGCATTTAACAACATTTGTTCACGCGCCCGGGCGAGCGATTCCGCTTTCGCATCCGCTTCCTGCTGCGGCAGCGTAACGGCCGGGGTCGTGGTTGCTTTTACCGCGGTGGATTTGGCCGCCGGTTTCGTCGTTTTGGCGGCTGTCGCAGGCGCCGGAGTGGCTGGCTTTTTGGGAGCCGGAATTGCGGGTTTGACCGCAGACGCTTTCGCTTTGGCCTGGGCTTCTGCATCTGCCTTCTTTTTGGCTTCCGCTTTGGCCTTTTCATCTGCCAGACGTTTCGCGTCCAATTTCTTCTTGGCTTCCGCTTCCGCTTTCAAGCGGGCGGCTTCCTTTTTCTTGGTCTCTTCTTCCAATTTCTTCTTGGCGTCTGCTTCCGCTTTTAGACGGGCTGCCTCTTTTTCTTTGGCTTCCGCTTCGGCTTTGGCCTTGGCCTTGGCTTCCGCTTCGGTCTTCTTCTTTAATTCGGCTTCGGCCTTTTTGGCGGCTTCCGCCTCGGCCTTCAAACGCGCTTCCTCTTTCTTCTTAGCCTCTTCCTGGGCTTTCTTTAAAGCTTTGGCCGCGGCCGCATCAGCTTTCTTTTTTGCTTCAGCATCCGCTTTGGCTTTGTTCGCGTCCTCTTGAGTCGTGTCCTTGGCCGCCGAATCCGCGGCAAACAGAGAGCCGACGCTCAAAAACATTGCCGCCAGCAACGCAAAGAAAAATTTTTTCATTTTTTGCATTTCGTTTTTTTACAGATTATTTATTGCTGAATCAATTAGTTTTGCTGTGGTGAGCAGGCGCTTCTAATTGAGCCGCCGCCACATAAAGGGTAAAGGGTATAACAGAATGGTCCGCAAGATCACACCCCGGACGTCAGCACGACTTACTTTTATTCGTTCGCGAGCATCCAATGCGTTTTTCGTGCGCAGCGTTTTTAGTGTCTGATTTCCGATTAAAACCGGCCACGCGCACGCTAATCTTACCCTGAAACTCCCCCAAGGGAGCGCATTCGTATATTCCCACCCCGCCCGTAGATGATCTTCCGCTTGAGCGACGTACTCTACGTACAACGGCTTTAATGTGGAAAAATTCGCCGAATTAAGCAAGCTTTCAGGTGTTAAACCTATCAAGGCTAGGCGCTTTTCCGGCAAATAGCACCGGCCCTGCTTCAAATCTGCGGGCAAATCCCGCAAAATATTTACGAGTTGGAGGCCTTTCCCAAACCGGACGCCATCTGCCAAAAGCCGTTCATCATCCAGTTTTGCCCCCGGAAATAAGTGCGCCCGGCACATGCGGGTCCAGAATTCCCCGACGCAACCCGCCACCCGATAGGTGTAATCATCCAACTGCGCGTCATTCTCCAGAGCCAGAATCTGTCCCGGTTGAGTCCGGGCAAACCGTCTCAAATCCAATTCCTGCCCACTCACGATGACCCGCAATACTTCCCGCACCAATCGCTTATCCTCGGCTGGCAGTGCTTCCAGCAGGCTCAAGGCTTCCTCCACCCGTTCGAGCAGAACCCGTTCCGCAGGAAGCCCTTGATGCCCAGCCAGTTCTCCTAGATTAAGCCGTTCAGAACCAGCCCCGGAGATACGTTCATTGAGATGGCGCAAGGCGGCTAACCGTTGATCCAGGGAAACAATTTCCGTGTCCGCAATCGTATCGGTCGTGCGAGCCAGCAGGTAGGCCAAGCCGATTTGAGGCCGGACGGCCGCCGGCAATACCCTTAAAGTAAGATAGAATGACCGGGAAACCTGCTTGAGCAAATCCGTCAGTAGAGGCTGCGCACGCATGTTGAAGGCCTTTCGGCCCGGCCACTATTGCTTCACTGAAACAATTTTATCCAGTTTGGCCGTAGCGGCTTCAGCTTCGACGACGAGGGCCTTGAAATCCCATTGTGCCTTGGGTTCCAGAATCATGATATAATCCGAAGCCGCGCCAATCTGTTTGCCCTTTTTATCGAAAAGATTGAAGTCCACCCGGACCGATTGATGCTGCTGTTCGGAACTGTTTTTAATGGTCCCAACGACATACACCAGGCTGGTGTCCTTCATCCGTTGCAGCTCAAATTTGACGACTTCGAGATCCTGCTTGGGGCCCATCAGTTTCCCGCCTTTTTTAAGAAAAAGAACTGCTCCGACCGCGCCCGCCACCAAAACCAGAGCGACAATCATGACGACGAGCAAACCCCGGCGCGAACTTTTCACCGGAGCACCACAGGCAGGACAGGCTTTCGCCTTTACACTGATTTCGGTTCCGCAGGTGCCGCAAATGACAAAATTCTTACGGGCCGCTGCTTTATCTTCACCACCGCTCTTTGCGTCTGTTTCCGCAGCCGGAGCGGCTGGGGGAGTGGACGCTACTGCTACAGGAACCGCTGGTTTTGCGGTTGGAACAGCAGCCGGAGCGGCCGCGGCGGGACGGGCAGCGGCACCGGGCGGCAGTCCCGAGGGCAGCAACAAAGTCTCTTTGCCGCAATGAGGACAGTTAATACTCGTTCCCGCGGCAGCAGGAGGAAAGCCAATGCGGCCACCGCAATGTTTGCAGGCCGACTTGAGGGTGACACTTTGCGTAGGCGACGCCATCGGAACAACCGGTGCGTCGGGAGCCGTTAAGACGGTGAGGTGCCCGCAATGAGGACAGTTGATCGAGCCTCCAGCGGCACTCGAAGGAAAGGCAATACGTCCGCCGCAGTGCGTGCAAGCACACTTTAAATCCTGTGACTGTGAATTACTCATGCAACTAGCCAGTTAACCGCACCCCATCCAGTTCTTCTATCCGCAACCACCCCGGAGAGGTAACCCAACGAAACTTTCCGCCCCAAAGTATAGGATAATTCCGGGTTGACGACGTGCTTTTTCTCAAGAAACGAGTCTAGCAGCAAACATTTTGTTTCAACGTTTTTTGAGAAAGTCCGAAAACGAACGGAAAAACCGACGGCCTCAACCGCTGTTTCATCCCACGCCCATGCCGCTAAAGCTCCGCAGGCTGTGCCTCAATCGTCAGCGAAAAGCCGGCGGAATTACTTTCAAATGTTTGCTCCCGGTGAAGGCAGCGCGATCAACGGCGGCGATTTTTCGCCGTGGTTTAACGCCGGTCCTGACGATTGCCGGAACCGCCAGGAGAACTAAAGGAATGGTTGTTGACCGGAGCGCTCTGAACCGGCGCCGGTGGCGTATATTGAGGGGCGGCAGGCCGCGAATAGCCCGGAGAGGGAGTGAAACTACGGGTTTCAGGAACGGAAAACCGCGGCGTCTCCACCGTCCGGGGTGAACTCAGGGTGGGCGAATTGAACCGCGGTTCCAGAGTGCGGGTGCCAAAACTCCGTTCCGTCGCATTCATCCGGGGCGTTCTCTCAACGGTCGGCAAACTCGTGTTGGGCTCAAACCGGCGTGATTGAGATTCAAAATGCGAGTTGAACCGGGGCGTATTAAACGAAGTGGCCGGCACAAACGGAGCGGGAGTTTGTGGTAAAACCAGTGGCCGCGATCCTGCATTTACAGTGCCCCCGGCGTTGAAGGAAGTGGCCGGCAGATTATTGGGTTCACGACGGAATTCGCGTTGTGGGCTATCCCCGTCACGCGGGGCTACCGGATTAAACAACGTGCTGGAGGAACGGTTCGCCAGCCGGAAAGTGGAAGAATGTTCCGTGGCTTCGGCGGTTCCAACATCGGCTGGCCTTTGTAATACTGGAAAACGATGGCCAGCGAGCGGCGTTTGCGCGTGATCTGTAGAGACATTCACACTCGTGTTCCCGGTCACTCCAGATTGAATAATGCGGCTGCCCACCGGCGTAACCCCAGCAGCTACTTGCGGACGGGTCACTGTGTTACCGGCATTAAAAACCGGCGCACTCACAGGAGAAACCAGATGATTGCCGCGCAGTGAGGTAACGCCCTCACGGTTCTCTAGCGAGGGCCGGAATACGGCCACCGCAGAACCGTCACGCACCAACCGGTCCGGCCGGAAATCGCGGCGGGCAGAAGTGGGCAAATCACGCACGGAAACGGTTTGAATGTCCGTTTTGGCAACGGCGGCAATGCGCTCAACCGGAACACCCGTGACCGTCACCGCCCAGCCATTATTGCCGCCTTGAAAATGATTCTCCACATGAGTCTGACGGTAAGCCTTGTTCACTTGCGAAGCAGGCAGATAATGAGCGGAGAGATTGTGGTGATAGAAGTGTTCGGGCCGCACAAAAGTATAATCCCGATCACGCAAACCGAATTCAAAGCCTGCGCCCACACTGGCATGCCGATAAGAAAAGCCTGAGCCAGGATAATAACGCGCCCGGGCCGGCAACGGTGCCCAACCGCAATACGAATCCGAATAACGCCAGCTCACCCACGCCGGAGCCCAGCAGGTATCCGGCACCCAAAACCAGCCAAACGTCCCGTGACGTTGCCACCGTCCATAGTGAAACGCGGCCCAGCCCCAGGAATAATCGGATTGCCAGTACCAGCCACAATCCGTCCACACCCAACGCCCGCGATCAGCATACGGCCGCCAGCCCGTGTTAATTACCGCTACGCTGGGTTGCCAGCACCAGCCGTAATCGGCAATTTGCAGCCATGATCCGTAAGGAGACAAGTCCTGGTAAAACGTCGTGACCGGAGCGGCGGCTGAAGCCATCTCTGCCGGAGCCGAGGCCACCGGCAGGGTTAGCCCGGCATCCTCCGGCCCCGGGGTAACGGCGTCTGCCGGAGCAGCATTGGCCGGCGTGGCAGCCAGAGAGGTCGTCGCATCCAATCCGCTGCCTGCGCCTTTGCCACTGTTGATCATGGCCGCAATGACTTTGTCGGAAACGCCCAAATCGTGAAGGTAAACGACTTCTTCCACAGTGGGATTGAAGGTGTGGCCGGATTTCTGAACATAAGCCAGGAGCACTTCTTCTCCCACTTGAGCCTGAGCCAATCCAATCACTTCCTTTAATCCCGGAGAAAGCTGTGGCAGTGAAGGGGGAACAGTGGAGGAAATCACCGGGTTGCTGTCCGCAGGGGAAACCGGATCATCGGATAACGCGTCGCTCGCCTCCGCAGAGGCCGCATTCGTAACGTCGGGCAGGACTACAGTGGCATCGGCCTTCGCCGGGGCACTTACCGCTTCAGAACCGCCAATTCCGCCTGCCAGCCAGGCCGAACAAAACATCACACCAGTTAACTTAACTACCTGAACAAAAGTCGTTTTCATAAACCTTTCCTCAGTTGCTGAACCGTCTGACCAGCCACTTCTTTCTTATTTTCCTCCCCGGGACCGATTTCAGTCCAATTCAGCTTGTCTTCAATATATACCGACTGGTAAACCGGGTAAAATATTCATTTGCTTCAGCAACCATTTCACGATGAGAACATTAAATCACGATCTGAATAACAATTTGCGGCCCCGTTCATGGAAAAAACGTTGCGTGCAGCCAAGAGATGCAACTATCTTGTAGCCGTTGACGGAGAGATGGCTGAGTGGTTTAAGGCACACGCCTGGAAAGCGTGCGTAGCTAATCCCTACCGAGGGTTCGAATCCCTCTCTCTCCGCCACGTTTTTTGAATAGTAATTACAATAAATCCTTTCCGGACGGTGGAAGGGAAGTTCTTCCAGGGAAAAGCTGAACACGAGGTGGTTCTTATGGGTCAAAGTGAACGCAATTGTGTGCGTTATCAAATTCCAGTAAGCGTCCCTAATAAGAATGGCGGCTACTTCGACGAAAGCCTCCTCCATATCGATTTACCGGACAATTGGACGTTAGGCCCGGCGAAACGGCAGCAACGCGAAGGCTGCGGAGAAACCCATTTCGTTTTCACCTCCGCTCCCCACCGTGAGATCAACGTCGTGCTCAAAGTTCAAAGCGTCGGCGATGCGCTGGATCACAGTCCGGAAACTCTTTACGCGGTGCAAAAGAAAATGCTGACGGAAGAGTATTGGCTGCGTTCCTTCAAAGGCAGTTTTCTGGAGAAAGGCATGCCCTTCGCATCGGATTTAAAGGCCCGTCCACTCTTTCGTTCCCGGGCGCTGGTCAGTAAAAGGCCGGCGAGCAATTTTACCAAACTGATGGCCGGACTGGTCCGCAAACGTCCGGAAACACTTTGGCTGACGGAATGTTTTCAATTCTTTCGTTTTCAGGCAACGGTGCTCGCCACCGGCCCATCGGCTGATGGCCGCGAGCTCAAAGCCGACTACGAAACCATGCTAAAGAATCTCAAGACTGCCCTGGCCGCTTTTGCCACCGGGCGGGTCACTGCGTTGAAGATTACAAAAGGTTAGTCCGTTACCGTCCGCGAAAACCCAACGACGTTCAGGCGAAGCCCCTTAATGCCCGGTCGTTACCCGTTTTGCCGCGGATTTATGTGATTGCCGGGGAATTCCGGTGACGGCTATGATGGCTCATTCATTGAACGCAGGAATACACTGGCGCGTGTCAGTTTCGGCCTTGCTGACAAACATATTCAGAACATGATGAACTTTCCGAAAACAGTTTGGCTCAGGAGCATTGTCACCGTTTGGTTGTTAAGTTTAGCCCTTTCCGCCCGCGCCGATCAGGTGTTGGTAGAAGCGGAGAGTTTCAAAGATCCCGGTGGTTGGGTGCTGGACACACAGTTCATTGATTCCATGGGCTCCCCTTACCTGCTCGCGCATGGGATGGGCACACCGGTAAAGGATGCCACGACTACCGTCACCTTTCCGGCGGCTGGCACTTACCACGTTTTCGTCCGCACCAAAGATTGGGTGGCGCAATGGAAAGCTCCCGGTCAACCCGGCAAGTTTCAACTGCTCGTCGAAGGTCAGCCGCTTAAGGAAACGTTCGGCACCAAAAACGCCGAATGGTTCTGGCAGGACGGCGGCATGATCGAAGTCAAAAACAAGGAAGTGAAATTGGCGCTGCATGACCTGACCGGTTTTGAAGGCCGTTGCGATGCCATTTTATTTTCGCAAGACCCGGTGTTCACTCCGCCGAACAATGCCGCACCGCTCGCAGCGTGGCGGAAGCAGTTGCTCGGCTTGCCGGACAAACCGGTGGAAACCGGCCCATTTGACCTGGTCGTCATCGGGGGTGGTTATTCCGGCATGGGCACAGCGATCTCCGCCGCGCGCATGGGCTTGAAAGTGGCATTGATTCAGGATCGCCCGGTGCTTGGCGGCAATGGCAGTTCGGAAATCCGCGTGTGGGCGATGGGTGGCACACGGCGCGGTCTTTATCCGAACCTCGGTGAGATTGTGGAAGAATTTATGGATCACGCCAAAGCGTCTCCCGGCACGTATGAAGAATTTGGGGATGCCAAAAAAGAAGCGCTGGTTCGTTCCGAGAAAAATATTTCACTCTATCTGAACACGCACGCCTTTGCCGTGGAGACGAACAACAAACGGATTGTTTCGGTCAGCACCTTCAACACGATGACGAGTGAAGTGCGCCGTTTCACCGGCACACTGTTCACGGACTGCACCGGTCACGGCACCATCGGCTATCTCGCGGGAGCCGATCATACCATTAAAGAAGAAGGCCATCTTGGCATGAGCAATATGTGGCGCTGGGACGAAGCGGAAACCCCACAATCTTTCCCCGATGTTCCGTGGGCGCTGAACATGGACATGGATGACTTCCCCTATCCGCGCCACAATCACGCGGAATGGTTCTGGGAAAGCGGTTTCAACAAACATCCCATTCAAGGCCTCGAATCCACGCGCGATTGGAATTTCCGCGCGATTTACGGCGCGTTCAACGCCATGAAGAACAAGGGCGGCAAAGCGGAACATCCCAAAGCGAAACTCGAATGGGTAGCCTACATCGGCGGCACCCGCGAATCGCGTCAGTTGCTCGGTGACGTCATCCTCACCCGCGATGACATTGAATCCAAAAAGCCGTTTCCCGATGGCACCGTGCCAACTACCTGGGACATTGATTTGCATTATCCCAAGGAACAGTATGCCAAAAAATTCGCGGAAGACCCGTTCATCTCCAAAGCGATCATGGATAAAAAAGTGGATCGTAATCACGGCTACCCAGTCCCCTACCGCTGCTTCTATTCCCGCAATATTGAAAACCTGTTTATGGCGGGCCGCGACATCAGCGTAACGCACGAAGCGCTGGGCACAGTGCGCGTCATGAAAACCGGCGGCATGATCGGTGAAGTCGTCGGCAAGGCCGCTTCACTCTGCGTGTTGCATAGCTGCACGCCGCGGGACATTTATCACTCCTACTTCGAGGAACTGAAGGAACTCATGAACCTCGAAGGGGTCAAACGCCGCGACACCGTGAACGACAAGTTTTACGTAGCCGCCAATGCCGCGAAATTGCCACCGCCTCAAGTCAGCGTGATCGAACCGGGTTCCCTGCCCGGGATTGTCATTGATGACGAGCAGGCACAACTCACTGGCAAATGGACGCCCGGTGAAGGGTTGAAGGGCTTTATCGGCAAACACTACATCTATGCGGGCAACAAAGAGAAAGCCACGGCTCGGTTTGAATTCAAAGTGCCTAACACCGGCCCGTACGAAGTCCGGGTAGCTTATCAGCCGCACGAAAATCGCGCCACCAACACACCCTTCACCGTCATCAGCGCGGAAGGCGAGAAGACCATCCGCGTCAATCAACGCAAAGAGCCGCCGCTGGAAAAAGGTTTTATTTCGCTGGGCGTCTTCCGCTTTGAAGCGGGCAAGCCATTTGCCGTCGTGCTGAGCAATGACGGCGCAGATGGCAATGTTCACGGTGATGCCGTGCAGATTCTGCCGGTTAAATAAAGTATGCCGGCCCGCGTAACGAACGTTGCGCGCCTGACTGAAAGACTTGAATCCGGAGAACCCACATGAAGTTTTTCTCCGCTCTGCCCTTCAAGTCATGGAAAGCCGCGGGGCTGCAACTGTACCGCCTCGCTGTGCTGGTGGTGATTGTCGCGATCATGCGCGATCACCAGGTGCGCCTGCGGGTTGACGGAGACTTGCCCCTCTCCGTGGACGAAGTTAAAGGATTTTATCCCACGGCCAAAGAATTGCGTCCGGACTATTCCGAACGCAAAGGTTCGCATGTGCTCGACGCAAACGGCAAGGAACTCGGTTACGTCGTCCGCACTTCCCCCGTGAGCGATTTCATCACCGGCTACGTCGGCCCTACCGACACCATTGTGGCGATGGATAATCAGTTGAAGGTGCTGGGCATTAAAATCCGGCGCAGCGAAGATACGAAGACTCACGTGGCGGATGTGGGTTCGGACCGTTATTTCATGAAAACGTGGAATAACAAAAACTGGGATCAGATCGCAGCCATGGATATCAAAAAGGAAGGTATTGAAGGCGTATCTGGCGCGACGATGACCAGCATGGCGATGGCTGAGAGCATTACCTACCGTTTTAAAAGCGCCAGCGAGCAGCTTTCCAAAGCGCAAAAATTCCGCTACGGCAGCCGGGACATCGGCCTGCTAGTCGTCGTCGTGCTGGCCGGGCTGATGGCCTTCACGCACATGAGCGGACGGAAATGGATGCGCCGAACGTTCCAAGTGAGCGTCATTGTCTATGTGGGTTTCATTAATGGTGATCTGGTCGCGCAATCGTTACTGCACGGCTGGGCGAAGTCCGGCGTTCCCTGGAATGTCGCTCCCGGCCTCGTGCTACTGGTCGCCGCGGCTTTGATCGTGCCCTGGGCAACACGTCGCCCACTCTATTGCCTCCACATCTGCCCACACGGCGCCGCTCAGGAATTGTGCGGACGGCTTTTACCGTCCAAATATCGTCTCAAAGTTTCTCCTTTCCTCGCCGCAAAACTAAAATGGATTCCGCCCACGCTCTTATTGATCGCGTTGCTGACTACGATGCTGGTATTGCCAATTGATCTCGCGAGTATTGAGCCGTTTGACGCTTACATCATCAAATCCGCCGGGTGGGCTACCCTTGCGATTGCAGTAATCGGATTGATGGCCTCGCTCTTTGTGCCGCAAGCGTATTGCAAATTTGGCTGCCCAACGGGAGCGTTGCTCGAATTTGTGCGGACAGAGGGAACGCAGGACCGCTTTGGGAAAGGGGATTGGTTTGCGGGCTTACTGGTGCTGATGGTCGCCCTGGTCTATTGGAAATACGCGGTGATCAATACGTGGATTACCGGACCACTCTGAGCATGAATACCACGTGCTTCAGTGTGGCTAAAAAAATTTCTTCGTTGTTGGGTGTCCTGTTTTTTACCACCGGGCTCCTGATCGCCGCGGATGCCCCCACGGAAAATTCCACTCCCGAACTGATTCATCTCACTGGCCGCACCATGGGCACGGTTTATGGGGTCAGCTTTTATCGCCTGCCACCGACACTCACGACCAACGCACTCACGGAATCGTTGAATCAACTTTTTCTGACGCTGGACCGGGAAATGTCCACTTACCGTCCGGACTCAGAAATCTCCCGCTTCAGCGATTATCAGAGCACGAACTGGTTTCCGGTTTCCAAAGAAACGGCGTTCGTGATCGAAGACGCCTTGCGCGTGAGCCGGCTTTCGCAAGGAGCCTTCGATATCACGGTGGCTCCGCTCGTGCAACTGTGGGGCTTTGGGCCGGACCGGCACACCGGTCAAATCCCTTCCGAGACGGCGATTGCCTCCACCAAACGCAAAGTGGGATACACGCATCTGGAAGCGCGATTAAATCCTCCGGCGTTGCGAAAAGACATTCCGGAACTGGCGATTGATCTGGGCGGCATCGGCAAAGGCTACGGCGCGGATGCGATGGCGCAATTGCTGGATTCACTCGGAGTCACCGATTACCTCGTGAACATCGGTGGCGAAACGAAAGCGAAAGGGAACAGCCATTTCGGACGCCCATGGCACGTAGGCGTAGAAAAGCCGGTCGAGAATGTGCGCGAAATAGAACGCGTCGTCGCGCTTGCCAATCAGGGGATGTCCACCTCCGGCGATTACCGGAATTTCTTTTTTGCGAATGGACAACGCTACGCCCACATCATTGACCCACACACCGGTCACCCCGTAACAAACGGAGTTGCGGCGGCGTGTATTATTCAATCCTCCACGATGCACGCGGATGCGCTGGCCAAAACGTTTATCGTAATGGGGCCGGAAGCGGGTTATCGTTTTGCCGTCGAACAACATTTCCCGGTGCTGATGATCATTCGCACGGATAAGGGTTTCGTAGAAAAGATGACACCGGAATTTGAGAAGCTGGTGGTGAGGTAAATGCCAACGCCGGACAGCGACCGTCCCCGGTCGCAGCAATGTCCACAGGCGCAAGCGGGTTTGAAATATCCAACATCATTTGAGCGGGTCACGTTGCTGCGACCGAGACGGTCGCTGTCCGCCAACTGCGGCAGCCTATGATTCCAGCCCGATGTCTTCTTTACCGGGAGGAGTTAATGTATGCGGCTGTTTTCTCCGTCGAGTTTCAAACCAAGTCGAATTAAATCCCGCAACA
Organism: Verrucomicrobiota bacterium; assembly: GCA_048497895.1. GTDB lineage: Bacteria > Verrucomicrobiota > Verrucomicrobiia > Limisphaerales > JBEHZA01 > JBEHZA01. The sequence continues at coordinate 13,829 of JBEHZA010000065.1, forward strand.
AACGAAGCAAAGTTAGAGGTATAATTCATTTGCGTGCGACGACGAAACGCCGCATAACTCAGCGCACAAGCCTATGCCTACCGAAGTTTTTCAAGCCAGCCGCTGGACGCGCGGAAATTTTCTTTTCCCCACCGTGATTGAAGTCAGCGACAAAGCAGTGCTCCGCCGCAAGCGTTCGTGGTTCAGCAAGGATGAAATCAGCATCAGCGTGCACAAGGTGGCTTCCGTCCATATTAAGACCGGAATAATCTGGTCCGAAATCATCATTGAATCCTCGGGCGGTTCCGATCCATTGACCAGTCACGGTCATCGCAAAGCAGATGCGCGTCGCATCAAGGAATTATTGGAGCAGTATCAGGAAGAAACACAGAGCCGGGCACAAGAGTGAAGCCGCTCCACCAGTCGTAATTTTGCGCATTTTCAAAGAGTGCCAACCGGGATTACAAACAAGCGCGGTTTTTCTAAATGCAACTTCGGTCCTTTGCGCTAAACTGATCGCAATAAAGGAAGGGCCGAATTATGAAAAAATCCATGGTGGTAACGCTGGTGATCTCGGGTGCGTTACTCACCGGCTGCAATGACAATCCCGCAACGGGCGGAACCAACGGAGATAACGCTCAGTCTTTTACCAACAACACTTATCGCACGGGCTACGGTTATTGGCATGCGCCGTATCATTCGTGGTTTCCGTATCCGTATAATTCCTACTGGCCGGGCCGCGGTTACTATCACGGTGGCGTTTACTCGGAGCGTCCGTATGTGAGCGAGGTGAACTCCAGCCGTCCCATTTACACCAGTTCCACCAGTGGCGGAGGCGGCACCTTCCGTTCCGGCTCCACGAGCAGTGGATCAAAGAGTTCGGCTTCGTCCATTTCCCGGGGAGGTTTTGGTTCCCGTGGACATTCAGCCTCGTCTTAACATGAATCGCATCGCCATCTCGCCGCGCCATAACTGGCAGGCCAAAGTAGAAGAAATCGGGCTTACTTATCACAC
>JBEHZA010000066.1:0-14766 GCA_048497895.1 Verrucomicrobiota bacterium
ACAGCGCTCTGGGCTACCAATCACCTGTGGACTTTGAATCCAAATCCAACTACAAACATAACTAGCTAATCCACTGTCCACTTTCTCGGGGGAACTCCATTCATCACCAGACCGAATTCCCACGCTTGCCATCGCTGAATTTATTAGTAACTTTCTCCCTTCGTCTTCCGTCTGCATGGAGAATGCCCATGCGTGTTCCGTTGGATGGGAAATGATGCGCCGGAAAAAGCCCGGCATTTGTGTGAAAGCCAATATCATGTTCTTACGTATTTTGTTGCTGACTTTATTGACCGCCGCCAGTGGTTTCGCCCAGAACGGCGATAAACAGGGCGAAGTGCAAATCCCCCTGGTGCCGGCGGATAAAATTCCCGCTTCGCCGGTCGTGCCGCCAGATCAAGCGCTCAAAACATTTAAAGTGGCACCCGGCTTCCACATGGAATTGGTCGCCAGCGAGCCTTTGGTTCACGATCCGATCCAGATTGTTTTCGATCCCGATGGACGGCTCTGGGTGCTAGAAATGAGCGGTTACATGCCGAATGCCGATGGCAAAGGCGAATTCGAGCCAAAGGGCAAGGTCGTGATTCTGGAAGACACCGATGGCGACGGCAAAATGGATAAGCGCACGGTGTTCGTGGATGGACTGGTCATGCCGCGCGCTATTTCGCTCGTGGGTGGCGGGGTGTTGGTCGCGGAACCGCCGAAGCTCTGGTTCTATCGCGATACCAAGGGCACGGGCAAAGCCGATGAGAAAACGGAAGTCGCCCCCGACTTCGCCACGCAGGATGATCCCAAACTCGGCCTGCGCGCCAGCCCGGAACACGCTTCCAACGGTCTGCTCTGGACGCTCGATAACTGGATTTACAGTGCGAATCATACCGTGCGTTTTCGCTATACCGATGGTGAATGGCGTCATGAGCCGACCATTTTCCGTGGTCAATGGGGCATTTCTCAGGATGACTTCGGACGGCTGGTTTACAATTCCAACAGCGACCAACTGCGGTTGGATTTGGTGCCGTCTGCTTATTTATCGCGCAATCCACTCTACCGCGGCGCGGTGGGGGTGAACTGGCAACCGCAGTCGAACCAAGCGGTCTGGCCCATTCGCGTGAACCCCGGCGTGAACCGCGGTTATCAACGCGCACAGTTGCGTCCGGATGGCACGCTGGCTACTTATACGGCGGCGTGTGCGCCGATCATTTATCGCGGAGATAATTTTCCGAAGGATTGCGAAGGCAACGCGTTTCTGTGCGAACCGGCGGGCAATCTGGTGCGGCGCAATATTCTGAAGGAGAAAGACGGCTACATCACGGCGGAAAATGCTTATGACAAAGCGGAGTTTCTGGCTTCAACGGATGAACGTTTCCGTCCAGTGAATTTGAGCAATGGCCCGGATGGCGCGCTGTATGTGGTGGATTTTTATCGCGGCATTATTCAACACCGGATTTTCCTCACGACCTATTTGCGGCAACAGGGCGAATCACGCGGTCTGGGAGCGCCGATTGGTTTGGGGCGGATTTATCGCGTCGTCGCCGACGGACGTCCGCTTGATCAAAAACCGCAACTCGCGAAAGCTTCTACCGAAGATTTAGTCAAAGCGCTCTCGCATCCGAACGGCTGGTGGCGCGATACCGCACAACGCCTGCTGGTGGAGCGTTCGCCAGCGGCTGCCCTGCCCTTGCTCAAGGAACTCGCGACCAACGGCAAAAGCGTGTTTGGCCGCTTGCATGCGTTGTGGACGCTGGATGGCATGGGGCAAACGGATGCTGTGACTTTGCTCACCGTCTTGAAAACGGAAAAGGAACTCAAAATTCGCGCGGCGGCTATCCGGCTGAGCGAACCGTTATTAAAAGGCAGTGACAAAGACAAGCTGCTGCCGACCATTCTCGCCGAAGCGAATAAAGCGCCTATTGATACGCAACTTCAGGTCGCGTTTACGCTGGGTGAAATTGTTGACCCGCAGGCGGAAAAGGTCATGACTCAAATTGCCTGGCGCAACCCGACGAATTCGCTCATCCGCGATGCGGTATTGACCGGCACATTCCAACGCGAAATGCGTTTCCTCGAACAAGTGCTCGCAGATAAAGAATGGCAGAAGAAAACCGCGGGTACGGATCGCTTCCTCTCGGGTCTGGCTAAGTGCATTTATCTGGGGCGCAAATCCGAAGAGATTGATCGCCTGCTCACGTTGGCCGCAGCACCCACGACGGAATCGTGGCAGCAATTAGCCATTCTCGACGGCATTATCTCCACCCTGCCCGTCGCGTCCAAAGGCAGCCCGGCAGTGAATCCGCGTATCGTGCGTTTGAAAGCTGAACCGGCGGCGTGGGCTTCCCTGCTCGCCACCAAAGATGCACTCGCGAAAAAGCGTTTCGATCGATTCGCGGATTCGATCATTTGGCCCGGCAAGCCCGGCGCGGAAAAAATTCCAGAGATCAAACCGCTCAGCACGGAACAACAGGCACGCTTTGACGCTGGCAAAGCGCTCTTCGAAGCCAGTTGCGCCGCGTGTCATCAATTGCACGGCTACGGACTCGACGGTCTCGCGCCGCCGCTCGTGGATTCGGAATGGGTGCATGGACCCGATGTGCGGCTCTCGCGAATCGTGCTCAACGGTCTCGGCGGCCCCATCAGCGTGAATGGTCGCAAGTTCGATCTTGATATGCCATCGCTGGCCATTTTCGATGATGAACAAATCGCGTCCATTCTCACTTATGTTCGCCGCGGCTGGGGTAACACGGCAGACGCTGTCGATCCCAAAACAGTGGCAAAAGTCCGGGCGGCGGTACAAGGGCGTCAGGATGCGTGGACGGCGAAGGAATTGTCGGGAATCAAGTAGAGAAGAAACGGGAATTTAACAGGAGCGAACGGAGAAAACGGAGAGAGGGAAAATCTCTGTTATCTCTGCGTCCTCTTGTTCATTCACCTTGCGGTTCGGAAAAGGCGACCGGGTTCAAATTACTTACTCAACCCGCGCTCACTGCTACGAGCGAATTGGAGGAGGTGCAACACTTCGGACAGTTGCGGCACTTCCGCTTCGATCTTCGTCAACGCATTAGAAATGGTCAACCCGTCGCGGAACAGAATGCGAAAGCATTGCTTGATAGCCGCCTGAGCTTCTTCGGAAACGCCGTTGCGTTCCATACCCACTTTATTGACCGTGCGCGTTTCACCGGGATTGCCATCCACGAGCATGAAGGGCGGCACGTCCTGCACTACTTTGGAACAGCCGCCAATGATCGACATCTTGCCGATGCGGCAAAATTGATGCACCGCTGCCAGGCCGCTAACAATCGCGTGATCTTCGACTATAGTATGTCCACCCAAAGTACCAACGTTGGACATAATAATATGATTCCCCAACCGGCAATCATGCGCGATGTGACAATACGCAAGTATGTGGTTATTTGAACCCACCACGGTTGCATCGCCATCACTCGTCGCGCTGTGAATCGTCACGTATTCGCGGAACGTATTCTGATCGCCAATCTGCGTGCGGGTGAGGCCACCTTTCCATTTCAAATCCTGCGTCTGCAAGCCAATGCTTGCGAACGGAAAAATCTCATTTTCCCTGCCCAGGGTCGTGTGCCCATCAATGACCACGTGCGAATGCAGCCGGCAACCTTCGCCCAAGGTTACGTGTTCACCAATGACGCAATACGGCCCGATCTGGCAGCCCTCGCCAATCTGTGCGTCCGGATGAATGACTGCGGTAGGATGAATCGACTTCATGCGCTTAAGGGTCTACCACCATAAAGGTCACTTCGGCTTCGCTCACGACTTCGCCCTCAACGGAGCAAACGCCCTTCGCCTTGCCAATCTTGCCGCGCCACTTGGTCAATTCCACATCGATATTCAGCAACGCACCCGGCTTCACTGGCTTGCGCCACTTGACGCTGTCCGCCGCCATAAAGTAAGCGATCTTCCCCGCATTCTCAGCCTGTTTCAGCATCAGGATACCCGCGACCTGAGCAATGCCTTCGAGTTGCAATACGCCGGGCATGACGGGATGCCCCGGAAAATGGCCCTGAAAATACAGCTCGTTCATGGTGACATATTTCACCGCGCTGATCTTGAGCCCTTCAATCTTCGTCACGCGATCCACCATCAGGAAAGGATAACGATGCGGCAGGATTTTCATCACCTGCACCGTGTCGAGCGTCGCCCCATCCTGAACCAGGTTTTCCGTGCCCTCATCCTTGCTGGCCGGAGCGGCGGGCTTGGCCGGCGCCGGTGGTGGAGTAAAGGTTTGCGCGACCACCATCGGTTTGCGCATCTGCGTGTTGATCAAACGGGCCAATTCACAATTGGCCGCGTGACTCGGCTTGATCGCCACGATGTGCCCGAGCAACGGCCGTCCGAGCAGCGATAAATCACCGAGAATATCGAGCATCTTATGCCGCACGAATTCCTCCGGATAACGCAACGGCTCATTCGTCAGCACTGCGTCATCACGAATCACCACCGCATTCTCCAGACTGCCGCCTTTGATCAAACCGTTCTTGATCAGAAACTCAATCTCTTCAAAAAAGCAAAAGGTCCGGGCATGCGCCAGATCGCGCTCCCAGGTTTCGGGGTTAACTTCGACAGAAAAAAACTGTGTGAACCGCCCTTGTTTATCCGCGCTGGTGCAGGTGATCTTTAAACCATCAAACGGAAAGATCGACATCATCGTCTCGCCCAACTGCATTTCAATGGGCGCGGTAACCTTATACGGCTCTTTCTTCGCGGTCTGCTGCGCAAGCCCCACCGACTGGATCATCTTGCAATACGGACGGGAACTGCCATCGCCAATCGGCGGTTCATTCGCATCCAATTCAACAATCGCGTTATCAATACCGTAGCCGGCAAACGTTGCGAGCACATGCTCCACGGTGTGCAGCTTGACGTTTCCTTTGGCGATCGTCGTCGAGCGATTCGTTTCGCCCACGTGCTCGACGCGCGCTTCAATCTCCGGCTTGCCTTCGAGGTCCACGCGGCGAAAGCGGATGCCGGTATTCGGTTCCGCCGGGAGAAAGGTCATTTTCACGGCGTTTCCGCTGTGCAGGCCAATCCCCTCAAAACTTACCGGTTTTTGAATCGTTTGCTGTTGTAACACAGGTGGCATTAAACAAGTCGTGCGTTAGCTTGGCAAGCTGGCAGATGAAGTCTCATCTACGCCCGGCCAAGGCAGTTATTCGATTTCCAGTCACAGCCCGGCAGGCCGGGCGTTAAAAAAACAAAAGGGGCGAGCCACGAATGACTCGCCCTGAATTTGTTCGCGGTTCGCTTAGCTTTGCGCGGCGACTTCCTTATCGCGCTCTTCCATCGCGGCTTTGCGCGAGAGCTTGATGCGGCCCTTTTCATCGATGCCGATGCACTTGACCCAGATTTCATCGCCCATCTTGACGATGTCTTCGGTCTGCTTCACGCGGAAGTTGGCCAGTTCGCTGATGTGGCACAGGCCGTCTTTGCCCGGCAACACTTCCACGAAGCAACCGAATTCCTTGATCGTCACCACGCGGCCACGATAGGTCTTGCCGATTTCGATTTCGGCCGTCATGCCTTCGATCTGCTCGCGGGCAATCTTCATGCCTTCGCCGGACATCGCGTAAACCTTGACCGTGCCGTCGTCCTCGATGTTGATTTCGCAACCCGATTCTTCGACGATCCGTTTGATATTCTTGCCACCAGGCCCGATGAGCGCGCCGATCTTCTCCGGGTTGATCTTGATCGTAACGATGCGCGGAGCGTATTTGCTGAGGTCGGGACGGGGAGCCGCGAGCGTTTTCGCCATTTCACCGAGGATGAACAAGCGGCCCACGCGCGCCTTTTCAAGCGCTTCTTCCATGATGTTGAGCGGCAGACCGCGCAGCTTCAGGTCGAGTTGGAAACCAGTGATCCCCTTCTCCGTGCCGGCGATCTTGCAATCCATGTCGCAGAACGCATCTTCCCAACCGATGATGTCGGTGAGCAGTTCGTAACGGGAAATTTTGCCGTTATCACCGTATTCGGTGCAAATGCCGATGCTGACACCCGCCACCGGGCGGATCAAAGGCACACCTGCATCCATCAACGCCAGACTGCCACCGCAGACCGAGGCCATGGAAGTGGAACCATTGGATTCCATGATTTCGCACGTGACGCGCACGGCGTAAGGGAACTCCTTCAAGTTCACGAGCGGCTCGATGGAACGTTCCGCCAGCGCACCGTGACCGATTTCGCGACGGCCCGGGCCGCTGATACGGCCGGTTTCACCCACCGAGAAGTTCGGGAAGTTGTAGTGCAGAATGAATTTCTTTTCCGTTTCGCCACCGGTGTAGGAATCAAATTCCTGAGAGTCTTCCGAAGTGCCGAGTGTGGCCAGAACCAGCGCTTGCGTTTCGCCCCGGGCGAACACCGCAGAACCGTGAGCGCGCGGCAGAATGCCGGTTTCCGAGCTGATCGGACGAATCTGATCGAAGGTGCGGCCATCCAAACGCTTCTTGGCATCGAGCACCAACAAACGGACGGCTTCCTTCTGAATATAATAGAAAGCGTCTTTGAGGACGAACTCGGTCACTTTTTCCGCGCCGAATTTTTCCACGAGCTTCTTGCCGACGTCATCCGCCACGGCTTTGACGGCGCCTTCGCGGTCAAGTTTGCCCGGGATGAGCAACGCGGGAACCATGCGGTCACCAGCAAGCGCTTTGGCTTCCGCGAGAATTTCTTCCGGCACCTTGTTGAGCTTGATGGCGCGCTTGGTCTTGCCCGCTTTCGCGACCAATTCCTTTTGCGCGGCGATCAGCGGCAAGCACGCTTCGTGAGCGAACTTCAACGCGGCAGTAAATTCAGCTTCCGAAATTTCTTTCGAAGCGCCTTCGAACATGACCAGTTCCGTTTCGCTGCCCACGTAAACGAGATCGATATCGCTCTCGGCTTTCTGGACGTGAGTGGGGTTCGCCACGAATTGACCGTTAACGCGGCCAACGCGCACGGCGCCGAGCGGTCCATCCCAGGGGATGTCGCTGACGGAGAGCGAGGCGGAAGCGCCAATGATGCTGAGAATATCGGGATCGTTCTCGCCGTCCGCACTGAGCAACACGGTTTGAACCTGGACTTCGTTATACCATCCCTTGGGGAACAGCGGCCGAATCGGACGATCCGTCAAACGGCAGGTGAGAATTTCTTTTTCGGTCGGACGGCCTTCACGTTTGAAATAACCACCGGGGAATTTGCCGGCCGCGGCGGCCTTTTCACGGTAATCGACCGTGAGGGGGAAAAAGTCCTGACCGGGCTTGGCGTTGGTCGCAGCCACGGCGGCCACAATGATAATCGTCTCGCCGAGTTGAACCGTAACTGCGCCGTCTGCCTGTTTGGCGAGTTTGCCGGTTTCGATATGAATCTGGTTTGTTCCTACTTGAGCTGTAACTTTTGCTGACATATGATAATAAAATATCACCCGTTGACCCAGAGGAACTTCAGTGAGCACCTGTCAGACAGGTGCTGAATGAAATTTCCCAGTGCCAACGGGTAATACCTCTCTTCGCGATTGGTTTTTTACCTGCGCATAAAAGCGGGTCGCGTTTCCCACTTTATCTGCAAACAAAATGGAATTTGCCCATCTCACGCGGAGCCAATGGATAAGAGAACCCTCACGTAATGAGGATGCTTACTTACGCAATTTGAGCTTCTTGGTGATGGTCTGATACCGGCCGGTATCAGTTTCATGGAGGTAGTCCAACAGCCGACGGCGCTGTCCGACCATCATGAGCAGCCCGCGACGCGAGCTGTGATCTTTTTTGTTCTTTTGAAGATGATCCGTCAACTCGTTAATCCGCTGAGTCAACAGTGCAATCTGCACATCCGCTGAACCAGTGTCACGTTCGTGGATACGAAAACCTTCGATCAACTTGCCTTTTGCTTTTTCTTCCATACTTTCTTCTAAAATTTTTATAGAGGGGCGACTCTACGTTTATCCAGCCTGTGTGTAAAGAATTTTCCCTAACTTTTTGCTGTCGGTTAAGCCGAACTTATTGCGAGAAAAGCTCTTCGTTTAAATAACCAGCTTCCCTTCGACCCCGTTTGGAGACTTTTCCGCCGGAAATGTGGCTGTCATTTTTAACGCTTCTGCCAGCCGTTGCAAGTATTCATCACGGCTGATTGAAATCGCCCCCAGCCGCTCCGTTATCGGCGTCACCATTTGAATATCAAACAACCGAAAGCCTTGTCGCCGCAATAATTGCACCAGTGAATACAATGCTACCTTGGAAGCATCCGGCACCGCGTGAAACATCGATTCCCCGGCAAAACAACCACCCACAGCCACTCCATAGATGCCGCCCGCCAGCTTCCCCTCCTGCCAACACTCCAGGCTGTGGGCGTGTCCAGCTTCATACAACCGCGTGTAGGCCGTAATGAATTCCGGCGTGATCCAACTTTTTGCTCGTTTTGCTGATGCACAACCTTCGATCACGGATCGAAAGGCCCGATCCACCGTGACTTCAAATACCTGCTTCCGCACCACCCGTTCCAAACTTCGCGGCGTGTGAAACTGATCCAATTCAAAGATGCCACGTGGATTCGGCGACCACCAACTGATCGGATTCACCGTCCAGGGGAAAATACCCGAACGATACGCCAGTAATAACCGTTCGGGAGACAAATCACCACCCAAGGCCACCAGACCCGCCGGCATTTGGGGCAATAATGGCCAGCGTGGATCGGGAAACCAGAGGGTCTCGTCCAAAACGACCGGCAATAAAGACTCGCTCATTCCACCTGCTCAAGCTCCCACTGGCTGCCTGCAAGGAAAGCTCTATTCTTGAATGAAGTAACTGAGGTTCTCCAACTCGATGGCAAGGTTGACGTTATTCACCATCACTTCCTCCGGCACTTGCAGAACAATCGGCGCAAAATTCAGGACCCCAGTAATCCCCGCTTTCACCAACTCATTCGTCACCTCCTGGGCCGCCGTAGTAGGCACTGTAAGAATTGCCATCTTGACGCCGCGTTCCTGCACGAATTGCGCCAATTGCTCCATCTCCAAAATCGGCAGTTCGCTTTTCTTATTCCGTTTGCGGGCCGCATCCAGATCAAAAGCGGCGACAATTTCAAAACCCTCTTGCTCAAACCCGCGATAGGAGAGCAACGCGGTGCCCAAATTCCCTACCCCCACCAGAATGACCGGTTGCAGGCTGTTCGTGCCGAGCAGATCGGAAATCATCTTCGCCAATTGCTCTACATCGTAACCCAGCCCGCGCGTACCGAATTGGCCAAAATAGGTCAGGTCTTTCCGCAACTGTGTGGATTTCACCCCGGCCGCCGCTGACAACGCTTCACTCGATACAGTGCGAATGCCGTTGCTCTTCAGGCGTTGCAAACAACGAAGGTACACCGACAGTCGATAGACCGCTTTCCGGGGAATTTCGTTGCGTAGGTTCTTTTTCAACGGCGCCATAACTAAACAAATCGCCCGTCGACCGCAAGCGGGAACTCCGTTAGGAGAGACGTAAGTTCGCTGCCGTTAATCCACAAACACCAGCTCATTGGAAATTAACAGCACTTGCGCAAATTTCTCCCAGGCATCCAGCGGCTTCGGCAGATTTTTCGGTTTCGCGCCGAAATCTGTCGAGGCATCCCAGCTCATCGTCATGGACGGCATGTCGTAGTCCGACTTGCTGGTGTATTTAACCACCGGCGCCCAGCCGAAACTGTCGTAGCCTGTTTCCCCGCGACAATCTGTCATGAAATCGATCGTGTCACCTTTCTTCACCTCCGCCTGACTCACCGGCGTATCGGCGCCACTGTGAAAGGCTACCCATTCGCCCAGCAACCCGTTGCGACTGGAAATCACGCGTCCACGCACCCCGTCACCTTGATTGGATTCATGGCTCAAACGCCCCTGGATGGCAATGGTCCCATCCCGTGGAGCAATCCACCGGCGGATCACCGCTTGATCGGGATTCGGCCCCGGATGACCGCCCGCAGCCGTCAGCATCGTGTAGGACAATTTAGGATCCGGCACCTTTTTTCCACCGCGCCAGGAGCCTTCGGCAAAATGCGGCAGCGCCGTAAATTGTTTCACCCGTTTCCCGGCCTCATCATAGCTTCCGTACCCATATTGCCACGCCGGACCTTCCGGACCGAACTTGGCCGACAATGCCGCCTGTTCCGCCAGAAACTTTTTCGCCATGCCTACCTCATCCCGGCTCGGCAGGCGTTGGAACGCCAGTTCATACATTTTGCGCACGCGCAATTCTTCGTCCGGGATGGAATTGATTTCCGACCGTTGCAGGAAACTGCGCGCCTGATCGATGATGAACGGATTGTTCATCATGAACAACGCCTGTTGCGGCACTGTCGTGTTGAACCGTTGTGCATTGGAAGTGTCCGGACTGGCGAAATCGAACGTGCGGAATAACCCCGGCAAATTCTGACGGTCGATATAGCCGTAGATGCTGCGGCGATTGGAATACGGCGGCTCCGTAATTTCCACGGCCCGTCCGCCCGCTTCCAGATCCAGCTTGCCGGAGACTTCCAGCACCGAGTCACGTAACGCCTCAAAATCCAGCCGGCGACGATTCATGTGCCAGTAAAGCTCATTGATCGGATCGAGCTTCGTATATTTCTCCTGCACGCGCGGATCTGCATCGCTGCTCTGCTGATACGTCGCGGAAAGCATGATCGCCCGCTGCAATTTCTTGATCGACCATCCGTCCTTGATGAACTGGGCCGAGAGATAATCCAGCAACTCCGGATGCGACGGCGGATCGGAGCGCACGCCGAAATCGCTCGGCGTCCGGACGAACCCGTAGCCAAAATGATGCAGCCAAATACGATTCACCAGCACGCGCGGTGTCAGCGGATTATCCGCGCTCGCAATCGCCTGCGCCAACTCCAGCCGTCCGCTCCCTTTGGTAAACGGCTTGCGATCTTTGCCCGCGAGCACTTGGAAAAACTCGCGTGGCGCTTCCACGCCCGGATTGCCCGGATTGCCCCGCACGAACACCCGCACATTATGCGGCTTATCGGAATCCATCATCACCATCGCCCGCGGCGGCGCACCCGGATGCACCGCTTCCAGTTCATCCACCTTGCGCTTTAACTCCGTGAGTTTCTGTTGAATTTTCGTGCCGAGAAACTGCCCCAGCCGGGCCGAGGGAATATTCACCGGCGAATTCTCCCCGTAAATCACCACCCGCAATGCCTCCGCATTCGCATCCGCTAACATCTTGGGCGCATCCGTTTTTTTCGCCGCCAGCAAGTCCTGCCATTGCTTGTCGATCTCGTTAAAAATCTTCCCGTAACGTTCGGACACTTCTTTCAATGTCTTCGGCGCTTCCCCGGCAAATGCCTTCGCCACGAGCGGATTCAACGGATGCGCCGAATCACTGTTCTGCGCAAAACGCGCCGCCAAAGGCCCGGCTTGCGCCGCAAAATCTTTTTCCGGCAAGGCCGCAAACGCCGCCCACGGAGTAAAGATCGGGCTATGCGACTTGTTCCACGCCGCTAAACTCGTGATCCAGCCACGCACAACCGAAGGTTCCAGCCGGCGATCCCGCGCCAGCTTGTTCATCTCCTTGCCCGGCACGTCCAATTCATGCGCCGCCAGCAGGTATTCCGCTACACTCTCGCGCAACTTCGCCAGCGCGATTGCCTCTTCCTTCTCCCGGTATTCGTCCAGATTCGCCTGCAATTTCGCCCGTTCGGCCAGATATTCGTCATGCCGCTTCTTATCCGGGATGACTCCTAATAATGGCTTTTCATCCGGCTCATACGAACTCGCAAAGATTCCATAGAGCGAATAATAATCCTTGGTCGGAATCGGGTCGAACTTGTGGTCATGGCACCGCGCACACCCCACCGTCAGCCCCATCAAACCGCGGCACACGACATCCATCCGGTCATCGATAATGTCCGCCTGATTATTGAGAAAGCGACGTCCCAATGTCAAAAAGCCCATCGCCGCCAACGCACTCTTGTCTTCGCCCTGCGGCAATTGATCCGCCGCAATCTGTTCGATCAGAAATTGATTATACGGCTTATCTTTATTGAAGGCATCGATCACGTAATCGCGATACGTGTAGGAATAAGGATAACGACGTTCCTCCTGAAACACGTAACCCTTCGTATCCGCATAACGCGCAATATCCAGCCAGTAACGCCCCCACCGCTCCCCGTAACGCGGCGAAGCCAGCAAATGATCCACCACCTTCGCGAACGCGTCCGGAGATTTATCCGCCAGAAAATCCTCCAGCGCCTCCGGACTCGGCGGCAGCCCGATCAAATCTTCATAAGCCCGGCGCAACAACGTCCGCTTATCGGCTGGCGCTGCGGGCTGCATCCCCTTCGCTTCCAGTTTCGCCAGCACAAAATTATCCACCGGCGATTTAACCCAGCGCGTATTCTTCACCTTCGGCACGGCAGCGGTTTGAATCGGCCGAAACGCCCAATGCGTGCCCGCCTTCTCCAGGATCGCTTCGATTGGACTTAACGGTTTCCCATTGGACACCCGCGGGTCCGGAGCACCCATCTTTACCCAGGCCTCCAGGGCCGCAATTTGTTCACTCGACAGCTTCTTGTTCTTCGGCGGCATTTGCAGATCGGAATCCGTGTAACGCACCGCCTTGATCAACAAACTGCGTTCCGTATCCCCCGCCACCACCACCGGACCAGTATCGCCGCCTTTCAGCAAAGCCTCCCGGTTATCCAGAATTAATCCCCCTTTAACCTTCGTCGCCTGACTATGGCAATCGTAGCAATTATCCACCAGAATCGGGCGGATCTTCTTCTCGAAAAATTCAATCCCCTTGGCATCCGGCTCTGCCGCTGCCGCCCGTGAAACCAGGGCAGCCAAAACCACGAGCGCCAGCGCCCAACTACGACTCATCTGCAGAACCAGAACTTTGTTCATCTTAAATAGCATTTACCACCACCGGATACCCCCGGCGGCTTATTTCATCCATATTGACGTTCCTTCAACGTAATCTATTGAGGCAAAATGAAAAAGCAGGATATTTTCTTATTTGCTCCCCTTTTCCCTCGGCCTTCAGAATGGCCACATCCATACCTCACCCTGCCTTATCCCATGCCAAGCCATACAACCCCATCCACGCCCCCTTTTCGGCCTTCATTCCGCACTCCGAACTCCGCGTTCCGCACTTAAATTATCCCGGAATAGCCCTGAATAAGCCTGACAGCGTCGTTTCAGCAAATTTCCAATTTTTACTCTTAACAAGTTGATTGAATGGCTGTTACGCCATTTTTTAAACACCTCTTTCATCAATTTATCTTATTTTGAGGGAATTTATCCCTGACAGTCGTTTTTTGGGGCATATCCCCCCGCGAGACGAGATACCCTCGCCGCCCAAGTCCACGGCTTCTTCATCAACAATCGTCAGCGCAACCAGGTGATTCAAACTCTCTCCTTTCGTCACCAGCCTCAAAGTCAGTTCATCAGCAACTAATACACCAACTTCAAAAAACCAGCAACCCGAAACCGTAAGCGTTGAAACCTACTTACTCTCCCACCACCCTTCCCTCCCCATCCGTGTGAATCCGTGGCTAGCAATCCCTCAAAATCGCCACCGCCGCCCGCTTCGCCGCCCCCGGTTCCCCTAACGACGCAACCACCTCATCCAATTTCGCCCGCACTTCCGCCCGTTTTTTGGGGTTCTCCAGCAGTTCAATCGCCGCCGGCAGCATGTTTTCCACCGTCGCCGCGTGTTGAATAAATTCCGGATAAACCATCTCATTTGCCAGCAGATTCGGCATCGTCAAGGTTGTCACCGTCACGATCATCCGCCCCACCAGATACGTCAGCCACGAGGTTTTATACAACGTCACCGTCGGCACCCGAAAATAAGCGCATTCCAAAGTCACCGTGCCCGTCTTGGAAATTGCCAACGCTGCCTCCGCCAGTGATTCCGGCAAGCCACCCACCTGAATCTCCAGTCCCGGTAAATCCTGAACCGCCGCTACCACCACTGAGGCCAGGGACTGACTCGGCAAAATCATCCGGAACCGCAATGTTCTCCCCTCCTGAAGCCGTTTCGCCACGTCCACCATCACTCGCAAATGACGCCGGATCTCCGCACTCCGGCTGCCCGGCAGGAGCAGCACGAGCGGCGCCTCTGACTTCACCGGCGGCTTCAGCTCCAGCGCCCGATTCCCCGCATACCGGTCAATGATCGGGTTGCCGACAAATTCCACCTTAAATTGCGGCACATGCTTCGCAAACCACACCTGCTCGAACGGAAACGTGCAAAGCAACAAAGCAAAGTCCTTCGCCATCTTCGCCGCCCGCCCCGGCCGCGACGCCCACACTTGCGGCGACACATATTTCACGATCTTCGGCTGCCACGCCCCTTCCCGCCCGCCCTGTCGCCGGACCAACTCACTTACCGCATGCGCAAAACTATGGTTAAAAAACGGGAAATCGACGCAAACGATGACGTCCGGCGTTCGTTCCACCGCCAGCTTCACCAAATCATTGAGGATTTTTTTGAATTTGAAATACGCCCGCACCGCCTCCTGCAAACCGACGACCGAATGCGCCATCATATCCAGCGCCAGTTCCACTCCCGCTGCCGCCATCTTCGGACCACCCGCGCCAAAAAACTCCGGCGGAAAAGCCTCCGTTTGATAAACCGGCGAACTCTTCAATGCCTGCACCAGTTCCGCCGCCAGCGCATCCCCGCTCGCCTCCCCCGCAATAATCATGAAACGTTTGGGGATCATGCCTTTATTCATCGTCCGTCAAAAATTGCGCTCAAAAAGGAACTGGAACGCGGCTGTGTCGCAGACCAG
>JBEHZA010000067.1:0-14745 GCA_048497895.1 Verrucomicrobiota bacterium
ATGTTCAAGCGCCCCGGCCGGCCGTCCGACTATTTCCCGAGCCGAAGTGGCCATCCCCTTATATGAACGATTCGTGCAACGAGTGACAGCGGATTCAGGAAAACCGGTGCAGACGGGTGAATTTGGCGCCGAGATGAAGGTTTCGCTGATCAACGATGGCCCGGTAACTATCCTGATCGACTCCAAAAACCGAGAGTAGGCACAGTGTGCCGTCACTTAGCCGGCACGATAAATCCGGGCTTTTCTAAATTGTGGAAAAAATTCCTCCGCGACAATAAACCCCACACAATCGGGTGAGCCACAAGCGCAAGGATGTTCCCGGTAATCCACCAGATCGTAGCCGTAATTGAAGGTCAGTTCTTCGCCGTCATCGATGTCACGCAAGGCTACAATCCAAACGTGATCTTCGATCAACAACGCTTCACAATTTGGCGAGCAACTGTGATTCAGGAGCCGGGCCGGATTCCAACTCACATTTCCGTCCAGATCAGAGTCATCTCCCAGTGAGAAGATATATTCATTATTCTGACTGCACCGCAGTTGAGATTCCTGTTTGGAAATCTTCTCTCCGACGTATTCGATGACGCGCGTGTTTTTAGGGATGGTTCGCGATGCGAAACCGCCCATGCGATCAATCGGTGAAGGCTTGAATACGACGTGTGAATATTCGGGCGTCATAGCCGAACACGGTTTTTTCTAACTGCCAGACGGATTGGGTAAAGCAAATCCGCCGTCGCGCCAAGTGAAATCCAACTGGAGCCTACGATTTCCTGCTGGCTTGAGGTTTGGGCCTGGTTTCGCGCGGTTTTCCGGTTGGCTGAGGCGGAGTGGCTGGGCCTTGGCCGGGCAGTCGCCACACATAATCGAAACCGAACTCCCGGATGAAGGCCTCAGTCGGAGCACTGATTCGTACCGGGCGTTTGGTGAACGGATCGCTGTACGCCAGATGGATTGCTCTTAAGCCCATTCCAGCATCCCGCGTTTGAGGGCGAACCACCGTTTTGGCATCCATCCGGATTTTCCCATACAGCGGGTCACCCACAATCGGAGAACCTGATTCCGCCAGGTGAACACGAATTTGATGCGTGCGTCCGGTGTAAGGATGCGCTTCGACCAGAGTTTGATTGTCTTTGGTTTGCAAGACGCGGAACGAGGTTTCTGCTTCTTTGCCGTTATGATCATCTACCACCATGCGCCCGATTTTATTCGGGTCAGGAGCGAGTTTCAGGCGGCAGACCCATTCATTTTGTTTGGGTGTGCCGGTTACCACTGCCAGATAAAATTTCTCCATCCGGTGCTCCTCAAACAGGTCGCCGAGCGAATTGACCGCTCCCTGGCTTTTGGCCATGAGCAGGACTCCACTTGTATCCGCGTCCAGCCGGTGAACATGCCGTAAAAAGCGCAGGTTGCGTGAACGGGCCCAGAAATCACCGGCAGCAATGCTGGAAACGATAGCGGCCTGCAAATTGCGGTTGGTCTTTTGCCACGAATGCGGCACGAGCATCCAGCCTGGCGGTTTGTCCAGCGCGATGACGGAGCGGTCTTCGTACAGAATGTTGATTTGCTGGCCGTCACCGAGTTCAATGAAAGTAGGTTTACCCATGATAAATGGAAAAGAAAGTTAAGCGCGGATGGCCCAGCGCAATTTGGCGCTGGAGGCGCGCGGATTGGAATGAACCTCTTCAGAGGTGGGGCGAATGACTTCGCGCGCGACGGCGGAGTAAGTGCCGTTGCGTAAGCCCTCTTGAAAGGCATGTTTCACGCGACGATCTTCGCCTGAATGAAAAGTCAGTATCGCCACGCGTGCGCCCGGCTTCAGACTGCCGGGCAGAAAACGGAGAAATGTTTCCAGGGCGTCAAATTCTCCATTGGCCTCGATACGCAAGGCTTGAAACACCCGGCGGATAGGGAGATCGCCTTCTTCTTTTTGAATCTGCTGCGGTAGCGTTTTTAGGGTTTCGCGGATGATTCGGGTTAACGCACTGGTGGTAGTAATCGGTTGTTGAAGCTGCGCCCGGACCAACGCTTTGGCGAACAGTGCGGCATGCGGTTCATCCGCATTCTCCGTCAGAATCCCGGTCAAGCGGGTTTCATTCCAGGCCGCCAGAAGAGCGGATGCGGGCTGACCCTTATTTGGATTCATTCGCAAATCCAATGGTCCATCCAGCTTAAACGAAAAGCCGCGGGCGGGATTATCAAACTGCATGGAGGAGCAGCCGAGATCGGCCAGCACCAGATCGACGCCTGCGATCTGCAAACCCGCCAGTACGCGTGGCAGCCCCGCAAAATTGGAGTGACACACCGTGAGCGCATCCGATGGAAAACCTAGTGTGCGCAAGCGGGCTTCGGTCCGGGGTAATTCCAAAGGATCGACATCCAACCCGATGTAACGTCCTCCCGGCAACAATGATGGCAGGATTTCACGCGCATGTCCGCCGTAGCCAAGTGTGCAATCCACCGCTATTTCACCGGGCCTGGGAGCGAGGATTTTGAGAATTTCTGCAACGCAAATCGGGCGATGAGTGCCAGCGGGGGTTTTGCCGGAAGCGATGATCTTTTCGACTGTCTCCGCGTGTTTGACCGGATCGAGTTCTTTATACTTTTCGTTAAAATGGCGCGGATGCGTGCCGCGATAGCGCGGGCGCCGCTTCGGTTTCACCGGAGCGGGGGAAAGAGGGGCGGCCTCGTTGTTACTGCTTTCGGCGTCCATTTTATTTCCGATCGTGTTTTATATCCGCCGTTGCGCAATTGAAGAGAAAGTTCGTCCGCTCAGTTTGAAGCGGGGCGTCACACAAACAACCGGTGCAGAGCAGGGGAGGACGACTGCGTGAGGGCAAAACCTGCATCAGGGCTTATAGTCGCGGGCGCGTTTTTCGCCGTCAGCGACTTGATCGGGAGTCAATTTGTAGAGGCTGGCAATGGAATCCCGGCGTTTGACGGCATCGTCACTGCCGCTGCTGGCGGCGATGCAGAACCATTTATAGGCTTCAACATAATCACGCGGAACGCCCTGGCCGAGCAGGTAGCAGTTGCCGAGACTCAGTTGCGCCACGGGCATGCCCTTATCCGCCAGCTTGCGAAACCACTTGGCGGCTTCAGCATAGTTTTGATCTGTTCCCGTGCCGGTATAGTTAAATCGACCCACAGCGAGTTGCGCTTCGAGAATGCCTTGATCCGCGGCTTTGCTGTAATAGGCCAAAGCGGTGGTTGCATCCGGCGCTTTTAAGCCGATGCCTTTTTCATAGAAAAAGCCGAGTTTATATTGCGCGTCAGCACTGCCTTGATCGGCGGCTTTTTGGTACCACTTAATGGCTTCACGTGTATCGGGATGGGAAGCCCCTTCCCCGAGAGTAAGATTGAAGGCGTAGAGAATCTGAGCTTCGACGGAACCGGCTTTCGCGGCTTTGCTTAACCACTTGTTGGCTTCCTTGGAGTCTTGCGCCACTCCCAGCCCTTGATCATAGCAGACGGCTAATTGATATTGCGCTTTGACGTCGCCCTTTTTCGCGAGCGGCAACAGCTGTTCCGGCGGCGGAAGCGAATTGCCTTGGGCACGGGCGTTTCCTACCAGGCCGACGGCAATCAGTAAACCCGCGGCCAGCCAGGAGTGGATTGAAAAACGTGAAGCAAAGGCGCATTTCATACGCGGCAAGGCTACACCCCCGGCTGGTAAATTCAAGCCAAGGATTCAGGTGGTTCAACCGCGTGAAGCGAGCAATACGCCTGCCGAGCACAAATTGGAAAACCGCTGCGCCCGCAAGCGGTAAGTGCGGTTTACCTTGTCCGCGACGAAACCCGTGGACCGGAAATGGTCCGGCTTATTCCAGAGCAGGTAGAGTTCGAGCGCGTTGGGTTCACGCCCGGTCAGTTGCTGAAACCAGTTCTTGCGATCATTGAGAATGTGCTGAGCGACCGACCAGGCGACTTCTGGATTCGAATAATCCCGGGATTTGGAGTATTGCTGCCAAACGCTGGGAAGAATCTGGTAACGGCTGACTTCACCACAAGAGCCTTTCATGTAGTCAGCGGCACATGAAGCTGGCCGCACCGCCCCGGATTCCAACATGGCCAGCGATTCTTGAACCGTTAACGCTTTTACGGACGAGGCCGTCAAGAGGCTGATCAGGACTGTCAGTATTGCGAATCTAACCATATTGCTAATATAACCGTATTTTGCACTTTTGGCCAAGTGACCCACACGGGTAGCCAAGCGGGGGCGGAAAATAGGCAATAAGGAGAGATAGTCAACAGGTATTTTCGCCTGTTTTTCAGTTAGAAAAGGCGGTTTTTGCCTAATCTATTGGCTGTCAAGAAATTAAAAATAATGAGAAAGCTGCAAGTTTTTTCAGGGGAATTTCTCAAAAATGAACATTTCCATGAAAACCACACCGTTTTACGCCACGCAAGGTTTTTTTGATTTTACCTCAAAAAAAGTGATTTGAGGGCGAAGCTTTGGACCTTTTCGTCCGTTTATTTGGCTTTTGGTGGCTGATCTTTTCGTGGGAAAAGAGGAATGGCTTCGCCAATGGCGTGGGTTGCTGGCAATTTTCCCCACTCCGCAGCGCTGAAGTCATTGGGCTCACCGTTTAATCCCAATTGGGCATTAATCCGGCCAGCCGTTTGCGGCACAAACGGCCAGAGCAGCACGGCCAGAATCCGGCAGGTCTCCACGAGATTGTAAAGGACTTCATCAAGCCGTTGTGCTTGCGCCGGGTCTTTCGCCAGCTTAAAGGGCGCGGTTTGGTCCACGTATAAGTTGGCGCGGTTAACGATGGTCCAGATGCTTACGAGGGCGGCTTGCAGTTCGTTCGCTTGCAAATGAGCGCGCGTTTCCGCTACGCCTTTTGCGACGTCTGCCGCCAATTCATCTGAGCGTTTCGGTACAATGCCCGTGCGATATTTCTTGAGCATGGACAGCGAGCGATTGACGAGGTTGCCAAGGCCGTTGGCTAATTCTGCGGTGTAACGTGCCTGAAATCCCGCATCGGTCCAATTGCCATCCGGTCCAATCGCGAGTTCGCGTACCACATAAAAGCGGAACGCATCCACACCCCATTCATCAATGATGGCAATGGGATCGATCACGTTACCGGTAGCCTTGCTCATCTTGGCGCCATCCTTCTGCCACCAGCCGTGAACAAGAATTTGTTTCGGCAACGGCAGGCCCATGGCTTTCAGCATAATTGGCCAATAAACCGCGTGAAATTTGAGAATATCTTTCCCGATGACGTGCGCGTCTGCTGGCCACAAACTAAGGGATGACGCGGGTGTGCTGAAAGCGCCGGGTAGAGAATTCAGAACGGCTGCATCGCCGAGAGCCGCGGGCACGCTAACGTAATTAACCAGCGCATCAAACCAGACGTAGGTGACAAAGTTTTCGTCAAAGGGCAGGGGAATCCCCCAGCTTAACCGGGCCGCTGGCCGGGTAATGCACAAATCCTCCAACGTGTTATTACGCAAAAATCCGAGCACTTCGTTTCGACGGAAATCCGGCTCGATAAAGGTGGGGTTGGCTTCAATGTAATCAATGAGCCACTGTTGCTGATCCTTCAGTTTGAAGTAATAGTTTTCTTCAACAAGTTCGACAACCTGTCCATAGGAGGGGTCAAAAGTGCCATCGGGACGGCGGTCTTTTTCCGTGAGAAACGTTTCCTCTTTCGTCGAGTAGTAGCCGGTGTATTGCGCTTTGTAAAAATGTCCTTCCGTATTCAGTTTGCTGAGAATCGCCTGCACGACCGTTTTGTGCCTCGGCTCGGATGTGCGCACGAAATCCTGATTGGATAAATTCAGTTTCGAGGTCAGGCCCTTCCAGATGACCGCGAGATCATCGCAGTAGGCTTGCGCAGTCTTACCTTCGGCGATGGCCGCTTGTTGTACTTTTTGCCCGTGTTCATCCACGCCCGTCAGAAAAAAGACTTCTTCGCCCAGGCTGCGATGCGCGCGGGCAATAACATCCGTAATGACTTTCTCGTAGGCATGACCGAGGTGCGGCTGCCCGTTTACGTAGTCAATGGCGGTCGTAATGTAAAAACGTTTACTCATCTGGGGTTAGTTTGGCCGAGGATCAGTCGCTTGGCAATCTTCGGAATGAAGGTGAACTTAAGCGGCGGATTGTTCCCCTGTGGTTCCCTGCAAGAGTGCACTGGCGGCCAGCAATTGCGGCTGGCTGCCCAACAGGAAAATAACGTCACCCGCTTTGAATTCTTCATCTGGCTCCGGGTTGACGATGCTCTCACCGTTACGTTCGATGCCAACGATGCTGGCGCCCGTGCGTGTGCGCAGGCCGATTTCGCGGATCAACCGGCCCAATACGGGAGCCGAGTTGGCCAGCGTGACCGTTTCCAATTCCGCATCTTTCAACAGCCGGGTTAATTGCGGGCGTTCGGGTTCATGATGCTTTACGGGCGCCGGTTGAGTCAGGGTTTCGGCCAGCGCGACCTGGGCACGGGCATAGACGCGCACCAGTGAACTCGAAAGCAGCCAGATCATGATCGCCAATAAAATCAGGAGCACAATCAGGACTTCCATCGGCGGCAGCAAGGGCGCGCTTAAGACGAGTGTCAACAGGCAGAGACCCAATATCCCCACTGCGCTCACGGTATTCGTGACAATCATGCGCAGGGTGTTGGTGTTCGCTCCGGCTTGCGCGCGTTTCACCGTGATTTCGGAGACGAGCATGCCGATGGCCTGGACTTTGCGGAAATTGGCCAGATAGATCGGCGAGGCTAAAACCAGTGAGCAAAACCAGAGGAGGGAATTGGAACCGCCCAACCAGGCAGGCATGGTGGGCAGCCAGACCGGATGAGTGTTTTCCAGGGCGGCGGCGGAAATGAAAATGGCGGCGATTAAGGCGCAATTGATGGTTAGTTGAACGGTTACCCGTCGCATGAATTTGCGGGCAAAATTGTCGTGGGATGCGCCGCCGAGGTGTTGCACCCAGCGATGGTATAGTCCGAGAAAATCTACCAACGATCGCGGTGCGACCCGGTCAAATCGCGTCACCAGGCCATCGGAACTCTTGATCAGGTAGGGTGTCAGCAGGGTGGTAATGACCGAAACAGTTACGGCGATAGGATACAGGAAATCACTCGTGACTTTCAGGGTCAATCCCAGCGCGGCGATGATGAAAGAGAATTCGCCGATCTGCGCCAACCCCATGCCCACGCGCAAGGAAGTGCGGGTATCATGTCCCGCGACAAATGTGCCCAGAGAACAAGTAACCACTTTGCCCACGACTACCGCCGCTGTGATCACTGCGATGGGCATGGCGTATTTAACCAGCAACGCCGGTTCAATCAACAGGCCAATGGTAACGAAAAAGACCGCGCTGAACATATCGCGGATTGGTTCCATGAGTGTTTCGATTTTCCCAATCTCCCGCGCTTCCGCCATAATAGCACCAATTAAAAAGGCTCCCAGAGCGACGCTGTAATGCAACTTAACGGCGAGCAGTGACACGCTGAAACACAAGCCCAGCACGGCAACCAGCAGCATTTCATTGCTCTTGAACCGGGCGACGTAGCGCAATAGGCGCGGCACGGTGAGCAATCCGGCAACCAGCACCGCGATCAGAAAAATGGACAGTCGCAAAACGGTGACGATGGTATCTTCAGCCTTGAGTGAGCCGGTGGTTGCCAGACCGGAGAGCAGGGCGAGCATGACAATGGCCAGAATATCTTCGACAATCAGAATGCCGAAGATGAGTTGGGCGAATTTCTCTTTCGTTTTCCCCAATTCACCCAGCGCTTTAATGATAATCGTTGTGGAGGAAATGGACAGGATGGCGCCCAGGAAAATGCAGTCCATTTTTTTCCAGCCAAAGACCCGGCCGATTTCGTAACCGACCCAGATCATCAGAAGGATTTCAAAAGTGGCTGCGATGAAGGCAGTGGCGCCGACTTCTTTCAATTTGCGCAGACTGAATTCCAGTCCGAGACTGAACATGAGGAAAATGACTCCAAGTTCAGCCAATGTCTGAATCGTTTGTTCATCTTGCAGCAACCGGAAGGGCGGCGTGTGCGGCCCGATGATGACGCCCGCCAGGATATAGCCCAGCACGACCGGTTGTTTGAAACGATGAAACAGAATCGTCACCAAACCAGCCACAATCATGACCACGGCGAGGTCCTGAAGAAATGCGGTATTGTGCATAACTGATGCTCCCTGCCGAAAAAGCAGACAGACACCTATTACCTACACAACTTCCCTTGCAGGGGTAAAGTGTCAATTGTGGATAATTAAAAAATTATGGCGAATCGTTCGAACCTCACCGAATTTTCGATTTAAAATGTTTCTGAAGCGGGTTTCTGGTCGTGTTGGTGCAAAAAAAGACGGAGCGATTTTTTCAAACCGCTCCGTTGAACGGAAAACCGGTTGAGAGATAATTTTAATCTCCGGCGAGAATTGTCCAACTGCCGGATTGATAACTCAAGGCTGTGCTGTTGGTGCGCCCCAATGTCTTTTGTGGCGGAAGGAACTCAACATGGCCATCGAGCATCAGGTAGTTATATAGCCCGTTGTGATAAAGATTCACCTGAGAGGGAGCACCCGTTCCTAAGTGGTTGTTGGCTGTGTTGAGCACGGGTTGGCTGCCGCCACAGTTGCCTGCGATATTATTGTTAGCCGGATGTTCGGTGATCAGAATGGTGTCGTCTGCCGCCAATACGGTGGAAGTCAGGATGGCAATCTGATGACTGGGAGAAGTGGACGCGATGGAATCGGCCGTATTCCAAACTGGAGTGGAAACCGGGATGGTATTCGTTGGCGGAGTGGGATTGATGTACCAATAGAGTCCAAGGCCGGTGTAGTTCACCGAACTCGGCGGCCAATCGCCTGCTGATGGCCCGCCCCGGCCAGTGCAATTAATGCCACCCCCCATGTCATGCGTGGGCATGCCATAACTGCGTTTGGCATAGGTGATATACGTGGCCTGCAACTCAATTTTATCGGCCGGGCAGACCAGCACCTTGATAGTATTTGTATTAGGCACGTTCCAACCATTTCGCGTGCCGGCACTCAGATTTCCACCATAATAGGGATCGAGCAAATCATCCCAGGACCATTCAAAGCCGCCCGTGGTGCGTATCCCGCCATAAATAATTTTTTCCGCATTATCACTGGTATAGAGCGCATGAGCCACGCCCATTTGCTTGAGGTTATTCAGGCATTTTGCGGAATTGGCCTTTTGCTTGGCTTTGGCCAACGCCGGCAACAGCATGCTCGCCAGGATGGCAATGATCGCAATGACAACTAACAATTCGATCAAGGTGAAGGCAGCTTTTGTCCCTTTGAGCGGCAGTTCTTTGATATGGGATTTTTTCACAGAGTTTTTCATGGGTTTGCGGGTTGGCTTGAGGAGAGGATTACATGGCGAGAGAGATCATTTTTTATCATCCACCAATTCAACAGAATTTTTAGACGGGTTAATTGAAAACTTTTTACCCGGCGGAGGCGTAGGTAGATTGGTCAGGAAATGGGTGGTGACAAGCTCTTGCATGCTGGTGGGAAACCGGTTGGTATAGTAGCACCAATCGCGCATCGCCAAAGTCAATGCGTTAAGGTCAATTTTCCCATCGACCTCATAAACGCGGGGTGGTGCTGCGGGCCAGATGCCTTTGTCAATTTCGTAGGGAGCAGGCCCGGCATTGGCTGCGGGGGCGGAGGCTCCGGGCGGCGCTGCTGCAGGATCAGGAGCAGGTGCGGCATCTAGAGCGGGACTGGCCTCGGTCTTTTTTGGAGGTTTAGCGACCAGTTTAGGAGCCGGTTCCTCTTTGCTGCATCCGACGGCGACTAGAGCGATAACAAAAGTAATTTGAACGACTTTTTTTCTCATCTTTGATTTAAGTGTTTTAACTTAATGGCTAGCAGCTTTAGTGAGTTTCCCTTTTAACCAGCAAGGACCAATCAAACTTCACGCTGCACGCACGGCCTTAGTTTAGCCAAATAGCTAAGCGCGTTGTTGGTGGATCCCTTTGGTTACGTATATATACTTACAGAAGGCGGAACGAATTCAACCCTTAACCTAGTACGCATTTTGGGTGGTTTTAAACATTTTTTGAGACAGGCTGTTGAACGTAGAATATTCTGCAACCCGTTGAGTCTGAAAAGAACCGAGCACTCTTGAATGAAGTGATAAGGAGTGCGCCAAGGTTTAAATGTGATTGCAAACCCTTAGCACAGGGAAATTTGCTGCCTGATTTCCACGTCCTTTTATAGCCCGAAAGCCAGACTTCCCGTGACAACGGCGAGCAGCCAAATGATGAGAACGGCCTTCGGTTTAGTGAGACCTCTTCGCACCAATCGATGGGACAAATGATTGTTATCCCCGACATAGAAAGGTTGTCCAATACGCCAGCGGATGATTACTACGCAAACCAGATCTCCCAGGGGCACAGCTAAAATCAGTAACGGTGTCAGCACAGCCAACACGTGCGGATGATCGTGCGAATAAAAATGTGGCAGGATAGCGAGGACTGCCAATAGATAACCAACGAGATGGCTGCCAGCATCGCCCAGAAATACGCTGGCTTTCGGATAATTGTAAGGCAGAAAACCGCACAGCGAGCCAGCGGTCAGGAGGGCAATAATGGTGACAAGATATTGGCCATGCGTCGCGGCAATCAGGGCGAAAAACCACGCTCCGATAGCGCCCAGGCCAGCGCAAAGGCCGTTCATGTTGTCCATGAAATTCAGGGCGTTAATCAAGGTGAGAATCCACACAATCGTAATGGCGTAACTGAAAAGGATATTGGGAACGAACAGAGTAATTCGGACTCCCGCGGCGGCGACCAGAGCAGCTACAAGAAATTGGCCGAGAAATTTCGGTCCCGGGCGAAGTTCGTGCCGGTCATCGATCCAGCCTAGAATTACCATCGCAAGCGCGCCGATCAAGATGGCAGCCATTTGCACGGCCCGGCGGGTCATTCCGTGTTGCAAGGCATGAATGGTGGAAGCATCCACGGTTTCCAGAATGGTTTTGGCTGAAGGTGCCGCATTGCTGTGGCTATCAATCTGGGCGATTTCATGCGGAGAAACCGGTGGATTCCACGAACCGGAGGCCAGTACAATGGCTCCGACGATCAAGGGAAGAAACAGCCCGGTAGCGACAGCCAGTCCGCCTGCTAATGGGATTGGTTCCGCATGGATTTTACGATGCCCTGGATCATCCACGTGCCCAACCCGCCGACACCAGGCGCGCCACAGCGGCAGGGAAAGCAGTGAAGTTAATAGGGCGCTGACAAAAGCCAGCGCATATACATTGAGTGGAAATGTCACTGTTTGAGCAACCTTACATAAAGAGCATGGAGGTCGTCCACCATCCGTTCCACCGGGAACCAGGCGCGAACCAGGGTTTGGCCGCGCTGGCCGAGGCGCGCCCGTAAATCCGGATTCCGTGCCAGTTGGAGCAAGCGGTCCTGCAACGCAGCTAAATCGCCTGCCGGAACGAGAAAGCCGGTTTCATCATCAAGGCAGATTTCCGACGCACCATCACAATCAAAGGCGACGACTGGTTTGGCGGCTGCCAATGCCTGGGGCAATGCCCGCGGCAATCCTTCCCGGCGCGAAAGATGTACCAAGGTATCCATGATACCTACATAACGCGGCACTTCGGTAGGCGGCACCAGTCCGGTAAAGATGAAGTTTTTTTCCAAACCGAGTGATTTTGCCTGTTGGGTAAAGCGTTCACGCCAGATGCCATCACCCACGAGCAAAAATTTCACGTTGGGATATTGCTGAACCAGGGCGGGAGCAATGGCAAAGAGATCGTCGTGGCCCTTCAGTTCAAACAAACGCGCGATTTTTCCAACTACGAAATCGCCCGGCGTAATCCCCAGGCTTTCACGCAAAGTCAGATCGTTGCTGGCTTCGAGAAAAGCTTTTAAGGGAAAGCCGCTGAAAATGCGTGTGTATTGGATCGGGCGCCCAATGCCGGCGGCCAGATATTGATCCCGCATGGCATTGGCGACCGTTACAAAGTGAGTTGTTGAGCGGGCTGCGTAACGTTCGGCGGCGGTGAAAACCAGATTCGCGAACTGACCTTGAAAGGGGCCAAAAGAGGGACCGTGAATGGTATGGATGATGACCGGGACATTGGCGCGCCGGGCGGCGAGTCGGCCAATGACACCGGCTTTGCCGCTATGCGTATGGACAATGTCTGGCTGTTGTTCGCGAAAGATGCGTGTTAAATGCCAAAGTGCGCGCAAGTCGGTCCACGGTTTGACCGGGCGAACCAGTTCCGGAATTACGGTTAGCCGGTCCGGT
This sequence comes from Verrucomicrobiota bacterium, assembly GCA_048497895.1. Classification (GTDB taxonomy): domain Bacteria; phylum Verrucomicrobiota; class Verrucomicrobiia; order Limisphaerales; family JBEHZA01; genus JBEHZA01. The sequence continues at coordinate 12,262 of JBEHZA010000067.1, forward strand.
GTGTCGGCAAATTGCGATTCCAACGAGCCCTCCGGGCCGGTGGTGGGGCCGGAGATCAGGCGGACATCCAGGCCATGCCGTTGCCGCAGGCCTAACACCGAGGCGACGGTGTTTTCCTGAGCACCGCCCACAATGAGGCGGGTTATGACATGGGTTACGCGCATGCTGTGATTGAAGCCAAACCGTTCTTAATGAAAAGGGGAATCTTTATTCGGCGGCGAAGCCGGGCTATTTTCCCTGCAATTCCTTCAAACGTTGTTTCACGCCAGCCACCTCTTTGGTGCTGGAGGGAACGAGTTTGAGAAATGCTTCGTAATGCGTAATGGCGTCTTTGGGCCGCTTCTGACGTTCGGCGATTTCACCGAGTGCGAGGTGGGGCAAGGGGGCTTGCGGCAAAACTTTGAGTAGTGTTTCGTAATCCGCTATGGCGGCATCCAGCCGGTTTAAATTCAGGTTCACGGAGGCGTGGTTTTGCAGGGCTTTGGGATTGTAGGGGGCAATTTTCAGGGCTTTTTCCAGAGGCGGCAACGCTTTTTCATTTTCGCCCTTTTGCAGGTAAAGAGCGCCTAGATTCATCAAGGCGGAAATGTTATCCGGATACAGGGTTAAATGTTCCTGCACCGAAGCCAGTGCGCGAGGGAAATCTCCGGTTAGAATATAAATGTGGGTGAGGGTTTCCCGGGGAAGATTTTCTTTGGGATACTTTTTGACTGTTTCCAGAGCTGCGCTTTGAGCTTTGGCAAACTCTTTCTTTTGCACCAGTGACATATCCCGGAGCCGTTCTACTTCCAGATCCAATTTGGTGTTATCTTCCGCCGGCTTCATGTGTTTGCGGATTTCATCCAGCATGGCCAGGCTTTTGTCCGGAACCTGGCCCCGATAGTAAACATCCGCCAGATACAACTCGTATTCCAGTTTGGCCGGGTTTAGTTCCCGGGCCCGAGTGAACTGGGTGGCGGCTTGACGCAGAAGTCCGAGTTGCAGGTAAGTTTGTCCTAATAGAAAGCAGAGTTGGGGTTCGTCAAAAGGTCCGTTTTCACTCATGATGGTGTGCCAGGTGAGGTATTTGCCGAAGACGGTCTCAGCGGAGCGATTGGCGTTTTTCTCGAAGGATTCATGTTTGGCGAGGCTTTCATTGGAATTCAAATTTTCCTTCGCCACGGGATTGTTCGGGTTGAAACTTAACGCCTGCTCAAAGAGTGCATGGGCCTCTTTCAGATGGCCCGTTTTTTGCAGCTCGACACCCCAATAATTCAGGGAGAGTGAATAGTAGCTTGCGACCGTGGTCGCATCGCTTACGCCCGCTTTGACCGGCTGGCGCAAGGTTTCCAGAACCGGGGTGGTTTCAGACCAGAATTTTTGATTAAACGCCAACTCCTCCGGTGTGACCGCCGGCGTCGTAACGCTGTCGATTATGTATGGCTGAAAGCGATAAACCAGACCGTGGGGGATGAGGTAATGGTTTTCGAGGTAATGACGGCCAAAAACCGGATGCAAATAATAGACCTCATTGGTTTGCGCAATCAGGCCAACGATTTGGGCGATGGCAGTCGGATTAATCTGATCACCGGTTTCATGTCCGGTGACGAAATCGTGCCATTGAGCCGGGTAGCGTTTGGCCAGACTGGCGTGATACGATGGAACCGGCAGTGACCGGGCGTCGACCAGCGCATGTTGATTGGCCTGGTTCTGGCCATGTTCCCAGGCGGAAAGCAGGAGCAAGGCGTAGGGGTTGTCACTCATGACCACGGAGCTTTTACCCGGCAAACAACTGGCGAGGCGTTGCGTGTAATCTTTGAGCAGGCTGCTGTTAGTGCCGCGAATGATGGGGAGATTGCGATGAATGAGTTCACCGGGAACCACGAAGGCGCCGATCCAAACGGCAGCCAAAATAATTCCATTCAGGACGCGAAATAGGGGAGAGGATTTTTGCCAGGATTTTTCCGGGTCCTTGCCGAAGACCAGCAGACAGTAACCCAGGTAATAACCGGCACTGAGTGCGCCCAAATAGTAGAAGGTGAGAAAGGGGAGTCCCAAACCGAGATGGCGGGGGCTGAATTGGGGGTCAAAGGCGACCCAGGCACAGAACCCCAGGAATAAGCCATGCACCACGCGAAACATCAGGTTGGTCAAAGCCGCACTGGCCGGGTTGGTATCCCCAAAGGTAGAGGGCCAGCGAATGCTCAAAATTATCAGGGGCAGAATGGAGGTCAGGGAGAGGAGCAGGGGAATCCACTTCGGAATTTGAGTGAGAATATATTTCTGCTGACCGAGTTCCATGCGCAGCAATTGGAAGAAACTTTGATCTACGTTGCCGCGCGCGCTTTGGACGAGAGGGAGGACGAGGTAAGCCAGCAATCCCGCCAGACCCAAACCGGCCATGCGCAGGAGGAAGCGTGCGTTGAAAAAACTGGCCCGTTTAAGCCAGATCAAAGCACCGATGAATAGCGGGAAGAAACCGATCATGGCCCAGTTATTCGTGGT
>JBEHZA010000068.1:0-14542 GCA_048497895.1 Verrucomicrobiota bacterium
TGCCGCCCTGGCCGATCCGACCCGGCGCGCCATCCTGGCCCGCCTCGCCTCAGGCGAAGTTTCGGTGAAAGAACTGGGACGCCCTTTCGCCATGAGTGGGCCCGCCATTACGAAACACCTCAAGGTGTTGGAACGGGCCAAATTGATCACGCGTGGCCGCAAGGCCCAATGGCGTCCCTGTCGGCTCAAGGCCGCTCCTTTGAAAGAAGTTTCGGACTGGGTGGAGCATTACCGGCGTTTCTGGGAGGAAAGCTTTGATCGTTTGGAAGTGTATTTAAAGGAACTGCAAGAACAGGAGAAAAAGCATGAGCGCAAAAAATGATTCCGCAGCGAAATCGGATTTAAAACTGGTGGTTACCCGCGTGATTAACGCCCCCTGCCATCTGGTTTACCGGGCGTGGACCGATCCGCAACAAATGGCGCAATGGTTCTGCCCGGCTGAAATCGAATGCCGGAGTGTGGCCGCGGATTTGAAAATCGGCGGAGCGTTCCGCATTCACATGGTTTCCAAAAAGGGCGACCATATTGGCCTCGGAAACTATCTGGAGATTATCCCCAACGCGCGCCTGAAAATGACCTGGCAATGGGAAGCCTACGCCATGCCGGACAGCGTGCTAACAGTTGAATTTGAAGACCTCGGAAAAACGACCCGCCTGACATTGACTCATGCCGGACTGCCGGACGAAGAGGATGTCACCGAACACACTCACGGTTGGACTTCGCTGGTCGAGAAATTTGTGCGTTTGATGGAGCAAAACCTGATCAAACGCGATTAAGACCTCACGTCACCGGCCCGCAAAGACAAGCCACTTTGCGGGCCAGGATTTGAATCAGAATTTTAAAATAATTTTAACCCGCACGCCCGGTTACCATGACCACCTCCAAAAACACTCCAACTGAAAGCACTGCCGATCGCGAAATCAATATCACCCGCGTTTTCGATGCGCCCCGCGAACTCGTGTGGGAAGCCATGACGAATCCGAAGCACGTCGTTAACTGGTGGGGACCGCGTGGATTCTCCACGACGATTGAGACGATGGATGTTCGTCCGGGAGGCGTCTGGAAGCACGTAATGCGGGGTCCCGATGGGAAGAATTATCCGAACCAGAGCGTTTTTCAGGAAGTGGTCAAACCGGAACGCATTGTCTATGCGCACGGTGGCCGGCGCGAGAATGGTCCGGGAGCCAACTTTCTGGCCACCTGGTCTTTTGACATCGTGGAAGGCGGTAAAACTAAAGTGACCATTAACATGGTTTTCCGCTCAAAAGCGGAACGCGATTTTGTGGTCAAGGAATTCGGCGCCGTCGAGGGTGGCAAGCAAACCCTGGAACGGTTGAGCGAACAACTGGCGACCATGACCTCGGAAAAAGGCCCGTTCATCCTCACGCGGACTTTCGATGCGCCGCGTGAATTGGTGTGGAAAGCCTGGACCGATCCCGAACATCTCAAGCGCTGGTTCGGGCCGAAAGGGTTTTCCCTGCCGGTTTGCAATATGGATTTCCGTCCGGGTGGGGTTTTACACTATTGCTTGCGCTCCCCTGAAGGCCATGAAATGTGGGGTAAATGGACCATCCGCGAAATCCGCGAGCCCGAGAAACTCGTGGTCATCGTTTCCTTTTCCGATGCGCAGGGCGGCGTGACCCGGCATCCCATGAGCGCGACCTGGCCCTTGGAAACACTCTCCACCACGACCTTCACCGAGCGCGATGGCAAAACGACTCTTACCATTGCCTGGTCGGCCTACAATGCCACGGAGATCGAACGCTCGACCTTCGACAACAGCCACGAAGGCATGACCAAGGGTTGGGGCGGAACTATGGAACAACTCACGGCTTATCTGGCCGCCATTCAACATTCCTGAACCCTCCGACTATCGCTTCATTATGTCTGCCTCGCAAACCGACACATCTGACCGCGAACTGGTCGTTACCCGGATACTCAACGCTCCCCGCGAACTCGTGTGGGAAGCCTGGACGAATCCGAAGCACTTGATTCACTGGTGGGGGCCGCGTGGATTTACCAATACGTTTCAGGAAATCTCCATTAAGCCGGGTGGAATCTGGCGGTTCATCATGCACGGACCGGACGGACAGGATTATCAGAATCTGGTCACCTTCCAGGAAGTGATCAAGCCCGAGCGACTCACCTACACACACGGGGTAGATACAAATGATCCGGAACAGTTTCGAACGATCGTCACGTTTGATACCCTGGGCGAGCAAACCAAAGTGACGTTGCGGGCCATCTTTCCTTCCGCAGCCGAACGCGACCGGGCGGTCAAAGAAGTGGGCGCTGTCGAAGGCGGCCAGCAAACCATCGATCGCCTCACGGAACAGGTGTCGAAGCTGCAAACTGCCGAGCCCTTCGTCATCTCGCGCACTTTCACTGCGCCCCGGGAACTGGTCTGGAAAGCCTGCACCGAACCGGAACGGATGCAACACTGGTGGGGCCCCAAAGGATTCACCGTCAAAGTGGCTCAATTGGATTTCCGCCCGGGTGGCCGGTTTCACTATTCCATGCACGCGCCGGATGGCCTCGTCATGTGGGGCCGGTTTGTTTACCGTGAGATCACCGTTCCGGAACGCATTCTGTTCATCAATTCATTTTCCGATGAACAAGGCGGTCTGACACGCCATCCGCTGACCACCGATCCCTGGCCGATCGAAATGCTGTCCACGTTTACCTTCACAGAACACGAAGGGAAGACCACCCTTACCGTGCATTGGGTTCCCTACAATGCGACCGCCGCGGAATTGAAGATGTTTAATGCAGGCCGTCCGAGCATGCAAGGCGGCTGGACCGGAACCCTGGATAAACTCACCGCCTATCTGATCATGGCTGGAAAATAAGCCTCAAACTGTCCGGAAAAAGTAACGGCGGAAGCCGGAACTAAAATAATTAAAATAGTTGTCCTGAATGAATCCGTCCGTTCGTTGTATCCATGAAAGTAAACGCACAACTGATAAATCATTAAACGTATGAAAACAAAATTCGCCACCCTCTACCCTGCCCTGCTCCTCGTTTCCACCCTTTGGATCAACGCCGCCGAACCGGTTCCGGCCAAAAAACATTCGCCCGAATTTGAGCGGATGAAATCACTGGTCGGCACCTGGAAAGGCAAGACGGACATTGGCCAGGGCCCCATCGACATCGACATGCAATACCGGCTGCTGGCTGGCGGCACTGTGCTGGAAGAGCGGGTCTTTGCCGGCACGCCCAACGAAATGTTAACGATGTATTTTGAAAAAGATGGCCAGCTTGCCATGACGCATTATTGCATGATGGGCAACCGGCCCGGCATGGTCTTGAAGTCCGCGGATGACAAGACGCTCCGCTTCGACTTCGACAAGACCTGCGGCATTGATCCGAAAAAGGAATCGCACATGCACGCGCTCACGCTCACGTTTGATGATGCGGACACCATCACCACCAGTTGCAAAGCGATTTTTGACGGCCAGGAAATGCCGGAAAAGCCCACCACCCTCAAACGTGCCAAGCTGTAAATTGACTGATTCGTAACTTGTTTAAATTCAGAAAACAGCTCAACCTGACCTATGATCGCAAACAGCACTCAATACGTGGTCCAACCCTATCTTCAATTCAACGGCCGCTGCGAAGAAGCCCTGGAGTTCTACCGTAAAAATCTCGGAGCCAAAGTGGAAATGCTCCTCCGTTTTAAGGAGAGCCCTGACCAGTCGATGTGCGCGCCCGGCACGAGTGAGAAAATAATGCACTCCAGTTTCCGTGTCGGCGAGAGCCTCCTGATGGCTTCGGATGGCCATTGCACCGGCAGCACCCGCTTTGAAGGAATCACTCTTTCTCTCGGTGTTCCGGCCACCCCGGAAGCCGAAAAAGTGTTTGCCGCGCTCAGCCAGGGCGGGCAGGTGCAAATGCCTTTAAGCAAAACGTTCTTTTCACCGAGTTTCGGAATTGTCACCGACAAATTCGGTTTGAACTGGATGGTCCTTGTGACCCCGCCGGCGTCAAAATAAAGCCCTCCTATGATTACGCCCCGGCAAAAAATCACCCCGTTCTTGTGGTTCGATGGTCAGGCCGAGGAGGCGGCAAAGTTTTACACCTCCATCTTTAAGAACTCGAAGATCACGGGACAAACGCTCTATCTGGAAGACACACCCGGTCTGGCCGGAACCGTGATGACGGTGGACTTTGAATTGGAGGGGCTGGAATTCACCGCCTTAAACGGGGGGCCTCACTTCAAATTCACCGAAGCCATTTCGTTTGTGGTCAATTGTGAGACCCAGAAAGAAGTGGACTATTACTGGGAGAAACTTTCCCGGGGCGGCAAGAAAGTCCAGTGTGGCTGGCTGACCGACAAATACGGGGTGACGTGGCAGATCGTGCCCACTATCTTAATCAAATATTTGCAGGATAAAGACACCCGCAAATCCCATCGGGTCATGCAGGCGATGTTGAAAATGGTGAAATTGGAGATCAAGCTGTTGAAGCAGGCTTACACAGCCAAAGACAAACCGGCCAAGGCAGTGAAACCCAAAACCAAATAGGAGAACCATGAGCAAAGTCCGCGTATTGGTAGGCACAAAAAAAGGCGCATTCATCCTGACCGCAGACGGCACGCGTCAAAAATGGGACGTTAGCGGTCCTCACTTTGCCGGTTGGGAGATGTATCACCTCAAAGGTTCACCCACGGAACCCAACCGCATCTTTGCGTCGCAAACCAGCGGCTGGTTCGGCCAAATCATTCAACGCTCCGATGACGGCGGCAAGACTTGGGAACCGCCCGGAGGTGATCCCGGAAAAACTCCCGAAGGCATGCCCATGGGTCAAAGTAATAAATTTGCGTACGATGGCGAAGTGGGCACGCACAAATGGTATGATGGCACGCAACATCCGTGGGAGTTTAAGCGCATCTGGCATCTCGAACCTTCGCTCACTGACCCCGATACCGTTTACGCGGGAGCAGAAGATGCCGCCTTGTTCAAAAGTACGGACGGTGGAAAAAGCTGGCACGAGTTAGCCGGACTGCGCAGCGTTAAAAGCAATCTCTGGCAACCCGGCGCAGGCGGCATGGCGGTCCATACAATCATTCTCGATCCCACCAATGATAAACGCATTTACGTGGCCATCTCAGCCGCGGGCGCGTTCCGCACGAATGACGGCGGCCAGACCTGGCGGGCGATTAATCGCGGCCTGAAGTCGCCGTATGAATTGCCTGATCCGGATGCGGAAGTGGGTCATTGCGTTCATCGCATCGCCTTGCACCCTTCGCGACCGGATGTCCTGTACATGCAGAAGCATTGGGATGTCCTCCGCACCGATAATGCCGGAGATCAGTGGCACGAAGTGAGCGGCAATCTTCCGACCGACTTCGGCTTTCCGATTGACGTTCATGCCCATGAACCGGAGACCATCTACGTCGTTCCCATCAAGAGCGATTCGGAACATTTTCCGCCCGATGGGAAACTGCGCGTTTACCGCAGCCGGACGGGCGGCAACGAATGGGAAGCGCTCACGAAAGGCCTGCCACAAAAGGATTGCTACGTGAACGTACTGCGCGATGCCATGTGCGCGGATCAACTCGATCCGTGCGGAATTTATTTTGGCACTACGGGCGGTCAGGTTTACGGCTCCGCGGACGGCGGCAATACCTGGCAAGCCATTGTCCATGACCTGCCCGCGGTTTATTCCGTCGAAGTCCAAACCTTGCCATGATTCGCGTGGTGCTCCCTTATCATCTGCGCACACTGGCCCGCCTGCAAGGCGAGTTGCAGTTGGAGGTGGCGTCACCGGTAACCGTGCGCTCGTTGCTGGACGCACTCGAAGCGCGCTATCCGGTTTTGCGCGGCACCCTTCGGGATCACGTCACCTTGCAACGCCGTCCCTTTGTCCGCTTTTTTGCCTGCAAAGAAGACTTATCCCTGGAACCGTCGGAAACTCCGTTGCCGGACGCCGTCCTAAACGGCGCCGAACCCTTTCTCATCGTCGGAGCGATGGCCGGAGGCTGAACCAGCCGAAATCATTCATCATCTACCTGCTTAATTATGCTCTCCACCATACTGATTGTCCTCGCGGTCGTCGTCGTGCTGTTGTTGATCTTTATCTCCACCCGCCCGGATAATTTTCGCGTGACGCGTTCGGCCACCATCGCCGCTGCGCCAGCCATAGTATTCGCGCACGTCAATGACCTCCACAAATGGCAGGCGTGGTCGCCCTGGGCTAAAATGGACCCCAACGCGAAAAATACCTTTGAAGGCCCCGCAGCCGGAAATGGCGCCATCTTCCGTTGGGCGGGCAATAATAAAGTGGGCGAAGGCAGCATGACGATCATGGAAAGCCGTCCAGCGGAACTCGTCCAAATTAAACTGGAGTTTTTGAAACCCTTCAAAGGCACGAACACGGCCGAATTCACCTTCCAGGCGGAAGGCCAGCAAACCCGGGTAACCTGGAGCATGTTTGGAAAAAGCAATTTTTTGAACAAGGCCTTTGTCCTGATCATGAACTGCGACAAAATGATCGGTGGCCAGTTTGAAAAGGGGCTGGCGGACCTCAAAGCCATTGCGGAAGCCGAGAGTAAAAAGTAGCGGCACAACGGAAATTCGCGTAGATTAAGGCCGTCATACTCGACGAAGCTGATTGCGAATTTCCGGTCGATCAATGTTCAACCGAAATATTCCTTTATGAAAATTGCCACTATTATTGTCCGGGTCCTGTTGGGTGTGCTGTTTCTGATGGCCTCCATCGTGGTCCTCTTTCATCTGGCCCCCGAACCCGAGTTGAAGGGCAACGCCAAAACGTTTATGCAGGGCGTGGCCGCGACGGTTTATCTCATGCCATTGATCAAGATTACCGAACTGGTCTGTGGCCTGGCCTTCGTCACTGGCCGCTTCGTTCCCCTCGCCACGGTCGTCATCTTTCCGGTCACTGTGAACATCGTCCTCTACAATGCGTTCGTGGCTCCCGAAGCTTTGCCCGTGGGCATCTTCGTCCTGATCGCCAACCTGTTTCTGGCGTACGTCCACCGGGATAAATACCGGACCATGCTGGTTGCCAGATAGGCTTCAACTCCCCCCTTTACCGGCGGCTAACGTCGTATCAGCGCTAACCCGGCTGCGTTCTTGCGCAGGCGTGAAGCCGGTTCCAAGGAAAGCCTTGCAGATGCCCGTGAATCCTCTAAAAGGAATGCCGTCCGGGGAAAACCTTTTCAAAGGCATTTTAAAATTGCTTGAAAACCTCAAAGCTCACCCTCGCCATTGGCTTGCTCGCAGCACTGGAAACACCACACGCGCAAGCCGCCGCATTGCAAGTCTTCGGTCAGGATGCCTTTGCTTTGGGACGGGCGGATGCCTTCGTAGCCACCGCGGACAATCCTTCGGCCATCTATTATAATCCCGCCGGCATTACCCAACTGTCCGGCCAGCAATTCCGCGTGGGCTCCTACGGGCTGACGTACCAAACCCATTACCAATCACCAACGGGCGGAAAATCCAATTCCGGGCGCGAATGGCTGGCCGCGCCGCAACTGTATTACACCTGCTCATTCCCGGATTGCCCGTTCACTTTTGGCGTCGGCACGTACGTGCCTTTCGGCCTGAGCATGAAGTGGCCGGAAGCCACCGGCTTTCGCAGTGTCGCGTTGGAAGGGAATATTACCTACCTGACTCTGCAACCGGTCATCGCCTGGGAAATCCACCCCACCCTTTCCCTCGCCGCCGGACCTACCATTAATTATTCAGACGCCACTTTTAAAGAAGGCCTCTCGCCTTTCGTGAACAACGACGCTTTCCGCCTGTCCGGCAACGCGGTCGCTCCCGGATTCAGCGTCGGGGTGCGCTGGCAGCCTTGGGATGCCCACTCCTTCGGCGTCGTTTATCGCAGCGCCACGACCATGGATTATGGTGGCCACTCGGAAACCAGCGCGAGTCTGCCCCCGCCTTCGTTTTATCTCCGGCAGGATGCACACGCGAAATTTGATTTTCCTCAGAGCGTTACTTTCGGCTGGTCCTGGCGTCCGGCTCCCCGGTGGAATATTGAATTCGATGCCGAATGGATGGATTGGTCATCGCTGGGCGTAATTCCCATCCGTCAGGCCACTCCGGTGCCGCCGCTGGTCTTGAATTGGAAGTCCTCGTGGAATTTCTCCGCCGGCGTGACGCATACTTTTGAGCATGGCTGGCGCGCCAGTGCCGGTTATCTCTATTGTCAAAACTCGGTGCCCAGCGCCAATTTCACCCCGCTCGTTCCGGATACGGACCGGCATTCTTTCACGCTCGGCTTCGGGCGGGAGACGGGAAAGTGGAGTTGGGATGTAGGCTATGAGCTAACCCGCGGCCTGCCCCGCACCGTCAGCGGCAGCGCTCCTTCCCTGGCGGGGCAGACGGCGGACGGACATTACAGCTGGTGGAGTCACGGCTTGAGCGTCAGCCTCGGCCGTAAATTCTAAACCGTCGGGCGTCCATTGGCGGCCCTTTCGACCACCGCGCTAACCATTTGCAATTTCCACCCGGTTCAGTAAAAAATCGCCTCGAAATGATGCCGTTCAGACCTAACAAAATGGTGCTCAAGTGAAGCTCAATCACTCCAAAAGCACCTGGCGGAATGCTTTGGAAGGCACCCCTCTGGGAGCCATTCATCGCTGGCTTACCACTCCGCCCAAAAACCTGGCCCCCGCTTTTAAGGATTTTTATTCGCTTTCCAATTATACCCACGCCTTTGGGTTAATCTCCCATGTCCTGTTCCTGATTATCTTTATTGTCTTCAAAGTCGAACCGTTGGCTTATTTCAATCTGTTCAGCATTGGCGTTTTCATGGCCACGCTGGGCTGGTCCAAGGCTGGCAAATTGGATCTGGCGCTTCTGGTTGGAGGGCTGGAGGTGGGCACCCATCAAGCCTTCGCCGTTTATGTCCTGGGCCTGGAACCGGCCTTTCAAAACTATCTGCTCATCCTGGTCATCGGCACGCTGTTTTACGGGCACATCCCCTTGCACACCCGGATCGTGATGGCGATTGTGCCCGTCATCGAATATGTCGGCATCTATTGGCACGCCCTGCATCATTCGCCGGTGCAACACCTCGATCCTTTTACCATCGATTTTCTGGCCGCGATGAACATCGTCTTTTACATCGTCATCCTGATGGGCATCTGCATTTACTTTCAACACTCCGTGCAACAATCCGGGCTCAAGGCGGAAAAAATGGCCCAATCCAAAACGTTGTTCCTGGCGAACATGAGCCATGAACTGCGGACCCCGCTCAACGCCATTCTCGGTTTCGCCCAAATTCTCAAGCGCAGCACCACCTTAACCGAGCAGGAGCATCGCAATCTGGCCACGATCAATCGCAGCGGCGAACATCTGCTGGAGTTGATTAACGGAATTCTGGATATGTCCAAACTTGAGGAAGGCAAACTCGCCCTCCAGAAAACCACCTTTGATCTTCCGCGACTCTTGAATGATCTCCACGCCATGTTCCAACTGGCGGCACGCAACAAACAAATCGAACTCCGCGTCGAACATTCCGGCAATCTTCCGACCCTGATTAAGACGGATGAACTGCGCTTGCGCCAGATCCTGATCAATCTGCTGGGCAACGCCCTGAAATTTACTCAACGCGGTTACATTCGTCTCGCGGTTCAGGTATTGGATCGCCCCGCTCAAGGGCAGACGCGCTTAAAATTTCAAGTGGAAGATACCGGCGGTGGCATTGCCAAAACGGAAATCGGTGATTTGTTTCAGCTTTTCACGCAAACCGAATCCGGCCGCCAATCGCGCAAAGGAACCGGCCTGGGCCTGGCTTTAAGCCGTCGTTTCGTGGAACTGATGGAGGGCGAAATCGGCGTGGAAAGCGAACCCGGCAAGGGCAGCATCTTCTGGTTCATTATTCCGGTGGAGATCGATAACACCTCACCGGCCCCGATCACCACCGACACCAACCAGATTATCCGCGTGCGCGTTGGCACCCGCCGTCACCGCATGCTCGTAGTGGATGACAATGCCGAAAATCGTGAAGTGCTGCTCCAATTGCTTTCCGGACTCGGCTTTGAAATGGCGTCCGCAGCCGATGGCGCTGAAGGCGTGTTGGAATGGAAAAAATTTGCTCCGGACCTGGTCTGGATGGATTTGCGCATGCCCGTGATGGATGGTTACGAGTCGTGTAAGACCATTCATCGAATCGCCAGTGAAGCGGGCCAGCCCAAACCCAAAATCATCGCCATCACCGCCAGCAGTTTGGAAGAAGGCCATACGCGGGCGGAACAGGCGGGATTCGCCGCCGTCGTCGGCAAGCCCTTCCGTGAAACCGATATTTACGCGCTTATCAAGCAGCACCTGAACATTGATTTCGTTTACGCCACACGCGAAGCGCCGGCAGCCAATGCCACCCCGCCCGCTCAAGCAGACTTGCAGGTCCTGCTGACTGACCTGGCCCCGCAACTGCGCCAGCCTTTGTTGCAAGCGGCGACCTTGACCGATTTTGACGGGGTGCAAAGTGTCACCAGACAATTGGCCGAAACCAATCCAGCGTTGGCTTCTAAATTAAATGATCTGCTGGAAAATTACCGGTTTGACCTGATTCAAGAGGCTTTGGAAAAACCGCCGGCCGGAAAACCGACTACGACTCAATCCCCGTCATGAGCCAGGCCGCCAATATTCTCATCGTTGATGACACGCCGGAAAACCTAACGGTTTTGCGGGATATTCTCGTGCGCAGCGGTTATCGCGTGCGGCCAGTCCTGCAAGGCGCGCTGGCCGTAAAAAGCGCCTTCGCCGAACCGCCCGATTTGATTTTGTTGGATATCGTCATGCCCGGCATGGATGGCTTTGAAACCTGCCAGCATTTGAAAGCCGATGCCCGCACCCGTGATGTGCCGGTTCTGTTCATCAGCGCGCTGGATGCGACCGAAAGCAAATTGCGCGGCTTTGAAGTCGGTGGGCTGGATTACATCATCAAACCTTTCCGCCCGGAAGAAGTGCTCGCACGCGTGCGCACTCACCTGGCTCTTCGCGCGGCTCAATTACAGCTCCAGCGGCAAAACGAAGAACTCGTGCAAGCCGCCCATTTGCGCGAGGACGTGGATCATATGTTGCGGCACGATTTGCGCGGCCCGCTCAGCAACATGATTTCCTATTCCGAACTCATCCTTGACGAAACGGCCCGCGACAGCAAAGCCGCGGAACATGCGTGCATCATTGCCAACGCCGGTTACGCCATGCTGAACATGATTCATGCCTCGTTCGATCTGATGAAAATGGAACGCGGCAATTACACGCTCAAAGCGGAACCGTTTGACCTGGTCGAACTGGTCCGCCAGATCATCACAGAACTGGAGATTGACGCCGCGCGAAAAAAATTAAAATTCGACCTGACTTTTGCCGACCCGGACACAGCGGACATTATCGTCCTGGGTGAGCGGCTCCTCAGCCACAGTCTGTTTTACAATCTGCTCAAGAACGCCATTGAAGCCTCACCTGCTGAACAAGGTATATCCTTCCGCTTTGCGGGCAATCCTGCTCAAGCTCAAATCAGCCTTCGCAACGCGGGCGCAGTGCCTGAATCCATTCGTGAGCGATTCTTTGATAAATATGTCACGCACGGGAAAACCGGCGGCACCGGTCTCGGCACCTTTTCCGCCAAACTCATGGCGAAAACTCAACGCGGCAGCATTCAGCTCGACAGTTCAGAACCGGGGCACACCACGATCCATGTCTTCCTGCCCCGGGCTTCCGCCGCCGACCTCGAAGCGTTCCGTGCCAACCGGGCAGAAACTGCTGCCGCCCATTCCCAACGGGCAGAAGCGATGGATCTGCCCCCGGCAGACTTTTTAATTGCCGACGATGACGGCGCCAACCGGGCTTATCTTGAGCATATCCTGCCAACCCCGCCACTGGCGCTGCATCTGGCTGCCAATGGAACGGAGGCGTTGACCATCTTGCAGGGGCAACCGATCACCGCTGCACTCATTGATCTGGAGATGCCGGGGATGAGCGGGCTGGAATTAGTGCGCGCGTATCGCCAATGGTATCGCGAGCAACAACCGCCCCGTCCGGCCGCCATTCTGATTGCGTTCTCCGGCCATCAGGATGCGGCCACCCGCGAACGCTGCCTTGAAGCGGGATTTGATCGCATCCTCGCCAAGCCCACGGCCAAGCCAAAACTCTACGAAGAACTGAAACGGGTGCTCGCTTTGGGAAATGCCGTCGTCTCCGTGGACCGGGCCATTCAGGATTTAATTCCCGAATTCATAGCTTCGCAACGCCATCAAATTCACGATCTCGAACGGCTCATCGCCGGCGGCGATAATCAGGGCGTTGGCTCACTCGCTCACAAGCTTCAGGGCAGTCTGGCCATGTATGGCTTTGAGACCGCGAGCCGCCTAGCGACCAGCATCTCGGACGCCGCCAAGGCATCCGAACTGGAACAGGCCCGCGCCCTGACGGCCGATCTGCGCACTCATTTAACCTCGCTCCAAATAAAATATATCTGACCACCTCGACCTCGCATACCATTATGGACTCAAAAAAAATTCTCCTCATCGACGATGATCCGAACGTGACCAAATTATTGAAAGCCAAACTGGAAGCTCTTGGGGGCATCGTTACTGAAGTCACCAATGCGCCGGAAAAGGCCGCTGGTCTGGCAAAATCATTTTTACCGCACCTGATTGTCTGCGACATCGACATGAGCGAATGGGGCGGCGAAGTGGCTCAGAAGATTAACGAAGACCCGCTCACGGCAAAAATCCCGATTGTTTTCCTCTCCTCGATGGTCACACCCAAAGATATGGCGCGACCTTCGGGCAACCGCAAATTGATCTCCAAAAAAATTCCCCTGACGGAAATCATCGAAGCGATTGTGAAAGAGTTGAAATAACCCCCGGTTCAAAGAACTCTTTCGCTGGGATATAATCAAGTTGGCGCGTTACTTTTCAGACACCGCGCTGGAAACGCCTTCATCCTGTACCAGCGTCCATTCGCTGCCGGGATTGTATTCTTTCAGGTCTCCAGCAATACGAGCGGTCTTTTCGCCGAAATTGCGCTGATAGATTTTGCCCTCCTGATTAACGATGAAAGTCATGATGCCTGATTGATCCCAGATCGCCGGGTAGGCAACGAGCGCAAAGCCGCCACTCAATTCGCCATGGCTCAGGTAATCCACTCTGCCACCGGGTGCGGCTTTACCCTGCCGGGTAAGAATCCGGAAATAGTAGCCGTGAAACGGATGCGGGCCGGGACCTTTATGGCCCCCATATCCTTCTGCATGGGCCTCAGCCACCAGGGGACCAAACGGGCTGGCTACTTCATTATCCGTCGTTGGCCAGTAGAGACCGTCTTTTTTCCCGGCTGTACTCTTGAATTTCAGTGCGTAATTTGAAGTGCCGTTGATATTGGCGCTGGCGTACTGCCGTTGCGCCGTCACATAAGCCCGGCAAACGCCAATCGCATGGAGTTCGTCTTTGCCAATGTGCCGGTTAATAATTTCCTCTTTTCCCGCCGCCGTATCGAAATGCCATTGCCCCTCTGTTTTCACCAACGGAATCGGCATGGGCCAACTGTTGGTCCCGATTTCGAGGGTAACTTTATCCTCCCCCTCATTTACCAGCTTCGTGTTCGCGGCCAACGCATCTGCGAATTTTTGCGCATTATTTTCATCCTGCACCTTATCGCCGGTTAAAAGCTCTTTGAACTCCGGGCCGAAAACTTTTTGCAGCGCGGCTTTATCCTTCGCTTCCGCCGCCGTCTGCAACGCTTTGACCGCCTCCTCCGGCGAAGCAAACACTTGTTGTGCGCCCACGGGTTTCGGCTGCCCGGCCTTCGGTTCTGCCGCGGTGAGATGAGCCGTTAAAATCGCCGTGCTGCCGAACAGCATTACCGTCGCAAGCAAACGGTTTGAACGTATCCATTCGTTTAAAATTTTCATAAAATCATCCGGTCGGTTTTTAATTGGGTAAACGATCTGGTTCAGCGCCTTCCGACGTGCCCGTGGAAAGACGGGTGAGCTGCCGCGCGGCTTTCAAAACCGCGATGACTGTAGCTATGCACGTAAGGCCCTCTTTCATAGAAGCCGCCAAAAACGGTCACTTCCGGCTCCGGCACGACCACAGCGGCGCCGTAGCCTCCATCCACATACCCCACACATCCCGTTAAGATGGCCAGGAGCACCATCACCAATCCAAGCTTGATTCGATCCACCGGACTGCTGGTTTTGTTCATAAGAACCTTTCTTTTCAGCAAAAAACTGGCCTCTCGGGCTAACGTCGAAATAAAACTCCACGCAAATCAAGCGACAGCCGCACCAGTTCCTCCGTTTGACCGATTCTCCGGATCTGGCAGGCCGTCGTGATAAAGTCGCCGAACGCCAACTCCTTGTTCTGCTGAATTCTCATTTACTATAAGTAGTTCCGAAACTGCTCTCTCGCTATGGGGAGTTCACCGGAGGTGTTCACCCTATTCAACCATATTGAATCACGCCGGCAATTCAGGGCAAATGATCCATTGGCCGGTTTAATCACTATCCGCCAGCGTTGCGACGCCGCCGCCTTCGTCAGCAGTGTTCACCTGATCGCTAATGT